>QFNN01000005.1 GCA_003240855.1 Sphingomonas sanxanigenens
CGGCGCCGGCCCTCGCCCCCGCCCGGCCTCCCATCGAGGATACGCTGGGTGGGAGGCCGGGTGGGGGAGAGGGCCGGCGCCGACGCCAGAAAGCCTCCTCCCGCTTCCCCTACATTAACCTCTGGCGCATAAAGGCGGGGCATGGACGAGAAGCCGCACATATTGCTGGTCGACGACGAACGATCGATCCGCGAACCCCTGGCCGCCTACCTGACCCGCAACGGCTTTCGCGTGACGCAGGCCGCCGATGCCGCCGCCGCGCGCGACAGGCTGAAAGGCTATGCGATCGATCTCGTCATCCTCGACATCATGATGCCGGGCGAGGACGGGCTGAGCCTGTGCCGCCACATCCGCGAGACAAGCGAGACGCCGGTCGTGCTGCTGACCGCGATGGCCGAGGAGACCGACCGGATCGTCGGGCTGGAAATGGGCGCGGACGATTATGTCGTGAAGCCCTTCTCGCCGCGCGAACTGGTGGCGCGGGCCAAGGTGATCCTGCGTCGCGCCGGGCGCGGCGGGGCGGGGGTGAAGCAACGCGCGCCCGATACCGAAAGCTACGCCTTCGCCGGATGGATGCTGAAGGCGGGCGAACGCGCGCTGGTGGACCGCGAGGGCGTGACGGTGCCGCTGTCGACCGGCGAGTTCAACATCATGCTGGCCTTCGTCACGCATCCCCGCCAGGTGCTGAGCCGCGATCAGTTGCTCGATCTGGCGCAGGGGCGCGAGGCCAACGCCTTCGATCGTGCGATCGACAATCATATCAGCCGCCTGCGCCGCAAGATCGAGGACGATCCCAAGACGCCGACCCTGATCAAGACGGTATGGGGCGGCGGCTATTCGCTGGCCGCAGACGTGACGCGGCTGTGAAGCGGCTCTGGCCCCGCAGCCTCGCGCGCCAGATGGCGCTGCTGGTGGCGCTGGCGCTGCTCGTCGCGCAGGCGATCAATTTCGGGCTGCAGTTGAGCGCCAGCCAGCGCCAGCGCACCACGCAGACGACGGCGGTCGCGATCGCGCGGCTCGCCGAGGCGGTCGCGCGATCCGAATCCGCTGCGAGCGTCGAGCTTGCGCCGCGACTGGAAACCAAGGTCAATCCGATCAACCCGGAAATGACGCGGCGCGACGATGTGGCGCAGCGCGCGCGCCAGGCGCTCGCCGATCTTGGCCTGTCCGCGCGGCAGGTGATCGCCGCCGAGGCGATGGGGCGCGAGTTCCGCTATGTGCGCGATCCCGCGAGCGGCGCGCTGCGCCGGATCGAAGGGCCGAAAAGCAATGCGCTGATCCTGACGGCGCAGGTCGGCGATACGCGCTGGGTGACGGCGATCGCGCAGTTTCCGCGCCAGGATTATGGCGTGGTGTTGTGGCTGCTGTTTCAGACGATGCTGCTTTACGGCTTCATCGTGCTGCCGGTGGTGTGGTTCGTCTGGCGGCTGTCGCGCCCCCTGCGCAAGCTGCGCGCGGCGGTGGAGGGCTTTACCAGCTCTGCGCCCGCGCCTCCCGTCGTCGAGGAAGGGCCGGGCGACATAAGGCGGCTGATCGCGGCGTTCAATTCGATGCGCGCGCGCCTCGTCGCGATGCTTGACGAGAAGGACCGGATGCTCGGCGCGATCGGGCACGATCTGCGCACGCCGCTGGCGTCGCTGCGCGTGCGCACCGAACTGGTGGAGGACGAGGCGGAGCGCGACCGCATGGCCGCGACGATCGATGAGATGAACCGCACGCTCGACGACATATTGTCGCTGGCGCGGCTGGGACGGCCGAGCGAGGAGCCGTCGCGCGTCGACCTGCCCGGGCTGGTCGACAGCGTGGTCGACGATTTCCATGATCTCGGCGTGGACGTGACCGCCGAGGAAAGCGACCGGCTGGCCGTGACGATGCGGCCGACGCTGGTGCGCCGCGCGGTGCGCAACCTGATCGAGAATGCCGTAAAATATGGCGGCGCGGTGCGCGTGCGCGTGAAGCCTGAGGAGAATGGCGCGGTCGTCGAGATCGACGATGACGGACCGGGGATTCCGCCCGAGGATATCGAGCGCATGTTCGAGCCTTTCACCCGCGCCGAGAATTCGCGCAGCCGCGAGACGGGCGGGGCCGGGCTGGGGCTGGCGCTCGCCCGCGCGATCGCGACGGGGCATGACGGGCGGCTGACGCTGGAGAATCGCGCCGAGGGCGGGCTGCGCGCTCGGCTGTGGCTACCCTGTCAGGGACAGGCGTTCGCCGCAGCAGCATGATCGGGCGGACGCCGCCGCTGCGCCCGCCACGTCGTCAATCCGGATCGCTTCGCCGCGCTCGCAATGACGGGGAGGGGGGCGGAAGGCCCCCCGGCGTCAGTGCCCGATAACCAGCGGCAGATCGCTGCTGGCGAGCATCCTGCGGCTGATGCCGCCAAAGGTTTCCATCATCCGCCCGCGCCCATAGGCACCCATCAGAATATAATCGGCCTGAAAGCGCTTCGCTTCCTGGATAATGACCGTGTCGGCGACATGGACGACATCGTCGATAACCTTGACCACCGCGTGGATGCCGTGGCGGGACAGATATTCGGCCGCGTCGGTCGGATCGACGCGTGCGGCGCCGTCGTTCACGGTCAGTATCTCGACCTCATTCGCCAGCGCGAGCAGCGGCACCGCAGCGCGCATCGTGGCGGCGACCGAGGATTGTCCGTCCCACGCGATCAGCGCGCGCCCCGTGTCGAAGTGGCGCAGGCTGTCCGGCACCGCGATGACTGGCTTGCGCGCCTGGGTGACCACGCGGCTCGCAATCTCGTGCATGTCGGGATAGGGAAAGCCGTCAAGCTTGCGGTTGAGGACGATGACGTCGGCCAGCGTCGCGGCTTTCAGGATGCAGTCCGAAACCGGCCCTGAGCTGTCGACCCAGTTCCAAGTCACGTCCTCGTTCATCAGCCGCGTTTCCAGCGCGACCTTGTTCTTGCTTTCGCGCTCGCGCTCGTCGGCGAGCAGCACCGCTTCGCCCATGCCGGCATAATAATCGGCGGCGACCATCGGCAGCGCCGCGACGTCGAGGCAAGTCAGATGTCCTTCGAGCGAGCGCGTCAGGTCCAGCGCCGCCTGCAGCCGCGCTTCCTGGCCATCGTCGTCATGGACCAGCAGCAGGATATTCTTCATCGCTCGCCTCCTTCGTCCCTCCAGCAAGATTAGGGAGGGGCGGGGCAGGGCCGATATGCGTTATCTTACGGAGGTCGCTATTTGAGGCCGTCCGGATCGAGGATGATCGCGATGCGGCGGTTGAGCGCGCGGCCGTCCTCCGTGCCGTTGTCGGCGACCGGATCGGCCATTCCCCTGCCGATCGCGGAAAGCCGATTGGGCGAGATGCCGTTGGCGACCAGGCGGCGAACGACCGAATCGGCGCGCTCCTGCGACAATTTCATGTTCGCCGCCGGATCGCCGACATTGTCGGTATAGCCGATGATCTGCGCCGTCGCGTTGGGATAGGCCGTCAGCAACTGCGTGAAGGCGACGAGCCGCGCCTGCGATTCGGGGGTCGGGTCGCCGGCCCAGGAACTGAAGCTGCGCCCGCCCGGCTCGAAGCGACGCGGCTCGGTCGCGCCCGAGGCGAGATAGGCCGACATTTCCGCACCGATCGTCCCCGGCGCGGCGATCAGGGTCGCGCCGTCGGGCAGCGCGATGACGTTGAAGGGCGACGCCGATTCCTGCGCGACCTGCGCCGCCGACTCCGGCATCTGGTCGCACGCCTTGATGCCGACGGCGGCGGCGATGATCAGCAGGATCAGCCCTGCCAGCGCGAAGAATTGCACGATCCGTCCACCCCCTGCGGCCGGCATGGCCGAATCATGCGCGCATAGTCGCTTGGCCGCGCGCCGGCGGCAAGATCAGTCCTGCCCGGCGAGGCGTCGGCGCGCGCGCAGGCCGATGCGCGCGGCGAACGCGCCGAGATCGCGCCGGAGCGTGAAAATCGGGTGCGTGACGAAGCGCGTGCGCAGATCGGCCTTCTGGAAGAAACCATCGGGGTGGATGATGTCGATGGGGCCGGCATTGAGATTGGGGTGGCGGCTGAGCCTTTTATGCGCCGCTGATCCGCGCTTCGCGAACAGCACAATATTCTGCCGATACCACCAGGCGATGCGCCGATCGTCCCAGATGCGCCCGCGCAGCACGTCGCACAGCGCATAGTCGTGCGCCTCGAAGCGATCGACCCAGTAGCTCAGCCGCTGTTCGTTGACATGATGGGTGCCGCCCTGGCCCGGCACGGCGGCGGAAAAGAGGACGGTATCGGCCAGCCCGCAAAGATAATCGACGAAGGCCTGCGCCGCCGAGGCGTCGAGATGCTCGGCCACCTCAAGGCTCATCGCCATGTCGTAGCGGCGCAGCGGCGCGGGCGGCGCGGCGAGATCGCGATGCGTGAAGCGCGCGGCGTCGATCAGCATGCGCGCGGGATCGACCCACGGACCGTCCTCGCCCGCTATGTCGGTGACGCCCCCTTCGGCAAAGATGCTGAGCCAGCCGCCGCGCCCGCACCCGATGTCGATGACCGAGCGGGGTTCGACCAGCGCCGCGAGCAGCGGCGCGACGACGCGCGCGGACCGTAATGAGGCGTCCACCTGCCCGTCATAGAAAGAGGGCGAATAGGGGCTTCGCACGGCCACGCACATGTCCTTTCAACGATCGACGCCGATTCACCGCAACGACGCCGCCGCGCGCGGCGACCCGCATGTCGACGACGGCGGGCGCGACGCATTGCCCGATCGTGCGCGCGGGGCTAGATCAGCGACGCCGGCTGAAGGAGAGGATATGAGCGACGGCGGCCTTCTGCAGTTGCTGGCGGCGATGCAGCCTGAGCTGCGCCGCTTCCTTGCCGCGCGCCGCGTCTCGCCCGAGGAGCAGGACGATATCGTGCAGGAGCTGCACCTGAAGCTCAGCCAGCGCGAGACCGGCCCGATCGACGAGCCGCGGGCCTATCTCTACCGCACCGCGAACAATCTGCTGCTTGATCGGCGGCGCGCCGAGCAGCGCCGCGCGGCGCGCGACAAGGCTTGGAGCGAGGCGCGGCCCGACGCTTCGCTCGACCGCGACGAGACGCCGTCGCCCGAGCGAATCGTCGCGGCGCGCGACGAACTGCGGCGGGTGAACGCCCTGCTCGACGCCTTGCCTGAACGGACCGGCGCGATCTTTCGCGCCTTTCGCTTCGACGGCATTGCGCAGAAACAGATCGCCGAGGCCCAGGGCATCAGCCTGAGCGCGGTGGAGAAGCATCTGCAAAGGGCCTATCGGGCGATTCTCGATCTGCGAAGCGAGGCAGGTGCGGGTCAGGACGATCCGCGGCGTCTTGTCTCGCAGGGAAGAACGAAATGAGCGAGCAACAGGGGTCAGACATTCGCGATCAGGCGATCGCATGGCATCTCCGCCTCCAGCAGGGCGGCGACGAGGACTGGCAGACGTTCACGCGCTGGCTGGAAGCCGATTCGCGCCATGACGAGGCTTATGACGCGGTGGCCCTGCTCGACGCCGAACTGGGCGAGATACATGCCGAGGCCGTGGCGCGCCCGGCGGTCGCCAATGACGACGAACCCGCTTTGCCGCGCGGCTGGCAGGCCTCGCGCTGGGGCGCGATGGCGGCGGCGCTGATCGCGCTTGTCTTTGCCGTGTCGATGATCGTGCCGATGCTGCGCCAGGAAACGGGCAGCTATGCGATCGTGACCCGGCCAGGCGAGACGCGCGTCGTGACGCTGAAAGGCGCGGGCCGGATCGCCCTCAACGGCGATACGCGCATCGAGGTCGATCGCGGCGACGCGCGGCGCGTGACGCTGGCCAGGGGCGAGGCGATCTTCCACGTCACGCATGATGAGAAGGACCCGTTTCGCGTGATGGTCGGCGGGCAGGAACTGCTCGACGTCGGCACCATATTCAACGTCACGCAGGATCCCGGCGGGCTGAGCGTCGCGGTCGCCGAGGGCGCGGTTATGCTCAATCCGCAGGGCGATGCGATGCGGCTGGGCGCGGGCGACGCCGTCTACCTTGCGAAAGGGAGCAACGTGATCGAACGCGGCAAGGTTCCGACGGCAAGCGTGGGCGGCTGGCGCAGCGGCAGGCTCGATTATCGCGACGCCCCGGTGACGCGCGTGGCGGCCGATCTGTCGCGCGCGATCGGGCGGCCGGTGAGCGTCGACCCCGGCGTGGCCGCGCAGCGCTTTACGGGCACGATCGTGACGAGCGGACCGCGCGCCGATGTCGTCCGCCGCGCACAGGCGCTGCTCGATGTCGACATGGTGCAGAACGGGCAGGGCTGGCGGCTTACCACGCATGGCGGCGCCAGCGATGGTCAAACGCGCCCTTAGCCTTTTCGGCGTCTCGATGCTCGCCGCCGCGCCCCAGCCGGGCGATGCGGCGGGATGCCGCGCGTTCGCGGTGCCGCCGGGGCCGCTGTCCGGCGCGCTGATCGCGTTCGGCCGGCAGGCGGGACTTTCCATCGGCGGCACCGGCGTCACCGCCAGCGGCGCGCGGTCGCAGGGCGTCAGCGGCTGTCGGTCGGTCGACGGCGCGCTGCGCCGGCTGCTGAACGGCACAGGTTATGACTATCGCCGCGTCGGCGGCGACACGATCCAGATCGTCGAAGCGGCGCGCCGCCGGCCCCGCCCATCGGCTCCGCCGCAGAGGCAGCCGCCCGAGGCGCCTTCGGGCGGCGATGCGCCGATCATCGTCACAGCAAGCAAGCAGGATACGCCGCTGACCGTTTATCCGGGCAGCGTCGAGGTGGTGCGTTTCGGGCGCGACGCCGCCGCCGCCGGGGGCAGCGGCAATGCGCTGGTCGGGCGGTTGCCGATCCTCGCGCAGACCAATTTGGGGCCGGGGCGCAACAAGCTGTTCATCCGCGGCGTCGCCGACAGCAGCTTCACCGGCCCCTCGCAATCGACGGTGGCGCAATATCTGGGCGACGTGCGGCTGACTTACAGCGCGCCCGATCCGAACCTGAACCTGTATGACACCGATCGCGTCGAGGTGCTCGAAGGGCCGCAGGGCACGCTCTATGGCGCGGGATCGCTGGGCGGGGTTATCAGCATCGTGCCCAATGCCCCGGTCAGCACGGGCTTTGCGGGATCGGCGGCGGCCGGGCTGAGCACGACCAAGCATGGCGACTGGGGATCGGACCTTGCCGCGATGCTCAACCTGCCGCTGAGCGACGGGCGCGCCGCGCTGCGCCTGGTCGGCTACCGCACGGTCGAAGGCGGCTATATCGACGACGCCGGGCGCGGGCTGAAGAACGTCAACCGCACCGCCAGCTATGGCGGGCGCGCCACGCTGCGGCTGACGCCGGGGAATGGCTGGACGATCGACGCCGGGCTCGTCCTCCACAATGGCGACGCCGACGACAGCCAATATGCCGAGCGGGGCGAGGCGCCGCTCACGCGCCGGTCGGCGATCGCCCAGCCCTTCGACAATGATTTCCTGCTGGGGCAACTGGTCGTCCGCAAAAACTGGGACTGGGGCGAACTGGTTTCGGCGACGGGGATCGCACATCAGCGGCTGGGCAGCACTTTCGACGCGACGGGATTCGTCGCGGCCCCCGGGCCGGCGGCGCTGATCGAGGATAGCGCAATCAACCTCTTTTCGCACGAGACGCGGCTGTCGGGCGATCTGGGCGGCGGCGGCCACTGGATCGTCGGCGGGTCGTTCGTCCGCAACGAGGCGCGCACGAAGCGGCTGAGCGGCCCCGTCGGCGCAGCGGTCACGAGCAGCGACGTGCGCAATACCGATATCGACACCGCATTGTTCGGCGAAGTGCGGGTGGACCTCTGGCGTCATGTGTTCGCGACCGGCGGCGCACGCATCGCTTATTCCCACCGCGTCGGCGAAGTGTTCGACAATGTGACGGTGCGGCCGGCGGAGCCGAAGCGCAATTCGCTTCGCGTGCTGCCGAGCGCCGCCTTGTCCTGGGAACCTGTCGCCAAGCTGATCGTCTTTGCGCGCTACCAGCGCGGCTTTCGCGCGGGCGGGCTGGCGGTGGACGGCGCAGCCGCCGACCCGACGGTGCGCGAGTTCCAGTCCGACACGATCGCGACCAAGGAAATCGGCGTCCGCTTCGGCGAGCCGGGGCGCGACAAGCTGTCGGCGGCGGTCACGCTGTCGCAGGCCAACTGGTCGGACATCCAGGCCGATCTGGTGAACAGCAGCGGCCTTCCCTACACCGACAATATCGGCGACGGGCAGGTGAAGGGCGTCGAAGCTTCGCTGAGCTGGTCGCCCACGCCCCGGGCGCTGGTTGCCGCCACGATCTTCGGAAACCGAAGCAGCCTTGACCGGCCTGACGGCGGCTTCGCGGATTCGAGCGGCGACGAACTGCCCAATATCGCCGAAATGGGCGTGCGGGTGAGCGGACGGCTTACCGTGCCGACCGGGGGGTGGGGCAAGCTGACGCTGGAGGCATGGGGGCGCTATTCCGGTCAGTCCCGGCTGGGCGTCGGCCCGGTGCTCGACATCCCGCAGGGCCGCTATCTCGACGCGGGCGCGAGCGCGCGGCTGGAAGTGCATGGCGTCGGCCTGTCGCTGTCGCTGACCAACATCGCCGACGAGACGGGCAACCGCTTCTCCTACGGCAATCCTTTCACCGTTACCGAGCGCCGGCAGATAACGCCGCTGCGCCCCCGCACATTGAGGTTCGGCGTCGATGCCGTTTTTTGATCGGACAGGCGGCGCGCCGGAAAGCCACCCGCCGCAGTCTCCCGCGAAAAGCCTTCTTGCGTCGATCCACGACGTATCGCCGCGCTTCGAGCGCGAGGTCGACCGGCTGACCGATCATCTGCAGCCGCTGCTCGGCGGGCCGCGCCTCGCCATGCTTGTGGTGCCCGATCATTGGGGATCCGCGCCGCTTTCAGGCGACGCCGCTTTCCGCCGCCGCCTGCGCGGCTGGGCCGAGGCGGGAATCGAGATGTTCGTCCATGGTTGGTTCCACCGCGACGATGCGCCGCGCCGCGGTTTCCGCCAGCGCCACATGACCGCAGGCGAAGGTGAGTTCGCCGCGCTCGACCGCGCCGCGGCGCTCGACCGGATGCGGCGCGGCCGGGCGCTGATCGAGGATGCGACGGGCATGCCCGTCGCAGGCTTCGTCGCGCCGGCCTGGCTTTACAGCGAGGGAGCGATGGCGGCGCTGGGCGACGCCGGTTTTGCGCTGGCCGAGGATCATATGCGCGTGTGGCGGCCGGCGGACGGGCTGGCATTGGCGCGCGGCCCCGTCGTCACCTGGGCGAGCCGCAGCCGCGCGCGAACCGCATCCTCGCTTGCCTTCGCGGCGCTGGCGCGGCATGCGCTGAAGCCGCTGCCCGTGGTGCGCGTCGCCGTGCATCCGGGGGATACGACCAAGGACGCGATCATGACGAGTATCGTGCGGACTGTGGCGGGGCTGATGACGGGAGGACGGACGGCAGGGCGCTATGGCGACCTGCTTGCGCGACGCTGAGCGCGACCCATGCTGCGTATCATGGTTCCGATCCACAGCTTCGCGCCCGGCGGAGTCGAGCGCGTGGCGCTGCGTCTCGCCGCCGAATGGCGCAAGGCCGGGCATGACGTGACGATCGCGCTGGGCCGCGACGATCCGCCCGGCGTCCACCGTTTTCCCGGCCTGCGTTTCCTGATCAAGCACAGCCGCGTGCCGACGGCGCGCTGGGAGACGATCTGGATGATCTTCTGCCTGTGGCGCTTCGCGCGCGCCGAGCGGCCCGACGCGATCTTCTGCCCCGGCAACAGCTATGCGGTGGTGGGGGCCGCGCTGCGCCTGCTGCTCGGCCGGCGCTGCCCGCCGCTGATCCTCAAGATCAGCAACGAGCTGGACCGCGCGGACATGGGGCGCGTGGGCGGCGGATTCTACCGCTTCTGGCTGCGCGTGCAGGGACGCTGCTTCGTGCGGCTCATTGTGCCCGACGATGCGCTGGTGGCGCAGGTCGAACGCCTGCTGCGGCCCTTGCCGGGCGTGATCGCCGCCATCCCCAATCCGCTGTTGACCGACGCCGAGATCGTCGCGCTTTCCGCATCGCGCACCGATATGCGCGAGCGGCGCGCGCTGCGCTTTATCGCGGTCGGCAGGCTTGAGCCGCAGAAAAACTATCCGCTGATGCTGCGCGCTTTTGCGGCGGGGGCGGGGCCGGACGACCGGCTGGCGATACTGGGCGAAGGCCGGCAGCGTCGGCGGATCGAGGCGCTGGTCGAAAAGCTGGGGCTGGGCGATCGCGTGATCCTGCCCGGCCATGTCGATCCCGCGCCCTGGCTGGCGGCGGCCGACGCCTATCTGCTCTCGTCCGACTATGAAGGCGTTCCGGCCGCGATGGTCGAGGCGTTGGCGGCGGGGCTGGCGGTGGTCGCCACCGATTGCACGCCGGCGATGCGGAGCCTGTCTGCGGGAGGCGCGGCGACGCTCGTCCCGCGCGGCGACGCCAAGGCGCTGGCGGCGGCCATCGCCGCGAGAAGCGGGCAGGCGCCCGATCACGCCGCGCAGATCGCAGTGGCGCGGCGTTATGAGCTGGGCGCCGCCGCGCGCCATTATCTGGATCTCGTCGCCGCTTTGGGCTGAGCCGGATTTTTTAGGCTCGCGCCATGCGGGTCACGCCGCGCCGCGCCGTCTCACCCGCAAAGCAGGCGTGAGTTCGGCATGAGCCTCTACGATAACAGTGTCGCGGTTTCCCCGGTTTCCCCAGACAAGTTCCTTCCGCAGCGCCTGACGGCCGCCGAAGGGCTGGACGGGTTGCGGCGCGCATCGCGCAACTGGACGGTGTGGGTCGGCCCGGTGCTGGCGGCCTGCCTGCTTGGCGTCGTGCTCTGGCAGCTCCGCACGCTGGGGCTGCGCGACATCGTGGAATCGGTACCGCGATCGCCGCTGTTCTGGATCGCCTTCCTGCTCCATTATTTCAGCGGGCCGGCATGCGAATGGCTGATCTTCCGGCGGCTGTGGCGGATACCGGCGAGCGGTTTCGTCGCGCTCGTCCGCAAGATGATCAATAACGAACTGCTGCTGGGCTATAGCGGCGAGCTGTATTTCTACACTTGGGCGAGGCGGCGCGCGCACCTGACGACCGCGCCCTTCGGCGCGATCAAGGATGTCGCCATCCTGTCGGCGCTGACCGGCAATATCGTGACGCTGCTGCTCGTCGGGCTGGCCATTCCCTTTGTCGGGCGGCTGGATCTTGGCCCGCATTCGGCGGCGATCCTGTGGTCGACGGCGCTCGTGCTCGCCATTTCGCTGGTTATCATGCTGTTCCGCGGGCGGCTGTTCAGCCTGCCGGCGAACGAGCTGCGCTTTTCCTTCTGGATGCAGATGCTGCGCATCGCGCTGCGGCTCGGGCTGGGGGCGTGGATGTGGCATCTCGCGCTGCCAGACGTGGCGATGGGCTGGTGGCTGCTGCTGTGCGCCGTGCGCATGGTCATCTCGCGCCTGCCGCTCATTCCCAACAAGGATCTCGCCTTCGCCGCCGCCGCCGTCTTTGTGGTCGGGCACGACCTGCAGGTCGGCGCGCTGCTGACGATGATCGCCGGGCTGATCGCCGCGACGCATATCGTGATCGGCGCGGCGCTGGGGGCGTCGGGGCTGGTCAATGCGGAGGGCAAGGCTTGATCGGCGCGGTCGCCCTCGCCGCCGTCGCGCTCAGATCGACGCCCGATCTGGGGAAGGCCGAGGGGCAGTGCCGCGCGCACGAGCCCGGCCCCGCCTTCATGGTGGCCGTCGACGGGCTGAAGGACCGCGCCGGGCTGCTCAAGCTCGAAGTCTATCCGGCGGTCGCGGGCGATTTCCTCGCCGACGACAATGTGCTGATCGCGGCGGGCAAGACCTTCCGTCGGGTCGAGATGCCGACGCCGCAGCAGGGGCCGGTCAGGCTCTGCATCCGCGTGCCGGCGCCCGGCGACTATGCGTTGTCGCTGCTCCACGATCGCGATTCCAACCACAAGTTCGGCCTGTCGGTCGACGGCATCGGTTTCTCGCGCAACCCGAAGCTGGGGCTGGGCAGGCCCGCCGTCGCATCGGTGCGCATGGCCGCCGGCGCGGGAATCACCCCGACCAGCATCACGCTCAACTATCGCCAGGGGCTGTTCAGCTTCGCACCGCTCAGGAGGCCGGGAAAATGAAGATCGTCGATGTCTGCGCCTTCTATTCGCCGACGGGCGGCGGAGTGCGCACCTATGTCGAGCGCAAGCTCGCCGCCGCCGAGGCGCTGGGGCATGAAGTGGTGATCGTGGCGCCCGGACCCGAGCGGCGCGTCGAGGCGCGCGGCGCGGGGCGGATCCTCACCATCCCGGCGCGCCAGTTTCCGCTCGACCGCAACTATCATTATTTCGACGATGACGATCGGCTGCTCGCCACGATTGATGCGGAACGGCCTGACTTCCTCGAGGCCTCGTCGCCCTGGCGGAGCGCGGAGACGATCGCGCGCTGGCGCGGCGACGCCCCGCGCGCGCTGGTGATGCACGCCGATCCGCTGGCGGCCTATGCCTATCGCTGGTTCGGGCGCGTGGCGTCCCGCGAGACGATCAACCGCCATTTCGGCTGGTTCTGGAATCATCTCCGCCGCCTCGATCCCGCCTTCGATTTCGTGGTGACCGCCAATCGCGAGCTGGGCGGGCGGCTGAGCGGCGGCGGGCTGAAGCATGTCGTGACCGTCCCGATGGGCGTCGAGCCCGATCTTTTCTCGCCCGCGCATCGCGACGCGGAGCTGCGCGCCGATCTGCTCGCCCTGTGCAACCTGCCGCCCGACGCGCTGCTGCTGATCGGCGTTGGCCGCCACGCGCCTGAGAAGCGCTGGCCGATGGTGATCGATGCGGTCGCGGCGGCGGGCTATGCGCTGCCGGTGGGGCTGGTGCTGGTCGGCGACGGGCGTTCGAGCGATCGGTCGGCGCGCGCGATCGGGCGCAATCCGCATATCGCGATGCTCCCCGCGATCGCCGATCGCCACCGTCTGGCGCGGCTGATGGCGAGCGCCGATGCGCTGGTCCATGGCTGCGAGGCGGAGACATTCTGCATGGTCGCCGCCGAAGCGCGCGCATCGGGCGTCCCGGTGATCGTGCCCGATGTCGGCGGCGCGGCCGATCATGCGCGCGGCGGCGGCGGGCTGCTCTATGCCGCAGGCGACGCGGCGTCGCTTGCCGCCGCCGTTCGCCGTTTCGCCGCCGATCGCCGCGCGCTGGGTCTCGCCGCGCGCGCATCCGCCCCGCAGTCGCGCACCATCGATGCGCATTTCGCAGATCTGTTCGGCCTTTATGCAAGCCGCGTCCACGCCCCGCGCCGCGCCGCCTGAGGGGGGCGCCCGCGCCGCGCCGCAGCCGCGCGAGCAAGCCGCCGCGCGTGCGAGCGCGAAGCCGTGCGATCTGCACCTGATCGTCCGCCTGCTGATCTGGGCGACGCGCAACAGCGGGCGGGGCTGAGCCTGCGCGGTCGCCCCTGGTTCAGCGGATGATCGCGCCGCCCTTCATCACATGATCGACATGTTCGAGCGCCGCGATGTCGGCGAGCGGATCGGCCTTCACCGCGATCATGTCGGCATAATGGCCTGCTGACAGAGCGCCGACATCCTTCGACCAGCCAAGCTGTTCGGCGGCGACCACGGTGGCGGCCTGGATCGCCTGCATCGGCGTCATCCCATAGCGGACCATATATTTGAACTGGCGGGCATTGTCGCCGTGCGGATAGACGCCTGCATCGGTGCCGTATGAGATTTTGACGCCGGCCTTCACCGCCTTGGCGAAGCCCGCGCGCTGAGCGTCGGTCGTCTCGCGATTCTTGCGGAGATAGCCGGCGGGCCAGCCCTCCCTCGCGCCGACTTCGGCGATATAGTCGCCATTATAGATGTCCATGACGAGATAGGCGCCCTTGGCCCTGGCGAGCGCGATGCCTTCGTCGTCGATCAGCGAGGCGTGTTCGATCGAGCGGACGCCGCCCCGGAGCGCGGCCTTGATGCTTTGCGCGCCGTGGGCGTGCGCGGTGGCCCAGCCGCCATTGGCGACCGCGGCGTCGACTGCGGCGCGGATTTCCGCGTCGCTCATTTCCTGGCGCCCCGGCTCGGTGCCTTCGGCGAGGACGGCGCCGCTGACGATCAGCTTGATCGAGTTGACGCCGTGCTGGAACAGATAGTTGACGCGCAGGCGCGCCTCGTCGGGGCTGCTTTCCACGCCCATGCGCATGTCCGCCGGCACCTGCACGTCGGGCGCGAAGCCGGTGACTTCGCCGCCGCCGCCGGGGATGGTGATATAGGCGCCGACCACGTTCATGCGCGGCCCCTGCACCTCGCCGCTGTCGATCGCGTTGCGCAGCGCGACGTCGCTCAGCCCCCGGAATGTGCCGACGTCATGGACGGTGGTGAAACCCGCGTTGAGCGTCGCGCGCGCATTGCGCAGGCCGACATAGGCCATTTCCTGCGCGCTGTGCAGCAAAGGCTCGGCGACATTGCTGGTCTGCCCCCAGTCGGCAAGGTGAGTGTGCATGTCGATCAGGCCGGGGATGACGGTGTAGCCCGACCAGTCGGTGACGATCGCGCCGGCGGGGGGCGGGGCGTATGCGCTGACGGCGGCGACGCGCCCATCCTCTATGCGGATCAGCCGATCGGCCAGCACCATGCCTTTCTCGGTATCGACGAAGCGCCCGGCGCGAACATAGCTGGTTTCCGCGAAGGCGGGCGTCGCGAGAAGCGCGATGGCGGCGAGAGCTTCGATCGTGAAAGGCCGATACGCCACGGACACCCCCGGACAGTCATTGGTCAATTGACAAATTATGCGGGATTCGCGGCGAATGTGAAGCGAAGTTTCGTCGAACGCGGCGGCTTCCGGTCAGATCTGGCGGGCAATCAGCATCGCGCCTTCGAGGCCGGCGTCGGGAAGCTGCGCTGCGGCGAGGAAATCGGGCGCGCGCGCGGCCTCGCCGACGCCATAGCCGCCGAGCGAGGCGAGCATCGCGGCGTGGGCGGGCGCCAGGAGGCTGGGCGCCGATCCGATCCCGCCGCCGATCACGATGCGCTGCGGCGTCCAGGCGAGGACGAGCACGGCGCAAAGCTGGCCGAGATAATCGGCGACGAGCGCCATGGTTTCGGGCGAGCGGACGAAATCGGCGTCGCCACCCAGCCGCTGGCGGAGTGCGGGGCCGGCGATCAGTCCCTCGGCGCAGTCGGAATGGAAGGGGCAGGCGCCGGGCGCGTCGTCATGCGCGCGGCGGACGAGGCGGATATGCCCGATCTCCGGATGGAGCGCGCCTTTCAGCGACCGGCCATCGATCGCCAGCCCGCCGCCGATCCCGGTGCCGACCGTGACATAGGCGACGCTCCGCAGACCGCGCCCGGCACCCAGCGCCTGCTCGGCGATCGCGGCGAGATTGACGTCGGTATCGACATGGACGGGAACGGCGAAGCGATCGGCCAGGGCGCGGCGCAGATTGGAGCCGCTCCACCCCGGCTTGGGCGTGGCGAGCACCCGGCCATAGTCGGGCGACGCGGGATCGACGACCAGCGGGCCGAAGGCGGCGATGCCGATGGCGCGCAGCCTGTCTCCGCCGGCCATCGCCTCGTCCATGCAGCGCGCTATGGCGTCGCACGCTTCGTCCGGACGGCCAGTGGACCAGCGTCCCTCGGCGACGATCCGGCCATTCCCGTCAGCGACGCGGCAAAGCAATTTGGTGCCGCCCGTCTCGACGGCGGCATGGAGTTGGCGCGGCATCGGCAATGTCTAGAGCGCGATCGGGGCGGTTGGAAGTCAGATCGCCTGCCCGGCCGCCTGCCCGCTCGCCCAGGCCCATTGGAAATTATAGCCGCCGAGCCAGCCGGTCACGTCCACGGCCTCGCCGATCGCGTGGAGGCCGGGAACTGCGCGCGCCTCCATCGTGCGCTGCGACAGCGCATCGGTCGCGATCCCGCCGACCGTCACCTCGGCCTTGGCGAAACCCTCGCTGCCATTGGGGTTGAAAGGCCATGCCGCGAGGCGACGCTCGGCATCGGCCAGCACGCGATCGGGAAGGTTGCCGAGATCGCCCGCGAGGCCGATGCGGTCGCCGAGCGCTTCGGCGAGCCGCGCGGGAAGCGCTTCGCCAAGCAAGGTGCGGAACTGGGTGCGCGCGCGATCGCGCTTGGCGGCGGTCGCCCACCCCGGCGCGCGATCGGGCAGGAAATCGATCGCGATCGTCTCCCCGCGCCGCCAGTAGGAAGAGATCTGAAGGATGGCGGGGCCGGAGAGGCCGCGATGCGTGAACAGCGCCGCCTCGCGAAACGCCGCCTTGCCGCAGCGCGCGACGACTTCCGCCGAGACGCCCGCGAGCGAGCGGAACAGCGCTTCCTCGCCGCCCAGCGTCAACGGCACCAGCGCGGGGCGCGGTTCGACGACCTTGAGACCGAAGCGGCGCGCGAGATCATAGGCGAAGCCCGTCGCGCCGATCTTGGGAATCGAGGGGCCGCCGGTCGCGATCACCAGCGCGGGCGCGGCCGAAACGCGTCCGCCATGCGCGACGCTGAACCGGCCATCGGCATGATCGACCGAGCGGATCGGCTGGCCGAGCGCGATCTCCACCCCGCCAGCCGCGCATTCGTCCAGCAGCATCCTCACGATTTGCCTGGCCGATCCGTCGCAGAAAAGCTGGCCCAGCGTCTTTTCGTGCCAGGCGACGCCATGGCGATCGACCAGCGCGATGAAGTCCGCCGGCGTGTAGCGGCTGAGCGCCGAGCGCGAGAAATGCGCATTGGCCGACAGGTAGCGATCGGGCGCGGCGTGGATATTGGTGAAGTTGCACCGCCCGCCGCCGGAGATCAGAATCTTGCGCCCGGCCTCGTCGGCATGATCGACCACCAGCACGCGCCGTCCGCGCTGCCCGGCGGCGGCTGCGCACATCAGCCCGGCGCCGCCCGCGCCGAGGATGATCGCGTCATAAGAGGGGACAGTCAGCTTCGGGCTCCCGGCGGTTCGGACGGGGCGGCGATAGAAGGCTGGCGCGCGGCTGTCATCCCTGCGATCCTCGCCTTCATGCAGGATGACGACAAGAGGATCGCCGCGCACGCCGCCGTGGCGGAAGTGCGCGGGGGGATGATCGTCGGGCTGGGCACGGGATCGACGGCGGCGTTCGCCATCGCGCGGCTGGGCGAACTGGTTGCCGAAGGGCTCGCGATCCGGGGCGTGGCGACATCGATCCGCACCGCGCGGGTTGCGCGCGCGGCGGGGATCGTCCTGCTCGATCCGGGGCATGTCGCGGCGATCGATATCGCCATCGACGGCGCGGACGAGATCGATGCGCGGCTGTTTGCGATCAAGGGCGCGGGCGGCGCGATGCTGCGCGAGAAGATCGTCGCCGCGATGGCGAGGCGGATGATCGTCGTCGCCGATGCGAGCAAGCAGACGGCGGCGATCGGGCGCGCGCCGGTGCCGGTGGAAATAGCGCCTTTCGCGCGCGCTGCGGCGGTCGCGGCGGTCGAGCGGATGGGCGCGCGCGTCGTGCTGCGCATGGCGGGAAACCGCCCGGCGCGGAGCGATCAGGGCAATGTCATCGCCGATTGCCATTTCGCCTTGCTCCCCGATCCGCGCGCGACGGCGGCGGCGCTTTCCATGATTCCGGGGCTTCTTGGGCACGGCCTCTTTGTCGATGAGGTGGACGCCGCCTATATCGCCAGGGACGGCGCGGTGAATCGGATCGAACGCCCCTGAGGCGCAACCCGATCGGGACGCGCGCGTTCGACGAGAAACGCCCGCGCGCGGAAAGGACAGGCGATGAGTAATCCCTTGAGGCAACTCGAAGCGCAGGGTCAGGCGGTCTGGCTCGATTTCGTGGAGCGGGACTTCGTCGCGCGCGGCGACCTGAAGCGCCTCGTCGAGGAGGACGGGGTGACGGGAGTCACCTCCAATCCTTCGATCTTCGAGAAGGCGATCGGGCAAAGCGCCGCCTATGACGAAGGGCTGGCGACGTTCGATGCGGTTCATCCGCACGCCACGCCCGTCGAGCGATATGAAAGCCTCGCGCTTGCCGACATACGCGCGGCGGCGGACGTGCTGCGTCCGGTCTATGACCGGCTGGGCGGCGCCGACGGCTATGTCAGTCTCGAAGTCTCGCCTTTCCTCGCGCACGATGTCGACGGGACGATCGCCGAGGCGAAGCGGCTGTGGGCCGCGCTCGACCGCCCCAATGCGATGATAAAGGTGCCGGGGACGCTTGAGGGCGTGCTGGCGATCCGCGCGCTGACCGAAGCCGGGATCAACGTCAACGTCACCCTGCTGTTCGCGATCGACGCCTATGGCGCCGTCGCCGAAGCCTATCTGGCGGGGCTGGAAACCCGCCTCGCGCGCGGCGAGCGGATTTCGCATATCGCCAGCGTTGCGAGCTTCTTCGTCAGCCGGATCGACAGCGCGATCGACGGCGAGATCGACCGGCGCGTGGCGGCGGGCGATGCGGAAAGCGAGGCGCTGGGGGCGCTGCGCGGCAAGGTCGCCATCGCCAACGCCAGGCTGGCCTATCTCCATTATCAGGGCGTGGTCGCCTCCGCGCGCTGGCGGACGCTGGCGGAAGCCGGGGCGCGCCCGCAGCGACTGCTATGGGCGTCGACCGGAACCAAGGATCCGGCTTTTCCCGACACGCTTTACGTCGATACGCTGATCGGCCCCGACACGGTCAACACCATGCCGCCCAAGACGCTCGACGCCTTTCGCGATCATGGCGCGGCGGCGGAGACGCTGACCGGCGACGTGCGCGGCGCGCTCAAGATCATGGCGGAGGTCGAGCGGCTGGGGCTCGATCTGTCGGGCGTCGCGGACCGGCTGACCGCCGACGGGGTGAAGCAGTTCGCCGACGCCGCGACCACCCTGCTCGATGCGATCGAGGCCAAGCAGCCTGCCTGACGCCGTTCCGCCTTATCCCGTTCCAGCCAAACTATCGGAGACTATGATGCGCCTTGCGATGATCGGCCTTGGCCGCATGGGCGGCAATATCGCGCGCCGCCTGATGCGCGCGGGCCACGAGCTTGTCGTCTATGATCGCGACGCGACGGCGGTCGCCGGACTGGCGGGCGAGGGGGCGACGGGCGTCGCTTCGCTCGATGCGCTGCCCGCCGCGCTCGCCAGCCCGGCCATCTACTGGGTCATGCTCCCCGCCGGCGCGCCGACCGAGGAAACGGTCGCGGCCATCGCCGCGCAGGCCCGGGCCGGCGACGTCGTGATCGACGGCGGCAATACATTCTACAAGGACGACATCCGCCGCGCGAAGGCGCTGGCCGAAAAGGGCGTCCATTATGTCGATGTCGGCACGTCGGGCGGCGTCTGGGGGCTGGAGCGCGGCTATTGCATGATGATTGGCGGCGATGACGAAACGGTCCGCTTCCTCGATCCGATCTTCGCCGCGCTCGCGCCGGGGATCGGCGCGATCGCGCGCACCGAAGGCCGCCCGGCCGACGCCGATGCGCGCGCCGAGCAGGGCTATGTCCATAGCGGCCCCGCCGGATCGGGCCACTTCGTGAAGATGGTCCACAACGGCATCGAATATGGGCTGATGCAAGCCTATGCCGAGGGTTTCGACATTCTGCGGACCAAGCTGTCGGACAAACTGCCCGAGGATGAGCGCTTCGACCTCAATCTGACCGACATCGCCGAGGTTTGGCGGCGCGGCAGCGTCATCTCCTCATGGCTGCTCGACATCACTGCGGGCGCGCTGGCGAGGGACGAGCGGCTCGATCATTTCTCGGGCCATGTCGCGGACAGCGGCGAAGGCCACTGGACGGTCGAGGCGGCGATGGAGCAGGCGGTGCCCGCCTATGTGCTGTCGAGTGCGCTCTTCGCCCGTTATCGCAGCCGGGTGGAGCATACATTTGGCGACAAGCTGCTGTCGGCGATGCGCTATGGCTTTGGCGGGCATGTCGAGATTCCACAATGAACGATCCCGCGATCGCGCTGCTCGTCTCGGACGTGGACGGGACGCTCGTTGACCCCGACAAGCAGTTGCGGCCGGCGATCGTCGATGCGGTGGAGCGGCTGCGCGCGGCGGGCGTCGGCTTCACGCTCATCAGCGCGCGTCCGCCCTCGGGATTGCTGCGGCTGGCTGGCCTGCTCAACGTCGACGCGCCGCTGGCCGCGTTCAACGGCGGCACGCTGGTGACGCCAACCGGTACGGTGCTTCAGCGCCAGACCGTCGATCCCGAAGCGGTGCGCGGAATGTTCGCGCTCGCGGCCGGGGCGGGGGCCGCGCCCTGGCTGTTCGCGGGCGGGCGCTGGTATGCGCTGTCGCCCGACGATCCCCACGCCGCGCGCGAACGGCTTTCCTCGGAGCAGGAGCCTCAGGTCGTGGGCGATTTCGCGCCCTTCTATGGGGAAGTGGACAAGATCACTTTCGTTTCGGACGAGCCGGGCGTGCTGCGCGATCTGGCCGGGCGCGGCCGCGCGGCGTTCGGCGGCGCGGCCAATATCTGCCAGTCGCAGAGCTATTATCTCGACGTCACCGCGCCGGGCGCCAACAAGGGCGACGGGCTGGTTGCGCTCGCCGCCGCGATGAACGTGCCGATGGCGGCGGTCGCGGCGATCGGCGACATGGCGAATGATGTGCCGATGTTCGGTCGCGCCGCACTGTCGATCGCAATGGGGCAGGCGCCTGACGCCGTGCGCGCGGCGGCGATGCGCGTCACCGCCTCGAACCGCGAAGATGGCGTCGCGAAGGCGATCGACGCCTTCATCCTGCCGCGCGCGCCGATGCTCCCCGATCGTTGAGGTCGGCCGGCGCAATCTGCAGGCGTCGCGACAGAACGCCCGCCGCGCTGATCGCCGCGAAGGCGACGCCCGCGCCGCAGATCATGTCCGTCAGATAATGCGTGCCTTCGACGGGGGTCGAGGCAAGCATGGCGACATTGAGCGCGGTTAGCGGCCAGCGCAGTGCGGGGATGCGCAGCGCCGCCCAGATGTAGATCACCGCACTCGTCGTGTGGAAGCTCGGCGCGCAGACCAGACCGCGCAGATCGCCGAGGCCCACCGCGCCGATCGCGTGCTGGCGCAGCGCCGGGATCAGTTCGGCCTGATAAAGGGCGCTGGCCGGCATATAAGGGATATGGTGCCGCCACAGATAGGCGAGCGGACCTTCTGCGGGCACGAAGGGGAAAAGCAGCAGCGTCAGCACCGCCGCCATCCAGAAGGCGGCGAGGAACAGCCGGGCTTCGGCGCGCTTGCCGGCATGGGCATAGTGGAAAAGGATCAGCGCGGGGGTGACGAAGATGCTGGCGTAGGCCGCGCCGCCGAGCAACTGGAGCCCGCGATGCGCCGCGACGAAGCCGTACCAGCGCGGCCAGTCGAAATGCAGGGCGTGATCGATCCGCGCGAGCGTGGGGTCGACGAAGCCGTGGCTGGCGGCGGCCAGCGGGTAGCTGGCGACCGCGCCGAGCAGCGCGATCAGCGCGAAGATGCCGACATATTCGGCCAGGTCGCGGATCAGCCGCCTGCGGTGAGTGATGGCGTCGCGGCAATGATAGCGCAGCCCGATCGCCGCCGCGCCGCCCGCCGCGAACAGCGATCCGCTGAGCATCGACGCCTGGATTCCCAGCCGTTCGCGGAACAGCATCATCACCACCGCGGCAAGGCTGAGCGCCAGCGCGATCGCGAACCAATGCCCCGGAATCAAACCGTTTCGCGCTTCGGCGAACAGGGAGGCGTCACCCCGCGTCACAGCGTCGACGCGCGCAACCATCGTCATTCCAGCGTCACTCCTCAATCTTCCCGTTTCGCCGGGGAGACCGGGCGAGCCCAATTGTCATGAAACTGCCAAATTAAACGGGCGCTGAACAGATGGGCGAAAAGGATCGCCGCCTGCTGTGGCTTTTGCGCATCTATCGCGGGGCCGGGGCGCCCTAGCGCGGCTGGCGGGCGGCGCGGCGGACGCGGACGATCGGCACCTGATCGACCATCATCTGGCCTTTCATCGCGCCATTGCCTTTCTGGGGAATGGTGCGCGCCGCAAGGATCTTCTTCACCACGTCCATACCCCCGACGACATGGCCGAAGGCGGCATAGCCGGGATTGCCCGGCCGCGCGTCCATCGAGGCGATGGGGCCGACGGTGATGAAGAAATCGCCCATCGCGCTGCCCGGCTCGTTGCGCGCCATCGAGATCGTGCCGTCGAGATGCCTGATGCCGGTCTTGCTTGTCGGCTCGTGTGCGATGGGGGGGAGGATGCGGCGATAATCGTGGCGCGTTCCGCCCTGGATGAAGCCCCGGCCGTTGGTGCGCGGCGTGCGCGCCGCGCGGTAGAAGCTGGTGCCGTCGAAACGGTGGCTGTCGGCATAACGCAGGAAATTGCCGGCGGTGACCGGCGCGTGCTTCTGGTCGAGATCGACGGTGATCGTGCCGAGGCTGGTGACGATGTCGACCCGCACGATCGCAGGCGCGGGCGGCGCGGCATGTGCCGGGAACGCAGTGGCGACGAGGACGGCGAGGGGAAGCAGGGCGCGGAACATATGCCTGTCCCTAGCGCGATTTGCGTCGCGCGATCCAGTGCGCCTTCAGCCTTGCCCGCCCGCAACCATGCGGTTGAGTGCGCGCATCGACAGGAACACGCCGGCGATCGGGATCAGCAGCAGGTAGAAGGCATAGGCCCCGCCCACCGCCGCGAAGGTGCGGCCGATGATGAAGGAGCCGGTCGTCCCGCCCAGCGCTGAAAAGACGACGATCAGGCCGACCATCGCTGATTGCGACGAACGCGGCATAGCGCTGAGGATCGCCGAATTGAGCGCGGGATAGATGGGGGCCATGCACAGCCCGATCATCGGCAACAGGAAAGCGGCGAGGGGGGCATGCGCCCAGCTTGTCACCTGCGCGCCGCGATGCGCCTCGGCCAGCGGCAGCACCGCCACGATCAGCGCCGCCATCGCGGCGAGGCAGCCGATCAGCAACCTGTACCAGCCCGTGCGCCTGACGATCGCGCCGGCCGCCAGCCGCCCCGCCGCCAGCCCGACCGCGTAGATCGAGGCGGCCTGCACGCTCATCGGCGCGGACAGGCCGAGCAACTCGCGGTTGAAGGTGGGCAGCCATGATCCGATGCCCTGTTCGATCAGCACATAAAGGAAGATCGAGAGGATAAAGACGAGCGTCAGCGATTTGGCGGCGAGCGCGAGCATGGCGGCGAAATCCTCGCGCGGGGTCGTGGCGTGCGCAGTGTCGCGCGCGGCGGATTCGTCGAAGGGAGAGACGGCCAGGAGCAACACGGTCAGCGCGCAGGCCCCCGCCAGCCACCAGTATATGCCCAGCCAGCGCGGTGAGGCCGGGTCGCCCGCGTCGATGAACAGGCTGAACAGCCAGTAGCCGCTCAGCACGCCGAGCATGAACACGCCTTCGATCACGTTGAGCAGGCTGGCATGGCCGCGCGGGGAATCGGTCAGCAGACCGACGAAGGAATAGACGCCGATCTTGGTCAGCGCGAAGCCGACGCCGACCGAAAGGAAGAGCAGCCGGGTCATCCAGAAGCTGTCGAGCAACGGCATCGCCAGGCAGGCGAGGCCGACGATCGAGAGCCCCGCCATCATCCCCCGGCGATAACCGATGCGCGGCAGGAAGGATGCGAGCAGGAAGCTGGCGATCGCGATCGGCAGATCCTTGAACCCTTCCAGCGTGCTCGCCGCGATCTTGTCCACGCGGAAATATTCGATCGACTGGAGGATGACCGTGCCGACGCTGTTCAGCAGCACGGCGAAGATCGCATAGCTCAGCAGGATCGCCAGTTTGAGGCGCGGCGCGCTCATCATTCTTCCTCCCCTCGGACGGCGGGCTTTTCGTTCTGCCCTTGCATCGCCAGCTCCACCTATTATGAAATGCATATCAAAACAAGCGATCCGGGGAGAAGCCAAGGGTGGGACGTGCGTTGCCAGTTGCCGATTTCGCGAAGCTGCCGTTCGGGGCCGATCCCTGGCGGCTGACGGCCGAGGGCGCGACGCTGGGCGCTTCCCATGTTCCGCCGATCTTCGCGCTGGGCAACGGCTTCGTCGGCGTGCGCGGACCGGGCGAGGCGGACGGCGCGCCGCGCGTCTATCTGAACGGCGTCTTTGAGAAGATGCCCATCGCCTATCACGAATCGGCGCACGGCTTCGCGACTGAAAGCGATACGCGGCTGGCGGTCGCGGATGCGACGCTTCCCGAGATCCTGATCGACGGGGCCGCGCCGGGCGCGCCCGTGCGGATCGATCTGGATATGCGGCGCGGGCTGCTGGTGCAGCATTTCGTCGTCGCGGGCCGCGCGCTGCGCGTCGAGCAACTGGTCGCGATGGATCGTTCCGGCCTGATCGCGACGCGGGTCGCGGTCGACGCCGGGGATGCGCCGGTGCGGCTTTCGGTGATGCCGCGCGTCTCCGCGCCGCCGGTCGACGCGCATGAGGTGGATCCGGATGCGCCGCACGATCCGCGCGTCGGCCCCGCGTTCAAGGCTTCGCCATGGGATGAGGCGCTGGTTCGCGCCGATGGCCGGATCGATCGGTTGCGTCGCACCGGCTTCGCGGTCGCTGCGTTTGGGAGCGGCGGCGGCGAGATCGCGCTGGCGGCGGGCGAAGGCGGTGCGCTCGACAGCTTCGCCGCTTATGCCGCGCGCCGTGGCGATGGCGGCGCGGAGGCTGCGCTCGCCGCCGCCGAGGCTGCGCTTGCCGCCGCGCGCGATGCGGGATTCGACGCGCTGGTTGCGGAACAGGCGGACTGGTTCGCGGCCTGGTGGGATGAGGCCTTCATTTCCTTCCCTGATGCGCCCCTTGCCGAACAGTCGTTGCGCCATGCGCTGTTCCAGCTCGTCCAGGCCGTGGGGCGCGATGGCAGCGCCTCGATCGGCGCCAAGGGGCAGACCGGCGAAGGCTATGAAGGCCATGTTTTCTGGGACGCCGATTCCTACGTGCTTCCCGCGCTCGTCGCGATCCGGCCGGAGATTGCGCGATCGATGCTGCGCTGGCGGATCGACCGGCTCGATCCCGCGCGTGCCAACGCCCGCGCCATGGGGCATGAACGCGGCGCGCTCTATCCCTGGCGGACGATCGAAGGCAGCGAATGTTCGGCCTATTTCCCCGCCGGCTCCGCCCAATATCATATCAATGCCGACATCGCGCATGCGCTGCGGCTTTATGTCGAGGCCACGGGCGACCGCGCGATCCTGGCCGAAGGCGGCGCGCAGATGCTGGTCGAGACGGCGCGCATCTGGATGGAGATCGGCTATCATGATTCCGCGCGCGACGACGCCTTCGTCATCAACCGCGTGACCGGGCCGGACGAATATACCGCGCTGGTCGACAATAATCTCTACACCAACATGCTCGCTGCGGCGCATCTGCGCTTCGCGGTCGCCGAGCTTGGCGGCAGCGATCTGCTCCCCGCCGACGAGGCCGGGCGGATGAGCCGCGCGGCGGCGAAGATGCTGCTTCCCTATGACGAGGCGCGCGGCGTCTATGCGCAGGACGACGCGTTCTTCGCGCGCCAGCCCTGGCCCTTTGCGGAAACGCCGCCCGAGCGCTATCCGCTGCTCCTCCATTTCCACCCGCTCACCATCTACCGCCGCCAGGTCAACAAGCAGGCCGATGCGGTGCTGGCGACGGTGCTGTTCCGCGATCATTTCGACGCCGGGACGCGGCGGCGGATGTTCGACGCTTACGAGGCGGTGACCGTTCATGATTCCACGCTGTCGGCGAGCGCCTTCGCGGCGGCGGCGGCGGGGATCGGCGACGGCGATCGCGCGGCGGGCTATTGGCGCGTCTCGCTGCTCACCGATCTGCTCGATCTGTTCGGCAACAGCGGGCACGGGCTGCACATGGCGGCGCTGGCCGGAAGCTGGACGGCGTTGGCGATGGGCTTCGCCGGGATGCGCGCCGAGGCGGATGCGATCAGCTTCGCGCCGATCGCGATTCCGGGCGTGGGCGCCTATGCCTTCCGCACACGCTATCGCGGGCGGCTGATCGAGGTTTCGGTCGAGGGCGAGGCGACTCGCTACCGCCTCGTCTCGGGCGATCCGATCGAGATCAGGCATCGGGGCAAGCCGCTGCGCCTGACGACGGATGCCGGGCTGTGCACGGCATGACGCGCTTCGCCGCCGCCATCTTCGATCTGGACGGCGTGCTGGCCGACAGCGCGACCGCACATTTCGCCGCCTGGTCGCGCCTGGCCGACGAACTGGGCATCGCCTTCACCCATGCGGATAATGAGGCGCTGAAAGGCGTCGACCGGATGGGATCGCTGCGCCACATTCTCGCGCTTGGCGCGCGCACGCTGCCCGAGGCCGAGATGGAGGCGCTCGCGACGCGCAAGAACGGCTATTATCTCGATGCGGTCAGGGACATGACCCCGGCCGCGCTGCTCCCCGGCGCCGAGGCGCTGGTCCGTGCGGCGAAGGCGAGGGGGCTGGCCTGCGCGGTCGCATCGGCAAGCCGCAATGCGCCGCTGCTGCTCGACCGGCTGGGCGTTTCCGGGCTGTTCGATTTCGTGGCCGATGCGGGCAAGGTCGCGCAGGGCAAGCCCGCGCCAGACATCTTCCTGGCGTGCAGCGCTGCGCTGGGCGTAGCGCCCGATCGCTGCATCGGTTTCGAGGACGCGGCGGCGGGGATCGCCGCGATCCGCGCGGCGGGCATGTATGCGGTGGGGATCGGCGATCCGGCGGTGCTCGGCGCGGCGGACATCGTTTACCCGGACACGGCTTCCGTCGATCTGGACGCGCTGCTCGGCTGACGGCCGGATTTCAGGTTTCGCGGACGATGATGCGCGTCGGCAGCATCGCCGACTGGGCGCGTATGCCCTCGATCTGCTGCATCAGCTTTTCGACGAGGATCGCGCCGGCAAGGTGCGTCTCCTGCTCGATCGTGGTGATTGACGGGCTGAAATGCGCGGCGGGCGGAATGTCGTTATAACCGACCAGCGCGTAATCGCGGGGCGCGACCAGCCCGGCGGCGCGGAAGGCGCTGATCACCGCCATCGCGGCGGTATCCGAAAAGGCAAAGACGGCGTCGGGCGCCTGATGATCGCGCAGCCAGCCGGCGACGGCGGCGTGGACCGCGTTGAACGCCATGTCCGATACGGGCAGGTGCAGCACCTCCGCGCCCTTGGCGGCGGCGACTTCGCACATGCCTTCGTAGCGCAGGTGGATTTCGGCATGGCTGATGTCGCCGACGAACAGCCAGCGTTTCGCGCCGCGCCGGCTGAACTGCTCGCCCGCCAGCCGGCCGCCCAGTCGGTTGTCGCTGCCCACGGCGCAATAATTGTCGCCTGCGTCCACCGCGCCCCACACGACGAAGGGCGCATTGCTGCGCCCCAGTTCGCGCAGCATCGGTTCGCGGCCGCCTTGTCCGAGGAAGATGAAGCCGTCGGCGGCGCGCGCGCGGAGCAGATCGACGCAGCTCTTGGCGTCGGTCAGCCCCGGTGGGGACAGCAGCAGATCCTGATTGCGGATCGAAAGCGCTTCGGAGACGCCGGCGAGCAGCTCGAAGATGAAGGGGTCGCCGATCCGCCCGCGCCGGTGCGATCCGAAGTCGAGCAGCACCGCGATGGTCGAGGTGCGGAGCTGGCGCAGTTTCTGCGCGTTGCGGTTGACCGCATAGCCCTGCGCCCGCGCGATCTCCAGCACGCGCTCGCGCGTTTCCTTGCTGACCAGTGGGCTGTCGTTGAGGACGCGCGAGACGGTGGGCTTGGAGACGTTGGCGAGCCGGGCGATGTCGCCCATATTGACCGCCATCGAACGCGATACGCGCTCGCGCTTTTCCCCCTGCGCGTCAGCCACGCCCCAGCTTCCGTCCGGTCCCCATGCGCCTGTCTTATGCGTTCGCGAGGCGATCGCCAAGCGTTGCGAAAGCGCCGCATGTTTCAATCCTGTTTCAAAATCGCTTGAAATGCATTGCACGGAATCATAGAAGCCCGGTCAGAAGGCGCGTCGATCGAACCGCCATGACGATAAGATAAGGGAGGACCCGAATGACCAGTCGTTATCGCCATATCTATAGCTTTTTCGGCCGTTCGGCGCCGCTGGCTCTCGCCTGCGCGCTTGCCGCCCAGCCGGGATTCGCGTTCGCGCAGGACGCGCAGCAGACGGCCCCCGCCGCTGCACCTGCCGATGAAACGAACAATGACGACATCATCGTCACCGGCACCGCCGGCGGCGGCACGCGCCGCCAGGATGCGTCGTTCGCGCTGACCACGGTCGACGCCAAGTCGATCGCGCAGCTCGCCCCCGCCAGCACTGCGGAAGTGCTGCGCCTCGTTCCAGGCGTCAGCACCGAAAGCTCGGGCGGCCAGAACGGCGCCAACATCTTCGTCCGCGGTTATCCGTCGGGCGGCGACGCCGAATTCGTGACGATCCAGAGCGAAGGCGTGCCGATTTTCCCGCCGCCCACGCTGTCCTTCCTCGAAAACACGCAGCTCATCCGCATCGACGAGACGCTGAAGCGCGTCGAGGCGGTTCGCGGCGGCACCGGCGCGCTCTTCTCGAATGGCCAGCCGGGCCTGACGGTCAACTTCGTTCAGCGCGAAGGCGGCCCGGAGTTTGAAGGGCTGCTCAAGCTCTCGGCGACGACCTTCGGCGAATATCGCGCCGACGGCTATGTCTCCGGCCCGCTCGGCCCCGACACGACCTATATGGTCGGCGGCTATTATTCCGCCGGCAACGGCATTCGCGATCCGAAGTTCACCGCCGAGAAGGGCGGCCAGATCACCGCCAACATCCGCCATGATTTCGGGAAGGGCTCGCTGCTCGTTTTTGGTCGCTACCTGAACGATCATGGCCAGTGGCTGCTGCCGATCCCGGTCATCCAGGATGGCAACAAGGTCCGTAAATATCCGGGCTTCAGCGCGGGCACGGGCACGCTCGCCGGCCCGGAGACGCGACTTGCGACGCTGCCCGACGGATCGCGTTACGATCTTTCCGACGGACGCGGCGCGAAGGTCGTCAACCTTGGCGCGAACTTTGAATATGAGCTGGGCGAGGGCATCAAGGTCCGCGACCGCCTGAGCTGGCTGAAGGGCAAGGCCAACACCACCGGCCTCGTCCCGGGTTCGGCCGCGCCGCAATCGGCCTCGGCTTACGCCGCGACGTTCGGCGGCGCGATCGGCAGCCTCACCTATGCCAATGGCGGCGGCGCTGCCGCGGCCGACACGCAGGTCGTCCAGGCGGGCATGTGGCGCGTGCAGAAGGATATCGAAGCCTTCTCGAACGATCTCGCGCTCGAATGGAAGAGCGGCCACAATACATTCACGGTGGGCGGTTTCTACACCGACTATTCGTCGAAGGATAAGTGGAACCTCGGCAACAACGTCCTGCTGACCGCCGAGCCCAACGCCCGCATCCTCAACCTGACGCTGGCCGATGGCCGGATCGTCACCAATCGCGGCTTCACCAGCGGTTCGACCTTCAACGTCAACGCCGACTATGACGGCCGCGACACCGCCGTCTATGCGGTCGACGAGTTCCAGGTGACGGACAAGCTGCGCCTCGACGCCGGTGTCCGTTATCAGCACCACAAGGTCAGCGGCACGCTGGAAAACAACACGTTCGGCGTCGATGTCGACGGCAATCCGAATACGCTCTACGATAACAGCGTCGCGGTCCTGAACGGCACGTACAGCACGCTCCGTTTCAAGGATCACCGCGTTTCGTGGACGGCGGGCGTCAATTACGACATCACCAGCGCGATCGGCGTGTTCGCGCGCTACAGCCGCGGCAACAGCTTCCCCTTCTTCGACAATCTGCGCGACGGCATCACCGTTGCGCCCAAGGTCGACACCTATGAAGGCGGACTGAAGGTCTCGACCGATCTGGTCAGCGCCTATGCGACGATCTTCCATAACAAGTTCGACGGCCTGGCCACCACCGTCATCACCAACGGCGCGCCGATAGCGTCGGTGGGCGGCGCGAAGGCGACGGGCGTCGAATTGGAAGGCGCGATCCGCCCGGTGCGCGGGGTGTCGATCGGCTTTGCGGGCACCTGGCTGAACAGCAAGTATCGCCACTTCTTCACGCCCGCCGTCGATGCGAACGGCAATCCGGTCGTGGTGGGCGGCGTGCCGGTGCTCGACGATCTGACGGGCAACCGCGTGCAGCGCCAGCCCAAGTGGCAGTGGCGCATCTCGCCATCGTACGAGACCGATATCGGTCCGGGCAAGGCGACGATCTACACCTCGATCAACTATATCGGGGATCGCTTCTCCGACATCCGCAACCTGCAGGTTCTGCCCAACTATCTGAAGTGGGATGCCGGCCTGAACTACGACATGCGCAACGGGCTGAACTTCCAGGTGTCGGTGGACAACATCACCAACACGATCGGCCTGACCGAAGGCAATATCCGCAACCTGGGTTCGCAGGGCGCGGGCGCGATCCTGGCGCGTCCGATCGTCGGACGCTCGGCGCGGTTCAGCATCGGCTACAAGTTCTAGACCTGACCCCAAGGCTGGAAATATGCGGCGGCCCGCTCTGGCGTGGCCGCCGCTTTTTTTGTGCGCGTCGGGCGAGGACGATCTGGCCTCGATCGGCACAGGAGCGTAATGAAGGATGCTATGTGGGGCAGGACATCATCGCTGGCGTTGATCGCCGCGCTGTTTTCGGGCTGCGCCGCTGCGCCGCGCGAGACTGCCCAGACCAGCGGAGCGCTGCCCGCGCAGGCGCGCTTCGGCTTCGCATCGTTCGATGCGGGCGAGCCGGATGCGCTGCGCAACCGGATCGGCGCCTGCCTTGTCGCGCATGGGCTGACGCAGGCGGCCGATCCCGCCTATCTTGTCCAGATCGCGTTTTCGGATCATCCGGCGCGGACGCAGGCGATCGATCCCGCCCAGCCGGCGCCGGCGAAGCGGGGCGGCAAGCGCCATGACGTCACTTTGGTCGTCACGCTGAGCGAAGTTTCCAGCGGCCGCGAAGTCTGGCGGGTGAACGCGACGCGGCGGGGTGAAGCGACGGGCGCGGCGCTCGCCGACGCCGCCTGTGCGGCGCTGAATCCGGCCGCCGGCTGAGTCTATCCACTCCGTCATTGCTTCGCTGCGCGCGCAATGACGGGGGAGGGCGGCTTATTCGCCCAGCAGCGGCAGCGTGACGGTGAAGGTCGCGCCTTTGCCTGGCGTGCTTTCGCAGATGACGGCGCCCTGGTGGCGCGTCACCACCGTCTTGACCAGCGCGAGGCCAAGTCCGATGCCGTCCGGCCCTTCGCCGTGTCGCGCGCGGGTGAAGGGCTCGAACAGCGTCGCGATCTTGTCCGGCGCGATGCCGACGCCGTCGTCGGCGATGGCGCAGACCGCTTCGCCGCCGCGCCGCGTAAGCGAGACGCGGACCTCGCCGCCGTCATGGCTATATTTGATCGCGTTGCCGATCAGATTGATGAAGGCGCGCGCAAGCATCGCGCGGTCGCCCATGATCAGCAGCTCGTCGCCGGGGCCTTTGAACTGGACCGTAATCCCGCGCGCCGAGGATTGCGGCCACAGCTCGTCGACCGCCTCGACCACGATATCGTCCAGATCGACTTCGGCAAAGACATGGTCGACCGCCTCGGCGCGCGCGAGCTGGACGAAGCCGTCGGCGAGCGACAGCGTGCGGCGGGCATAGGCCTCGATCCGGCGGCTCGTGCCGGGATCGAGCGCGCCCGCCGGCGCATCCTCGATCAGCGCGATGATCGAGGACTGGGGCGATCGCATGTCGTGGGTCAGCAACTGCATGATCTGTTCGCGCTGGCGTTCGCTGGCCCGCGCGGCGCTGGTGTCGATCATCATCACGATCCAGCCGACCAGCGCATCGCCGGCATCCGATTGCGGGGCGAAACGCAGGTCGAAACTGCGCCCGTCGGCGGTGGTGACGGCGCGCGCGACGGTCTCGCGCGTGTCGGCCGGGGGCAGGGCGGGCGGACCGCCTTCGCCTTCGCGCTCGGGCGAGAGCTGGGCGAGCAGCCGCGCCAGCCGCTGGCCTTCGCCCGTGACGCCCAGGCTTTCGAGCAGCCGCTGGCCCTCGCCGTTGATGAGCAGAATATGCCCGTTGCGGTCTGCGACGAAAGTCGCGTCCGGCAATTGGTGGAGCCGGTCCGAAACGAAGCGGCGCATCGCGCGCATTCGTCCGATCGCATCGTGGAGAAGCAGCGACTGGTGCTCCACAAGGTCGCTCCCGCCCGGATCGGCGGCGGCATGGGGCAGGATGTCCGGCTCGGCGCTGAACGCCTGCAGCTCGTTCGTCATATAGGCGCTCGTCGCCGCCAGCCGCCGCCAGCCCCAGAGCGGATAGACGATGGCGAGCGCGATCATCGCGGTCGCCGGGGGCAGCCATAGTCCCAGCGCGAGCAGCGCCCCGCTCGCGGCGAGGATCGACGCGAGCATGGCGGCCAGCAGCAGCGCGGTCGCGCGCGGGCTGAGGCGACGGAAGGCGAAAAGCAGCAGCCAGAGCGGAACGAGCGAGGCGGCCGCCAGCGCTCGTCCGTCGACCGGGCGGACGATATGGTCGCCCAGCAGCGCATCGAGCAGATTGGCGTGGATTTCGACGCCCGCCATCACCCCGCCATGGTTGCCGAAGGGCACGGGATATTGATCGCCCAGCCCTTCGGCGGTCGCGCCGACAAGGACGAGCCGGTCGCGCAGCAATTCTGGCGGCACTTCACCACGCATCAGACTGGCGGCCGAGACGGTGGGGAAATGCCCCGGCGGTCCCGCATAGGAAAGCATGACCGTGCTGGGCGCGCCGCGCGCCACATCGACTCCGCGCCCGGCGGCGTTCCGCATCAGTTCGGTCAGTTGCGGCCATTGGCGCGTCGCGTCGCCGGCCACCATGTCGATCCGCCGGACGATGCCGTCGCCGTCGAAGCGCATATTGACCTGCCCGATGCCGGCGGCGCCCGCGCGGATCGGGGCGACGGGCTCGATCGCATCGAAGGCCGCGCCATTGGATCCGGGGCGGTCGATCAGCAGCGGCAGGAAGGAAGGCGCGCGCGCGAAGGCCGCGCCGAGCCTCGCATCGTCATCGCCGGGGGCAGGCTCGACGAACAGCACGTCATAGCCGATCGCGCGGGGATGCGCGGCGGCAAGCTGCTCGACGAGGCGCGCATGCGTCGCGCGCGGCCAGGGCCAGCGCCCCGCCTCGGCCAGGCTGCGATTGTCGATCGCGACGATGACGATCGCGGGATCGGCGGCGCGTGATCGGGCGCTCAGCAGCGCGTCGTAGATGAGATTGTCGAGCCGCGTCGCCGTCCGGTCCCACGCGAGGAACAGCACAACGGCGGAGGCGATCAGCGCGACCGCCCACCATTCGATGCGCAGGCGGCGGCCGCCCGGCAATGGGCTCAATCGCGCGCCTCGATATGCAGAGTTTCGGTTGCCGCCCACGCCCCGTTCGCCTGACCGTCGGCGAACTGGACGGACATGACCCGCCAGTAATAATCGCCCACCGGAAGATCGGTGACGATCAGCCGGTCGCCCGTCAACCCGATCCGGTCGATCATCGGCTGGCTGCCGTCGGCGTGGGTGGAAAGCTGGAAGCGATATTGGTGCGCGCCGTCGCCCAATCCGGTCCAGCGGAACAGATATTCGCGACGACGCCCCTTGCCGCTGCCTTCGACGCTGGCGGAGAGGCTGTTGAGCCGGCGCTGGAACCCATAGGTGGAAGCCATGCCCTCGATCCCGCTCGCGTCGATCACGGCGGCGCGGACGAAATAGGTGCCGGTGGGCAGCGAGTCGAAACTGGCCTCGGGCGTCGCGGACCGTGCTTCGTCGAGCACGTCGATGAAGCCGGCGTCGCGCGCGATGCTGAGGGCGTAGCCGTTCGCGCCCGCTTCCGGCTTTACGGCGAAGGCGAGGCGCGGCTGGTTCTGGATGCGGCCGCCGTCGACCAGTTCGGGGGCGGCGAGCAGGGGATGCGGCGCCTCGTCGCCCGCATGGGCGCCGAAGCCCGTCGGCAGCGCCAGCATGCGGTGCGAGGCCGCGTCGGTCAGCTCCACCTTGCCTTCGGTCACCCCGGTCAGCGTCGCCTGCGTCGCGGGGTCATAGCTGGTCGCGAACATCGTGCCGCGCACCGCCGCGACGGCGGTCGGGGTCGAGACGCGGAAACGACTCTCGCCATTGGTCATCGGCGTCACCCGCGCGCGCAGGCCGCCGCCCGAAAGCGTGAACAGCCGGTCGACCGATCCGATCAGCGCAGTCTGGCGCATCCGCGCGATCTGCACCGCGCTTTGCGACGGGATGGAGACGAGCGAGCCGTCGGCGAGGCGCAGCGTCGCATGCCCGCGCTCCCCGGTCTCGATGCGGTCGGCTTCGTTGACCGTCATGCCAAGCACGGCCGGGGCCAGCTTGCCGGGCGCGCCGATGCTGACCGGGCCGCTGAAGGCCGCGACTTTCGCCGGGACTGCCGACTGGCGCAGCACGGCGTGCGGGATGCGGATGCGCGTGCCGACCGGGATGCGATAGGGGTTGGCGATGCGGTTCAGCCGCTGCACCGTCGCCACATCGCTCATCCGGTCGAAATAGCGCGCGCCCAGCGTGTAGAGATTGTCGCCGGCCTTCGCCGTATAGACGACGACCGGCTCCGCGGCGGCCGCCTGCGCGGCGCCGGCAAGCAGAAGCGCCGGGATCAACGCGATCATGCGGCCTGTTTCACCAGCCGTTCGAGCCGATAGCCATAGGCGTAGATGGTTACCAGCTTGTAGCCGTTTTCGGGCCGGAGGTTTAGCTTGGTCCTGACCTTGGAGACATGCGCGTCCAGCGTGCGCGTCGGCAGGTCGGGGTTGCGGCCCCAGATCGCCTCGAAGATGTAGCTGCGCGACAGCGCGCGATGCTCGTTGCGGAACAGCATGAGCGCGAGCAGGAACTCCTTCGCGGTCATCTGGATCAGGCGCCCGGCATGCGTGACCGTTCCCGCCGCGATGTCGAAGATATAGTCGCCATGCTGCTCGATCGCGGCGGCGGGCGGCTCGGGATAGGCGCGGCGGAGCACCGCCTCGACGCGGGCGAGCAGCACGGGTGCGCTCACCGGCTTCAATATATAGTCGTCGGCGCCCATGCGCAGCGCCTGCACGACATCCTCTTCCGCCGACCTGCTGGTCAGCAACAGCACCGCCGGGGCCTTTTCCAGATTCTCGCGCAGCCAGGCGATGACCGAGATTCCCGACACGTCGGGCACGTTCCAGTCGAGCAGAAGAAGATCGAACGTCTCGTGATGAAGCACGTTGATCAGGCGACGGCCGCTCTGAAAAACTTGGCAGCTATGCCCCGCTGAGGTCAGAATATTCTCAACATGGGAAGCGAGAACGGGCTCGTCGTCGAGAATGCCAATCTTCATTTCACCACCCTACTACTCAAACACGCGACGCCACTCTCACAATACGCTCCCGAAGGGCTTCGCCTTTGGATCGAAATAGCAGAAATCTGCGGGCTAGCGAGGTGGTTAAGTATCATTTTACAATCTTTGACGCGCATCCGGCGTCGGGGCGTGCCAGTCCATGCCGGCAATCCGTGAGCGGAGCGGCAGGCGCATGGACCAGGACGGGCAGGCGAAAAAGGAGCGTTCCGCGTCGGATTCCCCCGCGCGTCTGGACGCGGCCTGGCGCGCCATGCACCCCAGCCGGCGGCTGGCGACCCGGCTCGCCGTCGCCTTCCTCTTCGCGATCGCCCTGTCGATCGTCTATCAGCGCTGAACCACGCAGGCCGACCTTCATTCCGCCGCGCCGTCATGCCCGAAAATCGAGTCGCGCCGATCGCGATCCGGCCATGCGGCGGCGTGCGCCGCTTTGGCAGCGGCCGCCGGCCTATTTGCGCCTGCTGGGCCAGAAGCGCAGCGCGGGCGCATAGATTCCGGCGATGATGCTCAGCGCCATGAAGGTCAGGGCGACGACGAGCGCGATCACCCAGAAACGCGGATCCTCACGCGAGACGAACCACCCGGCGACAATCGACGGCACGAGAAGCAAAAGACGCGCCAGTAAAAGCATGCAACCCCCGGTGGTGAACGGCCCGCCATGTTATCATGTTGCAGGCGCGCGGCAATAAGGGCTGGCCGCAGGTGCCGCATCGTCATGGCGAGCGCCGCGAAGCAATCCGGCGGGCGCCTGGCGTCCACCGGATTGCTTCGTCGCTATGCTCCTCGCAATGACGTGCGGGGTTCGGCGCGTTCGCCCTGTTTCACCCGCCGCGCCGAGATGATTTTCACCGGCCTGGCGAGAATCTCGCCTTTCATCGGGCTGGTGTCGGTGGTCGAGATCGGCTCGGCGAGGATCTTTTTCGCCACATCCATTCCTTCGACGACATGGCCGAAGGCGGCGAAGCCCAGATTGTCGCCCGCCGCTTTGGGATCGGCGTCGATATAGGTCATCGAACCGAGGGTGATGAAGAACTCGCCCTGAGCGCTGCCCGGTTCGTGGCGCGCCATCGATATGGTTCCGTCGACATGGCTCAGCCCGGTCAGCGTCGTCGGCTCATGCTTGATAGGGGGCAGCACTTTCTTTGGATCGTTGCTCACCCCGCCCTGGATCAGCCCCTCGCCATTGCCGCCCTTGACGGTCAGCGCGCGGTAGAAGGTCGCGCCGTCGAAGCGCTTCTGATCGACATAGCGCAGGAAATTGGCGCTGGTGATCGGCGCTTTCCTGATCTCCAACGCGACGACGATCGTGCCGTCGGCGGTGACGATCGCGACCCTGGGCAGATCCTCCGCCGGTGCGGGCGTCGCGGCGGGCGCAGGCGCCGTCTCCGGGGCGGTCTGGGCGAAGGCCGGCGCGGCGACGGCCAGCAGCGCGGCGATCATCATGCGACGGTTCACTTCGTCTCTCCCGGCAGTTCACGGTTGAGATAGGTGATGATGAGCGCGGCGCGCTGGGCGTCCTCCTTGCGGTCCGCGCCTGCCGCGTGGCCGCCCTCGATCGCTTCGGAATAGAAGAACTGGTCGCCCAGTTCACCCAGCTTCGCCGCGAACTTGCGCGCATGCGCCGGGTGGACGCGATCGTCGCGGGTCGAGGTGTAGATGAAGGGAACGGGGTATTTCACGCCCGCCTTCAGATTCTGATAGGGCGAATATCGGGAGATGAACGCCCAGTCGGCCGGCTTGTCCGGATCGCCATATTCGCCCATCCACGATGCGCCGGCCAGCAGGTGCGAATAGCGTTTCATGTCAGTCAGCGGCGATCCCATCACCACCGCGCCGTAAAGGTCGGGCCGCTGCGTCATCGCCACGCCGACCAGCAGGCCGCCGTTGGAACGGCCGGAAACCGCGATCCGCTTCGGCGCGCTGATCCCGGCCCTTATAAGATCCTCGGCGACGGCATGAAGGTCGTCATAGGCGTTCTGGCGCTTCTCGCGCAGCGCGGCGTCGTGCCAGCGCGGCCCATATTCGCCGCCGCCGCGAATGTTGGCGAGGACGAAAACATTGCCTTCCTCGACCCAGAACAGCCCCGCCGGACCGGCGCGATAGGGCTGATCGACAAGATAGGTCGGCGTCTGGGCGAGGCGGAAGCCGCCATAGGCGTGGATCAGGGCGGGGACGGGGCCTTTCACATCCTTCCGCCGAACGAGGAAATAAGGAACTTTCGCGCCGTCCTTCGAGGAGGCGAAACGTTGCTCCACCTGCATGTTCGCGGCGTCGAAACGGGCGGGGAGCGCCTGCACGATCTGCGGCGCCCGCGCAGGTGCGACGGCATAGAGCGTCGGCGGGGTCAGCATCCCTTCCACTGTCGCGAAGGCGAGGTCGCTGACGCCTGCGGCCGCGTTCAGATGGACGGTGGAGTTGGCGGGGAGCGTCGCCGCGCCCTGCGCCCAGCGTCCGTCAGGCTGGCGGCTGAGCGTCAGCAGCTTGCCCGACACATCGTCGAGCAGCTTGACCCACAGCAGCGACTTGCTTGCCGAAACCTCCTCGATCGCCTGCGTCGGTCCGGGGGTGAACACGCGCTCGATCGCGGGCGTGCGCCCGGCGAGGACATCGTCGATGCGATAGGCGACCAGCGATCCGGCGGGGATGCCGCGCCAGTCCTTGTTGAGCAGCGCGATCGCGCGGCCGTCCAATATGTCCTGCAGGTCGGCGTCGGTCGGCAGCGGCGAGGCGATGAGCTTCCCGTCGGGCGCGACATGGCGCAGCTCGCTATGATAGAAATCGACGCCGCGGCGCACGATCGGCCAGCTCCGGTCGCCGTCCACGCTTACGTTCGCGCCGACCGAAACGTCGGTTGCCTGCCCCTCGAAGAGCGTCGTGGCGGCCGTGATCGGCGTGCCGCGCTTCCATAGCTTCACGATCCGCGCATAGCCCGAGCTGGTCAGGCTGCCCGGCCCGAAATCGGTCGAGACATAAAGTGCATCCGGGCCTGCCCAGGCGATGCCGGTCTTGGCGGCGGGCAGGGTGAAGCCGCCGCTGACGAAGCTGGCGCTCGCCATGTCGAACTCGCGTTCGACTGCGGCGTCGGTGCCGCCGTCGGCCAGCGCGATGATGCAGCGATCATAGGCCGGCGCGCGGCAGGTCGCGCCTTTCCAGACCCAGCTCTTGCCTTCGGCCTTGCCCAGCGCGTCGACGTCGATCAGCACGCGCCACTGCGGCTTGCCCGCCGCAAAGCTGTCGAGCGAGGCGATGCGCCACAGCCCGCGCGGGTTCTTCGCGTCGCGCCACAGGTTGAGCACATTGCCGCCGATGATCCGGTCGGGCTCGGCGATCTGCGCATCGTCCTGCAGCAAGGTCAGCGCGCGATCGCGATAGGCGGCGAAATGCGGATCGGCGGCGAGCACGTCGAGCGTCGCCTTGTTCCATGCCTTGACCTGATCGAGCGCGCGCGCGCCGTCGACGTTTTCCAGATAGGCGTTGGGATCGCTGTCGGCGGCGGCGATCGGCGCGGCAAGAATGGCGGCGAGGGCGATCAGGCTGGTGCGAAGGTGATGGCGCATGGCGGTCCTTAGGTTCTGGCCTTAGGTTCTGGCCTTAGGTTCTGGCCTTGGGTTCTGGCCTTGGGTTCTGGCGCTGGGCGATAGGGTTGGATGACGGCGTCAGGGTTGCTGGTCGCCGATTTCGTTGAGCGGCGGCAGCGCCTGCGCATCGAGGCTCGCGGCGGCTTCGTTGAGCGCGCGCGCCTCGCCCACCGTCACGCCGCCCACGCCCGGATCATTGTCGTTCGCCTGGCAAGCGGAAAGGCCGATCAGCAGAAGGGGCAGCACGGCGCGGCGCATCGCCAAGTCTTAGGGCGCGTTGGGAAAGCCGCGCAAGCGCGCATTTCGCCCCAAGGCTCCACGCCCGATCGCGCAGAAAGAAAAGGGCCGCGCAACCAGTCGGTCGCGCGGCCCCGTTTCTCGCGTTGCGAAGAAGCTTACTTCTTCAGCGCTTCGCCGGCGTTGGTCAGCGTGTTGCCGGCGGCGTCGGTCGCGTCGGCAGCGGCGTTGTCGATCGCCGAAAGGGCGTTGTCGGTCGCGTTGTCGATGCTGCCCAGCGCGGCGTCGGTGGTGTTGGCGACGTCGGCGGCGACGGCGTTGGCGGCTTCGGCGCTTTCATTCTGCGCGTGGCTCGAGCAAGCGGCGAGGCCGAATGCGGCGGCGGCGATCAGCGACACGGTGGCGAACTTCTTCATGGGGTAATCCCTCCCTGTTTCAGTCATGCACCTCGGGAGGTTGCCCCGAGCGAGCCCGGATTCTCTAGCGTTCCGGTTTTGCTCGCGCAATCCCTTCCATGGAAGGTGCGGCGCGGAAATGCGCCGAAACGCTTTTCGCGGCGCCGGTCCGCTCTCCCGTCCCGTTGCCGTTGACGACATATAAAGAAATCTTTATGTCCGCTGCGCCATGCGACGCCTGCTCGATCTTCTGCGCGCCCTTGCCGATCCGACGCGGCTGCGCATCTTCGTCTTGCTGCGCATGATCGATCTTTCCGTCGGCGAACTCGCACAGGTTCTGGAGCAAAGCCAGCCGCGCGTTTCGCGCCATGTGAAGATATTGGCCGACGCCGGCCTCGTCGCGCGGCGCAAGGAAGGAAGCTGGGTGTTTCTCGGCATTGCCGAAGGTCCGGCGATCGAGCCTCTGTTCCTGCTGCTTGACCGGTTCGTGGGCGAAAACGCGCGCGACGCGCAGGCGCTGGCTGATGTCCTGGCCGAGCGCGCGGCTTCGGCGGAGCGCTATTTTTCCGCCCATGCCGGTCAATGGGATGCGATCCGTTCGCTCCATGTCGCCGAGAGCGAGGTGGAAGCGGCGATGGGCGCGCTCATCCGGCTGCGTCCGATCGGCCGGCTCGTCGATATCGGCACCGGCACCGGGCGGATGCTCGAACTGTTCGGCGGCGGCGCGACGAGCGCCACGGGCGTCGACCGCAGCCCTGAAATGCTGCGCCTCGCGCGCGTCAAACTGTCTGAAAGCGATATCCAGAAGGCCGAGCTTCGCCAGGGCGACATGTACGCCCTGCCGCTCGACGACGGCAGCGCCGATACGGTGATCCTTCACCAGGTGCTGCATTTCGCGCACCAGCCGGCGGCCGCCATTGCCGAGGCGGCGCGGCTGCTCGCCCCTGGCGGGCGCGTGCTGATCGTCGACTTCGCCAGCCATGGCCGTGAGGAGCTGCGCCAGCAGGATGCGCATGTCCGCCTCGGTTTCGACGACGATCAGGTCGCCGGCTGGTTCGCCGCCGCCGGGCTGGATCTCGCCGCCGTCGAGGCGCTGACCGGCGGCGCACTTACCGTTAAACTATGGCTCGGCGAACGGCCGGGCCTTTTGCAGGAGAAGGCCGCGTGAGCCTGTCGCTTGAACAACTGGCCGAGGCCCGCCGTGCGCTCGACGCCCCCCTGTTCGCCGATCTTTCGGGGGACGCGCAGGTGAGCTTCGAGTTTTTTCCGCCCAAGACCGAGAAGATGGAGCTGCAGCTCTGGGACGCGATCGAGACGCTGGTGCCGCTGTCGCCGCGCTTCGTTTCGGTCACTTACGGCGCGGGCGGTTCGACGCGCGAGCGCACCCATGCCACCGTGGCGCGCATCGCGCGCGAAACGCCTGTCGCCGCCGCCGCGCACCTGACCTGCGTCGAAGCGTCGAAGGATGAGATCGCCGAGGTCGCCGAGGCTTATTGGGCGGCGGGCGTGCGTCATATCGTCGCGCTGCGCGGCGATCCGCCGGTGATGGGATCGAAGTTCGCGCCGCACCCGCAGGGCTATGAGGGCGCGGCTGCGCTGGTCGAGGGGTTGCGCAAGCTGCATCCGTTCGAGATTTCGGTCGCCGCCTATCCCGAAACCCACCCCGAGGCGGTGAGCGCACGCAGCGACCTCGACAATCTGAAGCGCAAGCTGGATGCGGGCGCCACGCGCGCGATCAGCCAGTTCTTCTTTTCCGCCGACGCCTTCTTCCGCTTCCGCGACGCGGCGGCGGCGGCGGGGATCGATGCGGAGATCGTGCCGGGCATCCTGCCCGTCTCCAACGTCGCGCAGACGCGCAAGTTCGCCGCCATGTGCGGCGCGGCGATCCCGCCGTGGATGGACCGGCTGTTCGAGGGGCTGGACGATCATCCCGCTGCGCGCCAGCTCGTCGCCGCCACGATCGCGGCGGAGCTTTCGCGCCGCCTTTACGCCGGCGGCGTCCGCAACTTCCATTTCTACACGCTCAACCGCGCCGAGTTGAGCTACGCCATCTGCCACTTGCTGGGGCTGCGTCCGGGCGGGGCGGCGCAGGACAAGGCGGCCTGACGGGAACGGTCGCGCTTCGGGCGCATTGCCCGGCGGGGCGCTATGGCCGCCGCGTCGTCCGCTTCACCGGCCTCTGGTCTGCAAAACGTCGGAGCGGGCCAGCGCGGGCGCGGCGGCAGGCTGCCGGGGACGGAGGGCGCGTGCGTCCACATTGCCGACAGGCTGGCCCGCCGCCGGCGCGCTCGGGAGCATTTCCTGCGCCAGTTCCATCCGCTCGAACTGCGCGCCGCAATTAGGGCAGTGACAGGCGTAGAATTGCAGATGCTCGGCCTCGGCATAATGGCCCGGATGCCCGCGCAGGCTACAGAACAGTCTTTTCAGAAACTGCGCCATCGCTGTCTCCCCGTCACAGCAAAGCCACTAGCCAAAAGTATGATGGCAGGGCAGTAACGCCCTGCTGTCGGATGGTTCCCCCTGGGCGAGTCAATCCCGACAGACCGGGGCTGGTTTACGACCAGCCGTGTGGAATCTCTGTGCGGGCGCTCCGAGGGCGGGCGTCATCATCTTGATGTTCAAAGGGAAAAATTGCCGATGCGTTTGTTCTCCACCTTGCCGTTGATCGTTCTCGCCCTGGCCGGCGCCGCACCCGCAGTCGCGCAGGAGAAGGCCGACGCCCCCAGGAAGGAACAGCCCGCCGCCGATCGCGCGCGCGATCCGGCCGCCGCCGGCGCCGCGGACAAGGGCTGGGCGCAGGCCCCGGTCGAGGAAGTCGAGAAAACGAGCGCGCACAGCATCGTCGCGCAGGGGCGCACGATCGCCTACAAGGCGACGGCCGGCACGCTCACCATCCGCAACGACGAAGGCAAGCCCACCGCGAGCGTGTTCTACGTCGCCTATACCGCCGACGGCGCAAAGCCCGGCGCGCGCCGCCCGATCACTTTCCTCTATAATGGCGGCCCCGGCTCGGCGAGCCTGTGGCTGCACATGGGCTCGTTCGGCCCGATGCGCGTCGAGACGGGCAATCCCGATTATGTGAAGCCGGCGCCCTATGGCTATGGCCCCAATCCCGATACGCTGCTCGACAAGACCGATCTGGTGTTCATCGACGCGGTGGGCACCGGCTATTCGCGCCCGCTGGGCGAAGCGAAGGGCAAGGATTTCTGGGGCGTCGATCAGGATGCGGACGCCTTCGCCAAGGCGGTGATCCGCTATCTCGGCAAGAATGGCCGCTGGAACAGCCCCAAATATATCTTCGGCGAAAGCTATGGCACTACGCGTTCGGGCGCGCTTGCCTATCAGCTTCAGGATCGCGGCGTCGCGCTCAACGGCGTGATCCTGCTCTCGTCGATCCTCAACTATGGCGTGCGCCAGCCGGGCTTTGACCAGATTTATCTCACCTATCTGCCCAGCTATGCGGCGACGGCCTGGTATCATAACCGCATCCAGAACCGCCCGGCCGATCTGTCCGCCTACATCGCCGAAGTGCGCGCCTGGACCTATGGCCCTTATGCGGCGGCGCTCGCCAAGGGGCAGAATCTTTCGGACGCCGAACGCGACGCCGTCGCGCAGCAGATGGCGGCCTATACCGGCCTTTCGGTCGAGTATCTCAAGAACGCCAATCTGCGCGTCGATCTCAACCGCTTCCGCAAGGAATTGCTGCGCGACCAGCGGCTGACCGTCGGCCGTTTCGACTCGCGCTACACCGGCGTCGATGCCGACGCGGCGGGCGAGGGGCCGGAGTTCGACGCGTCGGACGTCGCGGTCAGCGGCGCCTATATCGCCAGCCTGCACGACTATCTGGCCAATGGCCTCGGCTATAAGACCGATCTCGGCTACCGCCTCAGCGCGCGCGATTCGGAAGGGTGGCGCTGGGATTTCAGCCACCGCGCCCCCGGCTTCCGCCAGCCGCAGGCCTCGCCTGACGTCGCGATCGATCTGTCGGCGGCGATGCGCGTAAACCCCAGCCTGAAAGTGCTCTCGCTCAACGGCTGGTACGATATGGCGACGCCCTTCTTCGGCACCGAATATGATCTGTCGCACATGATGCTGGAGCCGGCTCTGCGCGGCAACGTGATGTTCCGCTACTATCAGGCCGGGCACATGGCCTATCTCAACCCCGAGGCGCGGCGCCAGATGCACGCGGATCTGGCCGCTTTCTACGACGCCAGCGCGACCGCGAGCGTCGCCGCCCAGTAACCTCTGCTTCTGCCGTCATTGCGAGCGGAGCGAAGCAATCCAGCCGATGTCCGGCAGCGGGCTGGATTGCTTCGTCAGCTTCGCTTCCTCGCAATGACGGAAAAGGGGCTCCGGCATCGCTGCCGGAGCCCCCTCTATCCCGCAGGACAGCCTCAGAACTTGAAGCCGGCGGCGATGCCGTAACGGCGCGGTTCCAGCGTGAAGATGTTGGTGAACAGGCCGGACGACTGGTCAGTCACATATTGGCCCGTCGTCGCATTGTTGTTGGTCAGATTCTGGACGAAGCCGCGCAGGAACCAGCGGTCGTCGCGGCCATTGAGCTGCACCTGCGCGTTGAGGATCGCATAGCCGGGAATGCGGTCCACATTGCCGTTGAAGATGCTGGCGTAGGATTCGCCCGTGTAAGTGATGTCGAAGCGCGGGACGAGCGACATGCCGTTGGCGAAGTCCGCAGTGTACTGGATGCCTGCCGAAGCCTTGATCTGCGGCGCCTGCGGGAGCTGATTGCCCCTGATGTTCACTTCCACGCCGCTGCCCAGCATAGTGAAGGGCAGCGGGCCGCTGGGCACGCCGAACAGCGCGCGCAGCGTCGAGGGCGGGTTGGCGGCCGTCTGCGCCAGCACCGAACAGATGCTGTAGGCGCCCGTGGCGTTCGTGGTCGGGACCGGCGTCGGCGCGCGCAGGCCAAGCCCGCTGTTGACGGCGGCGACGAAGGTGTTGACCCCGGCGACATTGCCTGAGGCCGTCGGGATGATCGCGCAGTTGGACGCGTTCTGGATATCCTTGATGATGACCGCGTCGGACCGTCCGCCCGAAGGATCGCGCGGATTGGCGAGGAACTTGTCGGTCGACACCTTCGTGTGCAGATAGCTGAAGCCCATGTTGACCAGCAGGCTGCGCGCCGGGCTGACAATCGCCTCGGCCTCGATGCCATAGATCTGCGCGGTGACGTTATCGTTCACCGCCGTCCGCGCGACGATGCGGCTCAACTGCAGATTCTTGTAGTCATAATAGAAGCCGGTCAGGTTGAGGCGCAGCTTGCCGCCGGCGAAGGTGTTCTTCGATCCGATCTCGAAGGCGTTCACCGTTTCCGGCCCGAAGGTCACGGGCACCGCGAACAGCGGGGACAGCGGCGGGTTGATGCCGCCTGACTTGTAGCCGCGCGCGTAGGAGAAATAGAGCAGATTGTCGTCGGTGATCTTGTAGTCGAGCACCGCGCGCCCGGTCAGTCTGCCGAACTTAACCCGGTTAACCGCAAAGGGCTGCGCGCCTGCCTGCGTCGCGTCGAAATCGAGCAACCCATAGTTGATCGCATCGGTCAGGTTGCCCGCGCCGAACGGCACCAGCGGATAATTGCCGGCGGAATCCGTCAGATAGGTCGTGCGTGCGCGGACATATTTCTGGTCGTGGTTGTAGCGCAGGCCGAGGGTCAGCTTCAGCTTGTCGGTGAACTCGGCATAGGCCTCGCCGAAGATGCCGTAGGATTTCAGCCGGAACAGCTCGGAATAGTTGCGATAGAAAGGCGTGGCGAAGAACACCGCGCCGTTGCTGTTCGCCGCGCCCAGGATGCCCGAGGCGTAATCGAGGCCGAAGGAGTTCACATAATAGCTGTTGTCGCGGGTCTTGCTGTCCAGATAGAGGCCGCCGATCAGGAAGTTGAACATCCCGTCGAAATGCGTGTCGACATGCGCCTCGACCGAGAATTGGCGCGTCGTCGCCTTGGAGCGATCGAAGTCCAGGCTGGTCGGATAGCAGCCCACCGAATTGCCGCCATAAACGCCGACGCCATTGGGGTCCGCGGCCGACTGGCAGACGCCGCCGGCCGGGCCGTTGGGGATCAGCGCCTGGCGCACGGGGTTGAGGAAGGCGAAGGGCGATCCTGCGCGGCCCAGCGCGTTGAGCTGGGCAAGGCCGGCATTGCCCGTCAGGGCGTTCTCGACCGCGAGGTTATAGTCGCTCGTCGAATCCACCGTGTTCCAGGCATAGCCGCCAGTCACGCTCAACTGCGCCTTTTCGCCAAGCTGCTGCTGCAGCTTGCCCATGATTTGATATTCCTTGGCGTAATAGGTCGGCGAATAATCGATGTTCACCGTCCGCGGATCCCTGGGGTTCACCGCGTTGGAGAAGGGATCGACGCCATAGACGCTGCCAAGCCCGAAGCGCGCGAGCGCGCCGCCCGAGGCCGCCGATGCGATGCCGAGAAACTCGTTCGAGCTCTGGACGCCCGCAAGCGTCGAATTGCCGTTGAGCGTTTCGTTCGCCAGCTTGTCGGGCAGGCAGCCCAGCACGCCGGTGGGGTCGCGGTGGCAAAGCTGCTTCTGGATGCGCGAGCGATCGTCCTTCTCGCGGAAATAATAGCCGATCAGGTCGACGGTCGTATCGGGCGTCGGTTCCCAGCGGACCGAGGCGCGGAAGGCGTAAAGATCGCGCCCGTCGATGCGCTTGTTGTTGAAGAGATTCTTCGTGTAGCCGTCGCGGTTCAGATAATAGCCCGCCACGCGCACGCCCAGCGTGTCGCCGATCGGCGCATTGAGCATGCCGTTGAGCTTGATCGAATTGTAATTGCCATATTCGGCCGTGCCGCTTGCGCCCAGGGCCGCAAGGTTGGGCTTGGCGGTGATGAAGTTGACCACGCCCGACGTCGCGTTGCGGCCGAACAGCGTGCCCTGCGGGCCGCGCAGCACCTCGACGCGTTCGAGATCGAAATATTCGGTTTCAAATAGGCGGGTGGAGACCAGCGGCATGTCGTTGACATGGATGCCCGTCGCCGTGTCGCAGGTCACGCCGACGCACAGGTCGCCGATGCCGCGGATGGTGAAGCTCGATGTGGTGAAGTTGGTCTTGGTGAACGTGATGTTGGGCAGCGAAAGCTGCAGGTCGGTCGCATTGTTGATCTGCTGTTTCTGCAGCGCTTCGGCGGAGAAGGCAGAGACCGCGATCGGCACGTCCTGAAGCCGTTCGGACTGGCGCTGCGCGGTGACGACAATGTCCTCAAGCCCCGTGTCGGGCAGGTTGCTGGCCGGCGTCGTTTGCGCAAAGACAGGCACCGCCGCAAACAGGGCGAGCGCGCTCGCACCAAGAAGTTCGAGCTTCCTCATCAGACCATCCTCCCAAATGGCGCCGGTCTCCCGGCTTGGCGTCTATTTCGACGCTCTGCCATGAATGTTGCTTTCACTTGATGCTGGCGTCAATGGCTTCAACCACGTTTGTCCGCCGATTCCCGCTCGTCTTGGCCGGGAAAGGGCGGTATTTCGCACGGTGTGCCCCGATGCCGTAGCGGAAGGCGCGTTCGGGCTATCTGGTCAATCGGGCGCACGCTTCCCATCTCGGCGCACGCCATTGCTTGTTACGGACTCGATAAGGGGATGCCTGTGGCCGCTGCCGCACCGGAAAGTCAGTCGAAGATCGCCGTGCCGGAGGATGTGGCGGAAGCCGTCCGCACGCTCATCCGCTGGGCCGGCGACGATCCCTCGCGTGAGGGCCTGATCGACACGCCCAAGCGCGTCGCGCGCGCCTGGCGGGAATATTGCCAGGGCTATGCCGAGGATCCGGCGATCCATCTCAGCCGCACGTTCGAGGAAGTGGGCGGCTATGACGAGATCGTGCTGCTGAAGGACATACCCTTCCAGTCGCACTGCGAACATCATATGGCGCCGATCATCGGCAAGGCGCATATCGCCTATCTGCCGCGCGACCGCGTCGTCGGCATCTCGAAGCTGGCGCGCGTGCTCCACGGCTTCGCGCGGCGGCTGCAGGTGCAGGAACGCCTGACCGCCGAAGTCGCCAACTGCATCTGGGAGCATCTCCACCCGCATGGCGTTGCTGTGGTGATCGAGGCGAGCCACGCCTGCATGACCGCGCGCGGCGTCCGCACGCCGGGCGTCGGCATGGTCACCAGCCGCATGATGGGGGTGTTCCGCGACGACGAACGCAGCCGCAAGGAAGTGCTCGCGCTGATCAACGGCTGATTGCCGCACGAACATATGTTCGGGCTGAGCCCGTCGAAGCCCTTTCCGGCTTCTTCGTACGATGAGGAAGAATGGGGCTTCGGCCGGCTCGGGCCGAACGGGGCCGCACCAAAAGAAAAAGGCCGCGCAACCCCTGGGTCGCGCGGCCTTTTCTTGTCCGGTTCCGGAACGATCAGGCTTCCGCCTGCTCGCCTTCCGATGCTTCCGGCTCGGCGACGATCGTGCCGGGCTCGGCGTTCGGATCGAAATCCTCGGTGAAGCCGGCTTCGTCCTTCTCGAACATTTCGGCCATCACGTCGACGCCCTGCGCCTGCAGTTCGGCCTCTTCCGGCGAGCGGGCGACGTTGACCGAGACGTTGACCGACACCTCGGGGTGAAGGACGACCTTCACCTCATAGACGCCGATCGCCTTGATCGGACGATCGAGGATGATCTGGTTCTTGGCGACCTTCTTGCCGTCGGCGACCAGCAGTTCCGCGATGTCGCGCACCGAGACCGAGCCGTAGAGCTGGCCGGTGTTCGACGCCTGGCGGATCAGCGTGACCGACGCGCCGTCGACATTCTTCGACTCGGCGACCGCATTGTCGCGGCGCTTGGCGTTGTCGGCCTCGATCTGGGCGCGGTTGGCTTCAAAGACCTTGCGGTTGGCTTCGTTGGCGCGCAGCGCCTTCTTGCGCGGGAGAAGGAAATTGCGGGCGAAACCGGCCTTGACGTTCACGACGTCGCCGATCTGGCCCAGCTTCTCGACGCGCTCGAGCAGGATGACTTCCATTTTCGGGCCCTCCTTATTTCACGATGTAGGGGAGAAGCCCGATGTGACGGGCGCGCTTGATCGCCTGGGCGAGTTCGCGCTGCTTCTTGGCCGAAACCGCGGTGATGCGGCTCGGAACGATCTTGCCGCGCTCAGAGACGAAGCCCTGAAGCAGCCGGACGTCCTTATAGTCGATCCGGGGCGCGTCCTTCGCGGAGAAGGGGCAGCTCTTGCGGCGGCGGAAAAACGGGCGTGCCATGGTGCTGTTGCTCCTCAGATCTCGTCGCGGTCTTCACGGTCGCGGCGCGGGCGGTCGCCACGCTCGCCACGGTCCGGGCGGTCGCCGCGGCGGCCGTCGCGGTCGCTCTTGCGCATCATCACCGACGGGCCATTCTCGTGCGCGTCGACGCGGATGGTCATGTAGCGGATGACGTCCTCGTTGATCGCGGTCTGGCGCTCCAGCTCGGCGACAACGCCGGCGGGGGCGTCGATGTCGAGCATCACATAGTGCGCCTTGCGGTTCTTGGCGATCCGGTAGGCCAGGCCGCGCAGGCCCCACGTCTCGGTCTTTACGACCTTGCCGTTATTGTCCTCGACGATCTTGGTGGCGGCTTCCGCCAGTGCGTCCACTTGCGCCTGCGCCAGATCCTGGCGCGCAAGGAACACATGCTCGTAAAGAGCCATGCAACTCACCTCTTCTTGGCCGATCGCTGACGCCGCCCCATGCGGACGCCCCTCCGGCTGTCGTTCAAAAAATATCGGGGGCAGAGAGAGACTCTCCACCCCGGACCGCGCGCCAATGACGGAAAGCGGGGCGGAAGGCAAGTGAAAACGGGCCCTGGGGCCGGACGGGAAGTCCCATCCCCTGGGTCTCTCCGCCATTGCGAGCGCAGCGAAGCAATGACGGGATCGCGGGGGCCTAGTTCACGAACTGCGCGACCAGCCTGGCTTCCTCCTCGCACCCGGTCGGCCTGGGCGTCGCGGGGTCGGCGCGCAGCTTTTCCATCTCCGCCTTCGCGGCGGCGAGGTCGGACTGGAAGGCGGGGACGGCCGCCACCGCCGCCAGCGTCGCCGCCGATGTCACGCGCCCGGCCTCGACCGCGCTGGCGTTGTGGACGCCGCAGATGATCCGGCTTTCGCCAAAGGCGCGCGCCCGCGCCATGATCGGCGTCGCGCGATCGGGGGCAAGCTGGGTCAGGATCACGCCCCAGGTCCAGCCCCAGGTCGTGTGGCCCGACGGATAGTCGTAGCTGCCTTTAAGCTCCTCGGGATTCTGGCAGGTCCGCCCCTCGTCGATCTGGAAGGGGCGCAGGCGCTTGTTGGCGTTCTTGGCGATGCCCGACTGAGTCGCGGTGTCGACGCCCGCCTTGCTGATCAGCATCAGCGTTCTGGGCGCGTTGGCCGGGGTCAGCGCGGCGCCCACGGCGCAACTGAAATCGCGCATCATCGCGGGCGCGCTGTAATCGACATCGCTGGTCGCCAGCTTGCCGCGCGGCGTGTCGAGCAGCGGGCGCGTCTCCCTGAACACGCGGCGATCCGCCTCGTAGCGCGCGCTGCCCGGCTGCGGCGCGGGGGGCAGGACCTGCATGATGTCGAACGCGCCGGAAGTCAGATAGCCCGATCGCGCCTGCCCGATGACGACGGCGGGCGTCGCCGCCAGCGCCCCGGCCATCGCCGCGATGATGATCCGTTTCATATCCCCACTCCCGAACAACGGCTTAAGCGACGACTCTTGTCAGCGCGCGCCGCTGTTTCTAGGCGAGTGCGCTTCGGACGCCAGAGGCAAGTTGCCGAGAGGATATATAGAATGCGAGCTTTCATCTTCCCCGGTCAGGGCAGCCAGGCGGTCGGCATGGGCAAGGCCCTGGCCGAGGCCAGCCCCGTCGCGCGCGAGCTGTTTCAGGAAGTCGACGAGGCGCTGGGGCAGAATCTGTTTCGCCTGATGAGCGAGGGGCCGGAGGAAGAGCTGACGCTGACCGCCAACGCCCAGCCCGCGATCATGGCCAACGCCGTCGCGACGCTGCGCGTGCTGGAAAAGGAAGGCGGGATCAGCCTCGCCGCCAAGGCCGATTTCGTCGCCGGCCACTCGCTCGGCGAATATAGCGCGCTGTGCGCCGCCGGCGCGCTCGACGTGGCGACCACCGCGCGGCTGCTGCGCACGCGCGGGCAGGCGATGCAGGCGGCGGTGCCGGTGGGCGAGGGTGCGATGGCCGCCCTGCTCGGCGCCGATCTCGAAAAGGCGCGCGCCATTGCGGAAGCCGCGGCCGAAGGGCAGGTCTGCACCGTCGCCAACGACAATGATCCCTCGCAGGTCGTGATTTCCGGCCACCGCGCCGCGATCGAGCGCGCCGTTCCGCTGGCGAAGGAAATGGGCGCTAAGCGCGCCGTGCTGCTGCCCGTTTCGGCGCCGTTCCACTGCCCGCTGATGCAGCCCGCCGCCGATGCGATGGCTGCGGCGCTGGCGGGCGTCACGCTGCGCGCGCCGCTCGTCCCGGTTTTCGCCAACGTCACTGCCGCCCCGGTCGTCGATCCCGACGCGATCCGCCGCCTGCTCGTCGAACAGGTGACGGGAATGGTCCGCTGGCGCGAAAGCGTTCTGGCGATGCAGGCGGCCGGCGTCGCGCGTTTCGTCGAGTTCGGCGGCAAGGTGCTTGCCCCGATGGTCAAGCGCATCGCTCCTGACGTCGAGACGACGAGCGTGGTGACGATGGACGATATCGAAGCGCTCGCGAAGGCGCTGTAGGGATAGGCTCACGCGAAGGCGCGGAGACGCGGAGGATTGACGCTTGGTCGATGTGGACCGGATCAGTGGTGACGTGCTGGATGTGGCTCTGGCGCTTCATCGGGATCTCGGCCCCGGCTTGCTTGAAGGCGTCTATGAAACCATCCTTGCCGCCAAGCTGGAGCGATTGGGCTACAAGGTCGACCGGCAGAAGCCGATCGACATCCAGTATGATGGATTGTGTTTCGATGCGGCGTTCAGGGTCGATCTGCTCGTCGACGACCGGTTGATCGTCGAGATCAAATCGGTCGCGCAGATCAACGGCGCTCATGCGAAGCAACTGCTCACCTATTTGCGCCTGACCCGGCAGCCCGTCGGGCTGCTGATCAATTTCGGCGGTGCGACACTCAAGGAAGGCGTGCGTCGCATCGTCAATGATTATAAGCCCTCCGCGTCTTCGCGCCTCCGCGTGAACCAACAATCATAGATCAGGAAATCCGCATATGTTCGATCTTACAGGCATGACCGCGCTGGTCACCGGCGCTTCGGGCGGCATCGGTTCCGCGATCGCCGAGGCGCTGGCGGCGCAGGGTGCGCGGCTCGTCGTCTCGGGCTCCAACGCGGCCAAGCTCGCGGCCTATCGCGATACGCTGGGCGGCGATCATGTCGCCATCGCCTGCGATCTGGGCGACGGGGCGGCGGTCGACGGCCTCGTCCCTGCCGCCGTCGATGCGCTGGGCGGCAAGCTCGACATCCTCGTCAACAATGCCGGCGTCACGCGCGATAATCTGGCGATGCGGATGAAGGACGACGAATGGGATCAGGTGATCCGCGTCAACCTGGAGGCTGCGTTCCGCCTCTGCCGCGCCGCCGCCAGGCCGATGATGAAGGCGCGTTTCGGCCGCATCGTCTCGATCACCTCGGTGGTCGGCGCGACTGGCAATCCGGGGCAGGCCAATTATGCCGCGTCCAAGGCCGGGCTGGTCGGCATGTCCAAGGCGCTGGCGCAGGAACTGGCGAGTCGGGGCATAACGGTCAACTGCGTCGCGCCGGGCTTCATCCGTTCGGCGATGACCGACGCGCTGAACGATCAGCAGAAGGCGGCGATTCTGGCCAAAATCCCGGCGGGCGATCTCGGCGCCGGTGCGGATGTCGCCGCCGCCGTCGCCTATCTCGCCAGCCGCGAAGCAGGCTACGTCACCGGCCAGACGCTCCACGTCAATGGCGGGATGGCGATGATCTAGGCCAGGGTGCGCGCCTTGTCCCCTTTGCCGGGGATGAGGCGCGCCGCATCCATCGCCCATCCCCGGCGCATCGCCAGCGCGAACAGCGCGGCGGTCGCCAGCCAGTCGATGGGAACGAGCGTCGTCTCGGCAATCTGCCGTCCGGCGAGCGGCGCGAGATAGGCGAGGGCGAGCAGGCTCTTCTCATAGGGCAGCCAGCCGCGCGCCCGCGCATCGGCGACAAGGAACAGGATCGCGCCGCCCGCGATCACCAGATCATAATCGAGCACATAGGGCGTCGACAGCAGCGCCGCCGCGCAGACCGCCGCCCCGCGCACCGCCGGGCTCGCCCAGCGCGCCGCCGCAGCCGCGCCCGCGATCGCCAGCGCCGTGACGCAGCCCTGCACGGCGTAAGCGAGCGAGACGGGCGCACCCAGCGCGCGCGCCGCCGAAAAGGCCGAAACGATCTTGGCCCAGCCTGTCTGCCCCTGTTCGATGACGATGCTGCGCGTCAGCGGCAGCGAATCGATGAAGGCCTGCCACACCGGCCAGCCCCACAGCAGCATCGTGGCCGCGACCAGCGTGAGCGCCGCCGCCGCCGCGCCTGCGACCGCGCGCCACTCGCCCGCCGCCAGCAGGACGACGGGCAGCAGCAGCGCGAATTGCGGTTTGTAGGCGAGGCAGCCGAGCAGCAGCCCGGCGGCGATCGGCCGGCGGTCGAGCAGCCAGAGTCCGCCGCTCAGCAGGCTCGCCGTCAGAAAGGCGTTCTGCCCGTGCCCCAGGCAGACGAAGGTCGCGGGGGCGGCGAGCGCGGCGAGGATCGTCGCGCGTCCCGGCGCGATCCGCGTCGCCGTCGCCACGGCTGCGCCCAGCGTCGCGGCCTGCCACAGTGCGAGCGCGGCGAGATAGGGCAGCAGCGCCAGCGGCGCGGCGACCAGCAGGAAGGGCGGCGGATAGTGCCAGCCATAGAAAGGCACGTCCTTCGCGCCGTGGATCGTCTGCTGCACGGCGTAATGATCGGGCCAGCTCCACGCGGCGGCGGCGCGGCCCTGATCCGCCATGACGCCTGCGGCATAGACATTGGAGAAATCGGTGCCGATCGGCCGGCCCATCGCGTCGAGCGTGCCGTGCGCGCCGATCAGCAAAATGGCGTAGGACAGGATCGTCGCGGCGATCAGCAGCAGGCAGACCACCTGTGTCCGCCTTTCGCTCACCCATGCGCCATTTTGCCAGATTTCCCGCATTTGCGTGTTTCTGGCACGATCCGGCCTATCAAAGTCCTAATGCTGGGGATGGCTCCCTCTTGCCAACGGGCCGCAGGCGCGGCTAGGGCAGTCGGCGAACAACAATCCCTCAATCGAATGGGAAGAAGAATATGAGCGAGACCGCCGACCGGGTTAAGAAGATCGTTGTCGAGCATCTCGGCGTCGAAGCCGACAAGGTGACCGAGGACGCGAGCTTTATCGACGATCTGGGTGCGGACAGCCTCGACATCGTCGAACTGGTGATGGCGTTCGAGGAAGAGTTCGGGGTCGAGATCCCGGACGACGCCGCCGAGAAGATTGCGACCGTCAAGGATGCGATCACCTATATCGACAGCAACAAGGGCTGAGCTTGACGGCGATTCCCCGCAGGGGAATCGCGACAGATCGAGCCGCTTTTCGTGATTAACGGCTCCCCGACCCGGGAAATACGGGGCCGGGGAGCCGTTTCGCTATTGGATGAACTGGAGAAGGCCAGCCATGCGCCGTGTCGTCGTAACCGGACTTGGTCTCGTCACCCCTTTGGGCGCCGATGTCGAGACTGCGTGGAAAAACATCATCGAATCGAAATCGGGCGCAGGCACGATCACGCGATTCGATGCCACGGACTATGCGTGCCGCATCGCCTGTGAGGTGAAGCCGGCGGATCACGCCTATGGCTTCGATGCGGGCAAGCGCGTCGACCACAAGGTCCAGCGTCAGGTCGATCCCTTCATCATCTATGGCATCGACGCCGCCGGCCAGGCGATCGAGGATGCCGGCCTGCTCGATATGACCGAGGCCGAGCGTTTCCGGGCTGGCTGCTCGATCGGCGCGGGCATCGGCGGCCTTCCGGGCATCGAGAGCGAGTCGATCGTGCTCTACGAAAAGGGGCCGCGCCGCGTGTCCCCGCATTTCGTGCACGGCCGCCTCATCAACCTCATTTCGGGCCAGGTGCAGATCAAATACGGCCTGATGGGGCCGAACCATGCGGTCGTCACCGCCTGCTCGACGGGCGCGCATTCGATCGGCGACGCCGCACGGATGATCGCGCTCGACGATGCCGACGTGATGCTTGCGGGCGGCGCCGAAGGCGCGATCTGCCCGATCGGCATTGCCGGCTTCTCGCAGGCGCGCGCGCTGTCGACGGGTTTCAACGACGCGCCCGAAAAGGCCAGCCGCCCCTATGATCGCGACCGCGACGGTTTCGTCATGGGCGAAGGCGCGGGCGTCGTCGTGCTTGAGGAATATGAGCGGGCGAAGGCGCGCGGCGCGAAAATCTATGCCGAGGTCGTGGGCTACGGCCTGTCGGGCGACGCCTATCACGTCACCGCCCCGCATCCCCAAGGCTCGGGCGCGTTCCGCTCGATGGAAATGGCGATGAAGAAATCGGGCCTCTCGCTCGACGACATCGACTATATCAACGCCCACGGCACCTCGACCCCGCTGGGCGACGAGCTTGAGCTGGGCGCGGTCCGCCGCCTGTTCGGCAGCGCGCTCGACGGTCTGTCCATGTCGTCGACCAAATCGGCGATCGGGCATCTGCTCGGCGGCGCGGGCGCGGTCGAGACGATCTTCTGCATCCTCGCGATGCGCGACCAGATCGTCCCGCCGACGCTCAACCTCGACAATCCGAGCGAGAATTGCGCGGGCGTCGATCTCGTGCCGCATGTCGCGAAGAAGCGTCAGGTGCGCGCGGTGCTCAACAACAGCTTCGGCTTCGGTGGCACCAACGCCAGCCTGGTGCTGAAGGCGCTCTAAAAAGGCCCACCCCCCCATGCGCCGGCTGCTCCTCGTCCTCCTTCTCGTCGGGGCGCTGGCGCTCGGGGGCACGCTTTACAGCGACTGGTATGGTCCGGGGCCGCTGGCGAAGGACGCCAATGTCCGCATCGTCGAGGGATCGTCGCTGCGCGGCGCGGCGCTGGCGCTGCAGAAGGCGGGGGTGATCCGCTCGGAAGGGGCGTTCCGCCGCCTGGCGCGCGCGCTCGGCTCGTCGGACGACATCCAGGCCGGCACCTTCGCTTTCCCCGCCCATGCCAGCGGCGCAAAGGTGCTGGACATCCTCCAGCACGGCAAGCCCGTGCTGCGCCTCGTCACCATCCCGGAGGGTATGCCGTCGGTCCTCGTTGCTGATCGGCTGCGCGGTGAAGCGCTGCTCAGCGGTCCCGTGGCCGCGCCGCCCGAAGGCTCGGTCCTCCCCGACAGCTATTCGTTCGAGGCGGGCGAGCCGCGCGCGGCTGTGCTCAGGCGGATGCAGGCGGCGATGGACAAGGCGCTCGCCACGCTCTGGGCGGCCCGCGCGCCCGGCCTCGTCGTCGCGACGCCCAGGGAAGCGATCATCCTCGCCTCGATCGTCGAGAAGGAAACGGGCAAGCCTGCCGAACGCGCGATGGTCGCCGGCGTCTATGCCAATCGCCTGCGCATCGGCATGCCGCTCCAGGCCGATCCCACGGTCATCTATCCGGTGACCAAAGGCCGCCCGCTCGGCCGCCGCATCCTGCAGAGCGAGCTCCACGCGAAGAACGGCTACAATACCTATGCCAGCCCCGGTCTGCCGGCCGGCCCGATCGCGAACCCCGGCCGCGCCTCGATCGAGGCGGTGCTTCATCCCGCGGAGACCAAGGCGCTCTATTTCGTCGCCGACGGCACTGGCGGCCATGTTTTCGCCGATACGCTCGCCGAGCATGACGCCAATGTGAAGAAGTGGTTCGCCATCCGCCGCGCGCGCGGGGAGATGTAGCGGGATTGGGCTATGTGCGCCTGCCCCTTGCGAAAGGCGCAATTCAGCGCGCTCCCCTCCACGAAGCGCCCGCCTAGTTCGCCAGCCGGCCCTTCGTATCAAGCCGCAGCGAAGTGTAGGGGAACTGGACATAATCGAGCGCCGAATGCGCCGCACGGCCGACGCGCGATTGGGATCGGGCGAACAGCAGCTCGCCAAGATTCAGGCCGATGCCGGCGAACAGATGCTTCTTTGGCCGGATGCCCTGCGCGCGGTCGCTGTTCAGGAAATCCGAAGCATAATAGCCGATCTGGAAATCGAGATATTTGAACGGCGTCCGCTCCAGTTTCTCGAACCCCGCTCCTTTCAGCGACAGCATGAAGCGCTCCTGCTGGAAATGTTTCTTGCCCTGGTGGCTGTAGATCTGGTCGTTGGGCATGATTTCGACCTTGAAGGCCAGCTTGTCCTTCAACCCCGGCACCGTGTTGCGCAGAAGGGAGAAGCCGGCGCCGGCGACGTCCATCAGCACGTCGTTCATCGAATAGCCGCTGTCGGCCTCGATCCCGTCTGAAATCTCGTTGATCGCCATCAGGCCGAAGGCGAGGATGCCCGCGGTCAGCGCGTCGCCTTCGGATCCGCCGGTGTTCTTGTGGATGCGCGCATGCAGTATCTCGGCGATCAGATAGGTGTTGAAGGCATGGGTCAGCTTGTCCATGCCGACATTGTTGGTGTTGCGGCCGAACCAGCCTTCGTCCTTGAAGTGGAAGGCTGCGGTTTTCTTGAACAGCTTGGGGATGGTCTGGACGGCCAGATACCCCCCCATGATCGCCAGCTCGGTCCTGACGCTGCCGGCCTGCCTGAAAAATCCGGGACGCGAAGCATGGCCCTGCGGCGCATGACCGCCCGGCATCGACGGATCGCGTCCGATCAGCCCCGTTGGCGTCATCGGTTCGGCCTGCTCCAGCGGGCTGCCGGGGGGAAGGGGCGGGCCGGGCCGATCGGCCTGCATGGCGGTCAGGCTCCATCCGCTCGGCAGGGTCGAAGGCGGGGGCGCGTCACCGGCCGGCGCGCCAGGGCGCGATGCTGCCGGATCGCCGGCGCGCCTTTCCGCCTCGCTCCCCGATCCCTGTTCAAACTGCTCATCGGGAGGCCCGGCATCGCCTGGATCCGCCCATGCCGGGGCGGCGGGCAGACATGCGATTACAGTCAACACGCCAATCGCCCGGGAACGGCGGCCTAGCGCCTCGCTGCGGCGCATCCGGCAAGATCCAACGCAATAAGCACAACACCCCCCGATCCGTATCCGGTTGAAAAGAGCCGGAGCCGCAATCGCACGAACATGAAAGGCCGTTTCATCTATCTGTCATAATCCGGTCAAGTCGCCCGCCGGGGAAATTACAGTCCATGACCATCGAAGCGCGGCGGAACCGGTTCCAGCGCAACCGGCGAAGCGACCGGCCTGCGCGGCGAAGCGGCTAATCCTCGACGGTGAGCGCCTCGATCAGGCAGTGGCCGGGCGCACGATCGGCAACGGCGATGTCGGCCACGATATGGCCGCGCATGTCGAATTCGTGGCAGTCCAGCCCTTCGATCAGCGCGTCGATCGCGGCATCGTCGCCGGTTGCCGAAAAGCTGTGGCGCGCGCCGTTGAAAGTCACGCTCGCCCAGGGCGTCGATCGCGGCGGGGCGATCGTCACGCCGGGCGCGCGCCGCTCCAGTTGCAGGGCGATGGCCGCTGCGGGATCGCGGCGCGCGCTCATGCGCGGCGTCCCGCGATGAAATGCTCGATGCGCCGGCAAAGTCGCTCGCCCGCCTCGCGCCCATTGCGCAGATCGCTCACCAGCCGGGGGTCGCCCGCCGCTTCGCGCCCGAAGCGAGTCGCCGGCGTTCCGCTTTCCTTCAGATATTTCTCGATCTTTCTCAGGATCATGCCGATTTTCCTCCCGCCAAACTCGGAACAAATAGGGAATATCCTATCTCCGGCAGGATTTCCTACTTGTCTAGGATAAATCCTATCTGTAATGGTGGGATATGGACGCAGCCGATCCGCGCGCGGCGCTCGATGCGCTGATTCAGGAAAAGGGTGAGGATTATGCCTCGCTCTCGCGCATGCTCGGGCGCAACGCCGCCTATATCCAGCAGTTTATCAAGCGCGGCACGCCGCGCCGCCTGGCCGAGGAGGATCGCCGTCTGCTCGCCCGCTATTTCCGCGTGGAAGAAGCGGTGCTGGGCGGCCCGCCGGCGTCGGGCGGCGCAGGGGCGTCGTCATCTGCGCGCGGCGGCGGCGGGCTGGTGCGCGTGCCGCGCGTTTCGGTCGACGCCTCGGCCGGCCCGGGCGCGATCGCGCAGGAGGAAAGGCCGGTCGGCGCTCTTGGCTTCGATCCACTCTGGCTGCGCCGTCAGGGGCTCGATCCCGCGATGCTCTCGGTCATCGCGGTGGTGGGTGATTCGATGGTGCCGACGCTTGGCGACGGCGACGACATATTGGTCGACCGCGCCGACGCGGGCGCGCGGCTGCGCGACGGCATCTACGTGCTGCGCGTCGATGACGCCTTGTGGGTGAAGCGTGTGGCGATGAACCCCGCCGGTCGCCGCTTCACGATCCGCAGCGACAATCCCGCTTATCCTGCCTGGCCCGATTGCGATCCCGCCGATGTCGCGGTGATCGGCCGCGTCGTTTGGTTCGGCCGGCGGCTCGCCTGATCCGGCAATGCGGGATCAGGCCCGCCGGTCAATCCACCACATGATCAGCGCCAGCGCGGCGCCAAGGCTCAGCCCGATGAGCAGGCCGATCGTCGGCTGACCATAGAGTCCGCCGACGAAAGCGCCGGCCAGCGGCAGGATGGCGAGGGCGATGCCCGCCGATCGCGGGTTTCGGGGCGGCTTGCTGCTCATCCCCGCGGCCATGCCATGCCGCGCGTCGCTGCGCCAGCCGTGCCGCATCGGCACGCTTCGTCCCGCATCGGCACGCGGCCGCGACATGATAAAGACGCGGTTGACCGTCGGGATCGGCGGGGCAGGCCGGGGAGCTGCGTTCTGGCACGAGGTTTGATAGACAAGTGCTTCGGAATAAGAGGATTTCGATGCTGCGCCTGCCTTATGTCGCCAATCGCACTTGCCTGACTGCGGCGACTGAGCTGATCGCCTCGTTCGGCGAGGATGCGGGGCTGGAGGCCGCCGCGCGCGCCGACCGCAGCCGGGACATCGGCAACGTCCATCATTTCTGCCATTGGCGTCAGGTCGAGCGCCTCATCCTCGTCCTCGCCAGCGACGAACCCGTCGGCACGGTGCACTGAACTTGTTGGCGGCGCCGGCCCGCTCCCCCACCCGACCTTCCATCTAGGATATACTGGCTGGGAGGTCGGGTGGGGGAGCGGGCCGGCGCCGTTCTC
>QFNN01000113.1 GCA_003240855.1 Sphingomonas sanxanigenens
ATCGTTCGATCAACGCCTATCACGGCTGCGAGCATGGCTGCATCTATTGCTTCGCACGCCCGACGCACGCCTTTCACGATCTGTCGCCGGGGCTCGATTTCGAGACGAGGCTGTTCGCCAAGCCCGATGCCGCGATGCTGCTCCGGCGGGAGCTTTCGCGGCCCGGTTATCGCGCCGCGCCGATCGCGATGGGGACCAACACCGACCCCTACCAGCCGCTCGAGAGCGAGTGGAAAATAACGCGCTCGATCATAGAGATACTGGTTGAGACGCGCCACCCCTTCAGCATCACCACCAAGTCGAACCGCGTCGTCCGCGATCTCGATCTGCTGGCCCGCGCGGCCGAATATGGGCTGGTCGCGGTGGCGCTTTCGATCACGTCGCTCGACCCGAAGATCGCCCGCACGCTCGAACCGCGCGCGCCGCATCCCGAGCGTCGGCTTGCCGCCGTCAAGTCATTGAGTTCGGCCGGAATCCCCACTTATGTCTCGATCGCACCCGTTATCCCCATGATAACCGATCAGGAAATGGAGCATCTCGTCGCACGCGCAGCCGAGGCCGGAGCGCGCGGCGTATCCTTCATCCCCGTCCGCCTGCCCCACGAAGTCGCGCCACTCTTCCGGGCCTGGCTCGACACGCATTACCCTGACCGCGCCGCCAGGGTCATGTCAGCGATCCGCTCGATCCGCGGCGGGCGCGACAATGATCCCGGCTTCCACTCGCGGATGCGCGGCGAAGGCCCGTGGGCGGAGCTGCTGCGCACCCGTTTCCGCATCGCGGTCCAGCGCCACGGCCTCAACCGTGAGCGCTGGGATCTGCGATCGGACCTGTTCCGTCCGCCCGAGGGCGACCAGCTCCGCTTGTTCTGAAAGGCTCAGGCCGCCGTCGGCAGGCGGTAATCCTTATACTGCGTGCGCAGCGCGGTCTTGAGCAGCTTGCCCGTCGCGGTGTGCGGCAGCTCATCGACGAAATGCACGTCGTCGGGCAACCACCATTTGGCGACCTTGTCCGCCAGATAGGCCGTGATCTCCGCCGCCCCGACATGCGATCCCGGTTTGCGCACGACGAGGAGCAGAGGCCGCTCATCCCATTTGGGATGATAGACGCCGATCGCCGCGGCCTCGGCTACGCCGGGGCACCCCATCGCGGCGTTTTCAAGCTCTACCGAACTGATCCATTCGCCGCCGGATTTGATAACATCCTTCGATCGATCGGTGATCTGCATCGTCCCATCGGGATGCAGAACCGCCACGTCTCCGGTATCGAACCAGCTTTCCGCATCCACCGCATCGGCCTCGGCCTTGAAGTAGCGCTTCACCACCCACGGCCCGCGAATCTGCAGGCGCCCCGAGCTCACCCCGTCGCGCGGCTGCTCCTCGTCCTCATCGTCGACGACGCGCAATTCGACGCCAAAGGGAATGCGCCCCTGCTTGCATACCAGATCGAGCTGTTCCTCGCGGTTCATCTCCTCCCAGTTCACTGGCGGCGCCCCGGCCGTCCCGATCGGCGACGTTTCGGTCATGCCCCATAGATGCGCGACCCTCACGCCCATATCCATCAGCCTGTTGAGCATCGCGCGCGGAGCCGCCGATCCGCCGATCGTCACCAGCTTCAGATGCCCGGGGCTCTCGCCGGTCTCGTCGATATGCTTGAACATGGCGAGCCAGACGGTCGGCACGCCCGCCGAATGCGTCACCCGCTCGTCATTCATCAGATCGCACAGCACCTTGGCGTCGTTCACCGCCGAATAGACGATCTTGCAGCCCGAAAGCGCCGCCGCAAAAGGCAACCCCCACGCCGCCGCATGGAACATCGGCACGATCGGCATCACGACCGCGCGATTGGACAGGTCGAAAACCCACGGCGCAACTTCGGCCATGGCATGGATCATCGTCGAGCGATGCTCGTAGAGCACGCCCTTGGGATTACCCGTCGTGCCGCTGGTGTAGCAGAGCATGCACGGATCGCGCTCATCGCCTTCCACCCAGCGATAATGGCCGTCCTCGACCGCGATCAGGCTTTCAAAACCGGGATCGCCCGCGGCCGGATCGAAGCAGACATAATGCTCGATCGACGTAAATTGCGGCTTCAGCCGTTCGACCAGCGGCGCAAAAGCGCGGTCGTAGAACAGCACGCGATCCTCCGCATGATTGGCGATATAGACGATCTGCTCGTCGAACAGGCGCGGATTGATCGTGTGGATCACCCCGCCCATGCCGATCACGCCATACCAGGCGGCAAGGTGGCGGCCATGGTTCATCGCCAGCGTCGCAATCCGGTCGCCGGGCTTCATGCCGAGCCGCTCGAGCGCCTGCGCCAGCCGGCGCGCATCGCGGTGGATTCCGGCCCAGCTTGTGCGCGTCTCATGGCCATCCGCCCATCGCGTGACGATCTCGCGCGCGCCATGCTCGCGCGCGGCGTGATCGATCAGCCGCGGCACCCGCAGCGCAAAATCCTGCATTCCGCCAAGCATCTTACTCTCCTCATCCCCATTCTTTGGAGAACAAGGTCGTTCGACCAAGGCCTTGCTGTCAAGAAACGAGAGCGAGCCGCCGCGGTTCAGCCGAACGAAGTTCCACCTCGGACAGTCCTGGAAGCCGCTCGATCCGCGCCGCCAGTTCGGCATCGAGCAGAAAATCGCGCCCAAGGCAGAGATTCGCGGACGCGCCCCGATCGAGCGCGACATGGAGAACCAGCGTCCCGCGCCCACCGCGCAGCGGCGAGACGAGATCGGCGAGATGCTCCACGGCCGTAGCGTCATCGGCCGCCAGATGGAGCTCAAGACGCGCCGCGCTGGTCAGGCTGTCAAAGGCCTGCATCCGCTTGATCGTGACGCGCGGGCTTTCCTCGCCCGGCTTGCGATCAAGCTCGACCGTCAACAGACCGCAGTGACCGGCGCGCGCAGCCTCTTCCAGCTCCTTCGACACCTCGTCGTCGAAGCAGCTCGCCATATATTGCCCGGACGAATCGGACAGCGTGCACAGCATGTAGCGCCGGCCCCGCGCAGAGGTGCGCCAGCGCGCATCCTCAACCAGCCCCGCCATCGTCGCCGCCGAACGGCTCGCCTCGACCACCGGCGGCTGATCGCAGATCGCGCCATAGCTGCGCGCGCCATTGGCGTCGGCCAGGTGTCGGTAACGATCGACCGGGTGCGCCGAGAAATAGAAGCCGAACGCATCCTTCTCCTGCGCCATGCGGTCGGCGAGCGACCAATGCACATCGCGCGGCATGCGGATCGCCGCGACCGACGCCGGCCCGGCGCCAAACAGGCCGCCCTGCCCGCTCGTCCGCGCATCGGCCGCCTGCGCCGCAACCGCCAGCACGGTCTCGGCAACGGCGTAAGTGGCGGCGCGATCGGGCGACAGCGTATCGAACGCGCCGCCTGCGATCAGGCTTTCAAGCTGGCGTTTGTTGAGCAGCTTCGGGTCGACGCGGCCGGCGAAATCGTCGAGCGAGGCAAACAGGCCATTCGCCTCGCGCTCGACGATCAATTGCTCCATCGCCTTTTCGCCAACGCCCTTGAGCGCAGCGAGCGCATAACGCACCGCCAGATCCTCGCCATCGCGCTCGACGCCGAACTCAGCCTCGCTGCGGTTAATGTCCGGCGCAAGGCAGTTAAGCCCCATGCGCCGCATATCATCGACGAAGATGGCGAGCTTGTCGGTCAGCGCCATATCGTAGCACATCGACGCGGCGTAGAATTCGTGCGGATGATGCGCCTTCAGCCACGCGGTCTGATAGGCGAGCAGCGCATAAGCGGCGGCGTGGCTCTTGTTGAAGCCATAGCCCGCAAACTTGTCGATCAAGTCGAACAGCTCGTTGGCTTTCTCGGCAGTAATCTCGCGCGCGGCGCAGCCGTCGACGAAGCGCTGGCGCTGCGCATCCATCTCGGCCTTGATCTTCTTACCCATCGCGCGGCGCAGCAAATCCGCTTCGCCAAGGCTGTAGCCGGCGAGCACCTGCGCCGCCTGCATCACCTGCTCCTGATAGACGAAAATGCCATAAGTTTCGGCAAGAATGCCTTCGAGCAGCGGATGCGGATAGGCGATCGGCTCGCGCCCGTTCTTTCGCGCGCCGAACATCGGGATATTGTCCATCGGGCCGGGGCGATAGAGCGAGACAAGCGCGATAATGTCGCCGAAATTGGTCGGGCGCACCGCCGCGAGCGTGCGGCGCATGCCTTCGGATTCCAACTGAAACACGCCCACCGTATCGCCGCGCTGGAGGAGTGCGTAAACCTCCGGATCATCCCATTCGAGCCCATCGAGGTCGATCGAGATATCCCGCCTGGCAAGCATCTCGATCGCCTTTTTCAGCACCGAAAGCGTCTTGAGGCCAAGAAAGTCGAACTTCACCAGTCCCGCGCCTTCGACATATTTCATGTCGAACTGGGTAACCGGCATGTCCGATCGCGGATCGCGGTAGAGCGGGACGAGCTGGCTGAGCGGGCGATCGCCGATGACCACGCCCGCCGCGTGAGTGGAGCTATGGCGCGGAAGCCCTTCCAGCTTGCGCGCCAGATCGAAAAGCTGCTTCACCTGCCCGTCGGTCTTATATTCGCCGGCCAGTTCCGAAACGCCGTTGAGCGCGCGTTCGAGCGTCCAGGGATCGGTCGGGTGGTTCGGAACCAGTTTGGCCAACCGATCCACCTGCCCGTAACTCATCTGGAGAACGCGGCCGGTGTCCTTGAGCACCGCGCGCGCCTTCAACCGCCCGAAGGTGATGATCTGGGCGACATGATCGCGGCCATATTTCTGCTGAACGTAGCGGATCACTTCCTCGCGCCGCGTTTCGCAGAAATCGATGTCGAAGTCGGGCATCGATACGCGCTCGGGATTGAGGAAGCGCTCGAACAGCAGGCCCAGTTTGATCGGGTCGAGATCGGTGATGGTCAGCGCCCAGGCGACGACCGAGCCGGCGCCCGATCCGCGCCCCGGCCCCACCGGAATATCGTGTGCCTTCGCCCATTTGATAAAATCGGCGACGATCAGGAAATAACCGGGAAACCCCATCTGGATGATGATGTTCAGCTCAAAGTCGAGCCGATCGAAATAGGCTTGCCGGTCAGTGTCGGCGGGCAGCTTCTCCAGCCGCGCAGCAAGGCCCGCCTTCGCATCCTCGCGCAGTTTCACCGCCTCGCCTTCGCGATCGCCGGCAAGGCTGGGCAAAATCGGCCCGCGCTTTGGCGCCGCGACCGCGCAGCGCTGTGCGACGACCAGTGTGTTCGCGATCGCCTCCGGCAGATCCTCGAACAGCGCCTTCATGTCCTTCGCCGGCTTCATCCACGCATCAGGCGAACTGTGCCTGCGATCCTCGCTTTCGACATAGGATGAGGATGCGATGCACAGCATCGCATCATGCGCGGCGTGGAAATCCGCCTCGGCGAAGCAGCAGGGATTGGTCGCGACCAAGGGCAGGTTGCGGCCATAGGCGAGGTTCAGCAGATGCGGCTCGGCCTTGCCTTCGATTTCGTCGAGGCGACGCACGATCTCTATATAGAGCCGCCCGGGGAACAGCGCTTCCAGCCGATCGGCATAATCCTCGGCATCGCGCATCTGCTCTTCTGCATAGAGCCGCGCGAGCGCTCCCTCGCCGCCCGCAGTCAGCGCGATCAACCCGTCGGTCCGCCCCTCCAGCGCATCGAAGTCGACATGCGCCTGCTCCTCGATCGGGCGATCGAGATGCGCGGTCGAAACCAGCGCGCACAGATTCTCATAGCCGCGCTGATCCTGCGCATAGAGCGCCAGCCAGTCATAGGCGGGCGGCACGCCATCCGGCATGTCGGGGCGCAGCACGCACAGCATCGTGCCGATGATCGGCTGGACGCCCACCTTCATCGCCGCTTCGGAAAAGGCCATTGCGCCGTAAAGGCCGTTGCGATCGCTGATCGCCGCCGCGGGGAAGCCGAGTTCGCGCGCGCGCGATGCGATCGCCTTGGGATCGATCGCGCCGTCCAGCATCGTGAAAGCGGAAAAGATCCTCAAGGGAACGAAAGCGGCATGCGGCATCGCACGACTATGGGGTGTCGGATCGATTCTGGAAACCGCCCGCCCCCATAAGCTGTGGATTATTGACCACGACCGGGCGCAGGATTGATCCGCTTTATTGACAAGCCCGGCCCGCTTCCCGGATTTCTGGTTAACAAGAGCATATCCGGGGGGATAGCATGGAGTATCAGGGAGCCCGCTTCGAGGGCGGCACCGTCAGGCTCGACGGCAACAGTTTCACCAATTGCGTGTTTGACGGCGCGGTGCTCGCCTATGACGGCGGCCCGGTCAGCCTGGTCGGCTGCGTGTTCGAGCGCATCGCCGGCTGGCAGTTCGGCGGCGATCTCGGCACCGGGCTGGGGATGCTCGGCCGCCTCTATCTCAGCGACCATGAGCAGGGGCTGAGGATCGTCGGCCAGGCGATGTTCCAGGCCCCGGCGCCCAGGCCGACGGTGCAATAAGCGATTGCGGCGCCAATCGTCGCAAAGCGACCGCGCCTGGAGAAACGAGGCAGCGTGACGATGGTTGCTGTAGGGAATGGCGGAAATGCGCGATTTCGATCTTGCGAAGTTGACAAAGTTGAGACGCTGAAGCGCCATTCTCAACCTGCGAGCGAATGCGAGTGTCAAAGAGCCGTGCGGCTTGCGCCGATAAGCGATCTAGCATCCCGACATGACTGTAGGACAGCTCTGCCGTAACCGGACGCCTAAAGCAGCCTCTCCACATCCGCCTCGATCTGGGCTGGCTTCGTCGCCGGCGCGTAGCGCCGGACGACATTCCCGCCGCGATCGACGAGGAACTTGGTGAAGTTCCATTTGATCCTGCGCCCAAGCAAGCCGGGCTTCATCGCCTTCAGATACGCCCACAACGGATCGGCGTCAGCGCCGTTCACCTCGATCTTGGCGAAGATCGGGAAAGTCACGTCATAGGTCAGCGAACAGAAGGTCGCGATCTCTTCGGCGTCGCCCGGCTCCTGCGCGCCGAACTGGTTGCAGGGAAAGGCCAGAACCTCGAGACCGCGATCCTTATATTTGCGATAGAGCGCCTCCAGCCCCGCATATTGCGGGGTGAAGCCGCACTTGCTGGCGACGTTGACGATCAGCAGCACCTTGCCGAGATGCGCGGCCATTTTTTCGGTCGCGCCGTCCGGCAGTTTCACCTCGAAATCGGCAATCGTCGCCATGCCCCCTCCTTACGCCGTCGGCTTCTTCTCCACGATGAAGATATCGCCATCGGCATCGACGATATAGAGGTTCGCGGCATTGTCCTGGCCGAAGCTGACGACATTGTTGATCGTGCCGACATCGGGCGTGAAGCCGCCGTTGCGCAGACGGAAGTTCTCCGCCTTGATCGTGCTGCCCCGCGCGATCGACTGGGTCGGCACGCTCCACACATTGCCAGTCGCCGCATCGCCGAAATAATAGTTGAGCTGCAGGCTCGTCACTGCGCCGCGATAGACATAGCCGCCGATGATCGCGCTGCCCTGCTGGCCGCCTGTTCCATGCGCATATTCGAGGATCGGCGGGATCAGCCCCGTGGTGTCGCCGCCAACGAAGCTGTGCGTCCCTTCAAGGATCGGCCAGCCGAAATTGGGCGCGGTTCCAGCAGTGCCATAATCGGAAGGCAGCAGGAGATCCGCTTCCTCCCAGCTATTTTCGCCCTGATCGCCGATAAGCAGCCCGGTGGCGAACTCGAACGAAGCGCGCTTGGGGTTGCGGAAGCCATAGGCGATCACCTCGGGCGCCCCGCCGCTCGTGGCGTAAGGATTGCCCGTGGGAATCGCATAATCCTTGTTCGCGTCGTTCGGGAAGGAATCAGTCGCCGGATCGATGCGCAGCACCTTGCCGAGCAGGCTGCTCTTGTTCTGCGCATTGCCATCCGAGTCGCTCGGGCTGCCGCCGTCGCCTGTGGTGATGTACAGATAATTGTCGGCGCCGAAGCCGATCCAGCCGCCATAGTGTGCGTTGCGCGGGTGCGGGATCTGCATGATCACATCCGCAGTCGACGTGTCGGCCTGATCGTTGTTGCTCGCCAGCGTCTTGTACTTCCGGATTTCGATCGCGCCGGAAGCGTTGGTCAGGAACACATAGAAGGTTCTGTCGGTCGCGAAGTTCGGCGAAAGCGTGAAGCCGAGCAGACCGCGCTCGCCGTCAGTCGAGATTTCCGCGCTCACGTCAAGCAAGGTGGTCGTCGCCGCCGGGTTGCTCGCCTTGGGGTCGAGGATCTTGATCCGCCCCGTCCGCTCGACGACATAAACCCGCCCGCTGCCATCGGTCACCGGGTAGACATAGACGGGCTGGTTGAAGCCCGTGCCGACACGGCGCACCCGCACATCGGCATCGGGCTTGATAACGGTGACGTAAACGGTCTGGTTCACCGGAGTCGTGCCGTCGGTGACCGTCAACTGGACGACATAGACATTGTCCTTGTTCGCGTCCTGCGGATTGCCGAAGTCGGGCGGCGACTTGAAGGACAGGCCGCCGCTGCTGGTGACAGTGAAGAAGCTCTGGTCGTCTCCACCGGTGATGGTGAAGCTCAGCGTCTTGCCCGCAGGGCCGGTCGCCGTCGCGATATAAAAGACGCCCGACGATCCTGAGTCGACCGACCAGGTGGTCGGCGACGTGAATACGGGCGTGCTCGAAGTGGGAGTGGGGGTTGGCGTCGGGGTCGGCGTGGGCGTCGACGAACCACCGCCGCCGCAAGCCGCAAGCGCAAGCGCCGCCATCGTCGCGATGACATAGCGGGACGCGGAACTACCGAGACGAACCATCATTTTCTCCCTGATCGCCGCCGGGGGACGCGGCAATAATCACTGTTCTTGTTCAAAGCCGGCCCTGATCTAGCTTTCAAGCAGGCCTTCATGCAAACGCACGATACGGTCCATACGCGCGGCGAGCCGTTCATTATGCGTCGCGACCAGCGCGGCGGAACCCTCTTCACGCACCAGAGCCAGAAACTGCGCCAGCACGATATCGGCCGTCGCCTCGTCTAGATTGCCGGTCGGCTCGTCGGCCAGCACCAGCGCAGGCCGGTTGGCCAGCGCGCGGGCGACGGCGACGCGCTGCTGCTCGCCGCCGGAAAGCTGCGAGGGCCGGTGCGACAGGCGGTGGCCAAGCCCCAGCGCGCCGAGCAACGCCGCCGCCCGCTCGCGCGCGGCGACCGGATCGGCGCCGTGGATGAGCTGGGGCAGGATCACATTCTCGCTCGCGTCGAAATCGGGCAGCAGGTGATGAAACTGATAGACGAAGCCAAGCGCGTCGCGCCTTACCCGCGTGCGCCCGTCGGCATTGAGCTTCGCCGCTTCCTCGCCCTTTATGCGGATCGAACCGCCAAAGCCGCCCTCGAGCAGCCCGACCGCCTGAAGCAGCGTCGACTTGCCCGAGCCGCTCGGCCCCAGCAGCGCAACGATCTCGCCCGGCGCGACGACAAGATCGACGCCGCGCAGCACATGGATGGTCTCGCCGCCCTGCGTAAAACTGCGCTTCAGGGCTGTGACGCCCAGCACTTCGCCCGCCATCGGCTCACTCATAGCGCAGCACCTGCACGGGATCGGTGCTCGCCGCCTTAAAGGCCGGATAGAGCGTCGCGAGGATCGAGAAGATCAGCGCCATCACCACGATGCCGATCACCTCGACCGGATCGGTGCGCGAGGGCAGCTCGGT
>QFNN01000114.1 GCA_003240855.1 Sphingomonas sanxanigenens
CGCGTCGACTTACCGCGGCCGCGGGTCGCGAAACGCTTCATCGTGATCGACTTGCCGACCGAAGCCTCGGCGACGACGAGCGCGTCGACATCGAGATTGTGGTTGTTCTCCGCATTGGCGATGGCCGAGGCCAGAACCTTGCGGACGTCGACCGCCATCGCCTTCGTGGAGAAGGTGAGGATGTTGAGCGCGTCGCCGGCCTTCTTGCCGCGGATCAGGCCCGCGACGAGGTTCAGCTTCTGCGCGCTGCCGCGCACCGAAGTATTGACCGCGAGTGCTTCCTTGTCGCCGACGCGACGGGGTGCTGCTGGCTTGCCCATTTTAGCGCTTGCCCTTCTTGTCGGCGGCGTGACCCGGGAAATAGCGGGTCGGCGCGAACTCGCCGAGCTTCATGCCGACCATGTCCTCGTTCACCGAGACGGGAACGAACTTGCGGCCGTTGTAGACGTTGAAGGTGAGACCCACGAACTGCGGCAGGATCGTCGAGCGGCGCGACCAGGTCTTGATCGGCGCGCTGCGAGCACCGCCATCCTGTGCGGATTCGGCCTTCTTGAGCAGGTGGAGGTCCACGAACGGACCCTTCCAGACGGAACGAGCCATCGTTTAGCCCTTCTTCTTCGCGTGACGCGACCGGATGATGAACTTGTCGGTCGACTTGTTGTGACGGGTGCGCGCACCCTTGGTCGGCTTGCCCCACGGGGTGACCGGATGACGGCCGCCCGAGGTCCGGCCTTCACCACCGCCGTGCGGGTGGTCGACCGGGTTCTTCGCGACGCCGCGGGTCAGCGGGCGCTTGCCCATCCAACGGCTGCGGCCCGCCTTGGCGAAGTTCTGGTTCGCGTTGTCGGGGTTCGACACCGCGCCCACCGTCGCCATGCAATCCGAGCGAATGTAGCGCTGCTCGCCCGAGTTCAGGCGAACGATCACCATGCCGCGGTCACGACCGACGACCTGCACATAAGTGCCCGCCGAACGCGCGATCTGACCGCCCTTGCCCGGCTTCATCTCCACATTGTGGACGATGGTGCCGACCGGCATCTGGCCCAGCTCCATGGCGTTGCCCGGCTTCACGTCGGTCTTTTTGCCCGCGACGACGCTGTCGCCGACGCCCAGGCGCTGCGGCGCCAGGATGTAGGCCAGCTCGCCATCCTCATACTTGACGAGGGCGATGAACGCAGTGCGATTGGGATCATATTCGATCCGCTCGACCACGGCCGGGGCGTCCCACTTGCGGCGCTTGAAATCGATGATGCGATAGCGCTGCTTGTGGCCGCCGGCGATGCCGCGCGACGTGACGTGACCCTTGTTGTTGCGGCCACCGGTCTTGCGCTTGCCTTCGGTCAGAGCCTTGACGGGCTTGCCCTTGTGGAGCGCAGACTTGTCGACGAGGATCAGGCCGCGGCGGGCCGGGCTCGTCGGGTTGTAATGCTTGAGCGCCATCGGATCAGATTCCCGTCGTCACGTCGATGGACTGGCCCTCGGCCAGCGTCACGATCGCCTTCTTCACGTCCGAACGCGTGTAGGGCTTGCCCTTCCAGCGCTTGGTCTTGCCCTTCTGCACCAGCGTGTTCACGCCGGTGACGGTCACGCCGAACAGCGCCTCGACCGCCGCCTTGATCTGCGGCTTGGAAGCATCGCCGGCGACCTTGAAGACCACCGCGTTGTGCTCGGAGAGAAGGGTCGACTTCTCGGTGATGTGCGGCGCCACGACCACGTCATAGTGACGGTTGTCGATCGCAGCCGCGTCCTTCTTCTTAGCCATTGAGGCGCGCCTCCAGCTTTTCGACAGCGGCGCGGGTGAGCACCAGCGTGTCATGCTTCAGGATGTCGTAGACGTTGGCGCCGATGGTCGGCAGCACGTTGACGCCGATCAGGTTGCCCGAGGCCAGCGCGAAGCTGTTGTCCACGGTGTCGCCGTCGATGACCAGCGCGGTCTTGCCGAAGCCGAGCTTGGCGAGATCGGCGGCAAGCGCCTTGGTCTTGCCGTCCTTCACGGTCAGCGTGTCCATGACGATCAGCGAACCGGCCTTGGCGTGGGTCGACAGCGCCATCTTCAGGCCGAGCGCACGAACCTTCTTGTTCAGCGACGGGTTGAAGTCGCGGACGCGGGCGCCGTGAGCCTTACCACCGCCGATAAAGACGGGAGCGCGACGATCGCCATGACGGGCGGTGCCGCCGCCCTTCTGGCGACCGAACTTCTTGCCCGAACGCGCGACATCGCTGCGCTCGCGCGTGCCGCGAGCAGTGCCCCGGCGCTTTTCGAGCTGCCAGGTGACGACGCGGTGAAGGATGTCGGCGCGGGGCTCGAGGCCGAAAATCTCGTCCTTGAGCTCGATGTCGCCGCCGCCCTTGGCGTCGAGGGTCTGAACCTTGACCTTCATGATCAGCCTTCCTGGGTCTCGGTGGTGGCGTCAGCCTGCGCCTCGGCCGGGGCCGGGGTGTTGGCGGCGTCATTGCTGTTGGCGGCCTGCTTGACGCTGGCCGGGTACGGCGCGTCGGCATGGCGCGGCACCTTCACCGCATCCTTGACGATCAGCCAGGCGCCCTTGTGACCGGGCACCGAACCCTTGACGAAGATCAGCCCGCGCTCGACGTCGGTGCGGACGACTTCTAGATTCTGCTGGGTGCGCTGACGGTCGCCCATGTGGCCGGCCATCTTCTTGTTCTTAAAGACGCGGCCCGGATCCTGGCGGTTGCCGGTCGAACCGTGCGAACGGTGCGAGACCGAGACGCCGTGCGTCGCGCGCAGACCGCCGAAGCCCCAACGCTTCATGGCGCCCGCAAAGCCCTTGCCCTGCGTCTGGCCCGAGATGTCGACCAACTGGCCGGCGACGAAGTGGTCAGCCGCGATTTCCGCACCGACGTCGAGGAGCGCATCCTCGGCGACGCGGAACTCGACGAGACGCGCCTTCGGCTCCACCTCGGCCTTGCCGAAGTGGCCGCGCTGCGGCTTGGCGACATTCTTTGCCTTCGCGACGCCGGCGCCGAGCTGGACCGCGACATAACCGTCACGATCGGCTTCCTTGCGCGCGACAACCTGGAGACCGTCGAGCTGCAGGACGGTGACCGGCACGTGGCGGCCATCCTCCTGGAACAGGCGGGTCATGCCCATCTTCTTCGCGATCACGCCTGTGCGCATGATCCAATTCCTTCCAAACAGAGGCTCGCGAACGAAGCCGCGAGCGTGCCAACGAAAAAGGCCCCAGTCAGAAAGACCAGAGCCAGCCCAATGTCCAAAGCCCCCGTCAGGGCCAGTTTTTCCGCTTCATCATAAAGCGAAAGACGGGGACTCGGTCGCCAGCATGCTGGCCGGTATCCCTACTCTTTCCACCCCGGCCGGAGCCGGAATGAGAGCCGCGCGGCCGAATCAACCGCGCGGGGAAGGCGGCCTCTTAGGCCAGTTTGATCTCAACATCAACACCCGCCGCGAGATCGAGCTTCATCAGCGCGTCGACGGTCTGCGGAGTCGGCTGAACGATGTCGAGCATGCGCTTGTAGGTGCGCACCTCGAACTGCTCGCGCGACTTCTTGTCGATGTGGGGGCCACGGTTGACCGTGAACTTCTCAATGCGCGTCGGCAGCGGAATGGGGCCGCGAATGAGGGCGCCGGTACGACGGGCCGTGTCGGCGATGTCGCCGGTGGCCTGATCCAGCACACGATGATCGAACGCCTTGAGGCGAATCCGGATATTCTGCGTTTCCATGTCCACTACCGATGCGAAAGAGCCATGCCCGTATGGTCGGGCTTCACAAATTAAGGCCGCCCGACTCCCTTCCGGGAATCGGGCGGCCCAAACGCTATATTACTTCTGGATGCTCGCGACAACCCCGGCGCCGACGGTGCGGCCGCCTTCGCGGATCGCGAAGCGCAGGCCCTGATCCATCGCGATCGGGGCGATCAGCTTCACGCCGAGCTGAACATTGTCGCCCGGCATCACCATCTCGGTGCCCTCGGGGAGGACGACCTCACCGGTGACGTCGGTGGTGCGGAAGTAGAACTGCGGGCGGTAGTTGGCGAAGAACGGCGTGTGGCGGCCGCCCTCGTCCTTCGACAGCACATAGACTTCCGAGGTGAACTCGGTGTGCGGGGTGATCGAACCCGGCTTGCAGAGCACCTGGCCACGCTCGACCTCTTCACGGCCGACGCCGCGGATCAGCGCGCCGATGTTGTCGCCGGCCTGGCCCTGATCGAGCAGCTTGCGGAACATCTCGACGCCGGTGACGGTCGTCTTCTTGGTGTCCTTGATGCCGACGATCTCGACTTCCTCGCCCACCTTGATGATGCCGGTCTCGACGCGGCCGGTCACGACGGTGCCGCGGCCCGAGATCGAGAACACGTCCTCGATCGGCATCAGGAACGGCTTGTCCAGCGGACGCTCCGGCTGCGGGATCCAGGTGTCGACGGCGCGCATCAGCTCGAGAACGGCGTCATGGCCGATCGGCGGATCCTTGCCTTCGAGCGCGCAGAGGGCCGAACCCTTGACGATCGGAATATTGTCGCCGTCGAAGTCATACTTCGAGAGCAGCTCGCGGATCTCGAGCTCGACGAGCTCCAGGATCTCGGGATCGTCGACCTGGTCGACCTTGTTCATGAACACGACCATCTGCGGCACGCCGACCTGCTTGGCGAGCAGGATGTGCTCCTTGGTCTGCGGCATCGGGCCGTCGGTGGCCGACACGACGAGGATCGCGCCGTCCATCTGCGCGGCGCCGGTGATCATGTTCTTCACATAGTCGGCGTGGCCCGGGCAGTCGACGTGCGCATAGTGGCGGTCGGCGGTCTCATACTCGACGTGCGCGGTCGAGATGGTGATGCCGCGCTCGCGCTCTTCCGGCGCCTTGTCGATGTTGGCGTAGTCGACGAACGTCGCGCCGCCGGTCTCGGCCAGAACCTTGGTGATCGCGGCCGTCAGCGACGTCTTGCCGTGGTCGACGTGGCCGATGGTGCCGATGTTGCAGTGCGGCTTGTTCCGCTCGAACTTCGCTTTCGCCATTTTTCCTTACCTTCTTTCAGATCATTTTCTTCGAGCGCGCCGCCCGATGCGGACGCGCCCATAACCACAATTTTCGCGTTACGCCAGCTTCGCCTTCACTTCGTCCGCAACGTTCTGCGGCACTTCGTCATAGTGCGAGAACTGCATCGAGTATTGGGCGCGGCCCTGCGTGAACGAACGGAGCTGGTTCACATAACCGAACATGTTCGCCAGCGGGACCATGGCCTCGACGGACTGCGCGTTGCCGCGCGTGTCGGTGCCCTGGATCTGGCCGCGACGGCTGTTCATGTCGCCGATGACGTCGCCCAGATAATCTTCCGGGGTGACGACCTCGACCTTCATGATCGGCTCGAGCAGCTTGATGCCGGCCTTCTGGGCCACTTCACGCATCGCGCCGCGGGCGCAGATTTCAAAGGCCAGCGCCGACGAGTCGACGTCGTGATAGGCGCCGTCCGTCAGGTGAACCTCGAAGTCGATGATCGGGAAGCCGATCAGCGAACCGGTCTCGGCGGTCTCGCGGAAGCCCTTCTCGACCGAGGGAATATATTCGCGCGGAATGTTGCCGCCCTTCACCTCGTCGAAGAACTGGAAGCCCGAACCACGCTCGCCGGGGACCACGGTCACCTTCACGCGGCCGAACTGGCCCGAGCCGCCCGACTGCTTCTTGTGGGTATAGTCCACGTCCACCTTCTTCGCGAGATATTCGCGATAGGCGACCTGCGGCGCGCCGACATTGGCCTCGACCTTGAACTCGCGCTTCATACGATCGACGAGAATCTCGAGGTGGAGTTCGCCCATCCCCTTGATGATCGTCTGGCCCGATTCGTGATCGGTCGAAACGCGGAACGAGGGATCCTCGGCGGCCAGGCGGTTGAGCGCGATGCCCATCTTTTCCTGGTCGGCCTTGGTCTTGGGCTCCACCGACAGTTCGATGACCGGTTCCGGGAACTCCATGCGCTCCAGGATGATCGGGTTCGCCGGGTCGCACAGCGTATCGCCCGTCGTGGTCTCCTTGAGGCCCGCGATCGCGACGATGTCGCCGGCGCGCGCTTCCTCGATGTCCTCACGCGAGTTCGCGTGCATCAGGAGCATGCGGCCGATCTTCTCTTTCTTGTCCTTCACCGAGTTCAGGTAGCTGCCCTTGGCGAGCGTGCCCGAATAGATGCGCGCGAAGGTGAGCGAGCCGACGAACGGGTCGTTCATGATCTTGAACGCGAGCAGCGACAGCGGCGCGGTGTCCGAAGCCGGACGCGAATCGGGGGTCTCGCCGTCGAGCTTCACGCCCTGCACGTCGGGAATGTCGAGCGGGCTCGGCAGATAGTCGACTACGGCGTCGAGCAAGGGCTGCACGCCCTTGTTCTTGAACGCCGAGCCGCAGACGATCGGCACGAAATCCATGGCCAGCGTGCCCTTGCGGATCAGCTTCTTGAGCGTCGCCGTGTCGGGCTCGTTGCCCTCAAGATACGCTTCCATGACATCGTCGTCCTGCTCGACGACCATCTCGATCAGATCGCTGCGATACTTGGCCGCCTTTTCGACCATGTCCGCGGGAATGTCCTGATATTCAAACTTCGCGCCCAGGCTCTCCTCGAGCCAGATGATCGCGCGATTCTCGACCAGATCGACCAGGCCCTTGAACCCGCCCTCGATTCCGATCGGCAGATACAGCACCGCCGGACGCGCGCCGAGACGCTCGATGATCGAATCGACGCAATAATAGAAATCGGCGCCGGTGCGGTCGAGCTTGTTGACGAAGCACATCCGCGGAACCTTGTACTTGTCCGCCTGACGCCACACCGTTTCCGACTGCGGCTCCACGCCGGCGACGCCGTCGAAGCAGGCCACCGCACCGTCGAGCACGCGCAGCGAACGCTCGACTTCGATCGTGAAGTCGACGTGCCCCGGGGTGTCGATGATGTTGATCAGATGCTCTTCGCCCTTGCCCTCTTCCGCGCGCCACTTGCAGGTGGTCGCCGCCGAGGTGATGGTGATGCCGCGTTCCTGCTCCTGCTCCATCCAGTCCATCGTCGCCGTGCCTTCGTGCACTTCGCCGATCTTGTAGGACTTGCCGGTGTAATAGAGGATGCGCTCCGTCGTCGTCGTCTTGCCGGCGTCGATGTGCGCCATGATGCCGATGTTGCGGTAGCGCTCGAGCGGATGGCTGCGGGCCATTTCAGGTTCCTTAGCGATGCGGGGAACCGGACGATCCGGCTCCCCAATATGTAGGTAAGAAAATTACCAGCGCCAGCATTGCCAGCGCCGATATTACCAACGGTAGTGGCTGAACGCGCGGTTCGCTTCCGCCATGCGGTGCGTGTCCTCGCGCTTCTTCACCGCATTGCCGCGGTTGGCCGAGGCGTCGAGCAGCTCGCCCGACAGACGCGCGGCCATGGTGTGCTCGCTGCGCGCGCGGGCCGCACTGATCAGCCAGCGGATCGCGAGAGCCTGCGAACGCTCCGGACGGACCTCGACGGGAACCTGATAGGTCGCACCGCCGACGCGGCGGCTGCGGACCTCGATGCCCGGCTTCACATTGTTCAGCGCGTCATGGAACACCTGAAGGGGATCCTTCTTGGCGCGGGTCTCGACGGTTTCGAGAGCGCCATAGACGATGCCTTCGGCGACGGCTTTCTTGCCGTCCAGCATCACGCTGTTCATGAACTTGGAAAGGACGATATCCCCGAACTTGGGATCAGGGAGGATTTCCCGCTTTTCGGGACGACGACGACGAGCCATTTCAGCTTATCCTTCTTACTTCGGACGCTTCGCGCCGTACTTGGAACGGCTCTGCTTGCGATCCTTGACGCCCTGCGTGTCGAGCACGCCGCGGAGAACATGGTAACGGACGCCGGGAAGGTCGCGAACGCGGCCGCCACGGATCAGCACCACCGAGTGCTCCTGCAGGTTGTGCCCCTCGCCGGGGATGTAGCTGATGACTTCGCGCTGGTTGGTCAGGCGGACCTTCGCAACCTTGCGGAGAGCCGAGTTCGGCTTCTTCGGAGTCGTCGTGTAAACGCGGGTGCAAACGCCGCGCTTCTGCGGGTTCGCCTCCATCGCAGGGACCTTGGATTTGGTCTTCTGCGCTTCGCGGCCCTTGCGGACCAACTGATTGATCGTCGGCATGAAGCCTTCACCTTTTTCGTTACCAGATGATCTGGCGGTTACTTTGCCGGAGCCCGAATCGAACCAACACAAAAGAGCCACGGCGGCGCTCGGCCCCCTTGGCCCTGACATGCTTCCAGCAATGTTCAAGCTCGCCCACCGACTCCCTGGGGGGTCCGCGAGCGATGGCGGCCTATAGCTTTGGAGTCGCGCGGGGTCAACGGGCAGGCGAAGCGGTGGCGCGGCGGCACGCCTTACACTACGCATAAGCTGGTCCGCTACAAGGCTCGCGGGCATTTGGGGGCGAGGACTTTGATGGCTGAGCGGTCGATTGCGACGCGATTGGGTATTTCGGCGCTCAACATCCTGGGCCCCGGCCTTGGCCTGTTAAGGGTCGGTGAGGCGCGGCGCGGATTCGCGTTTCTCGCAGCGCCTGTTTTTGTGCTTCTGGCCTTTACGCTCGCCTTCGCCCTCCTCCCGACGATGACGTTAGCAGGCGGTATCGCGGTGTCCGCCGCCGCCATCGCGATGGCGCTGGCAATCCTCGGTGGATCAGTTTGGCTGACCTGGCGCGCAAGTCGCGAACGGCCGGCCCGCCTCCCCCTCTATGCGCGCTGGTATGTGCTGGTAGTCATCATCATAATCTCCGGGCTGGCCAGCGATCTCGCGATCGAGCTCGCGCACAGCTACTACAAGCCCTTCTATCTTCCGTCTGACAGCATGGCCCCCACCCTCAGCCGCAGCGACAAGATCATTGCGGATATGCGAGCCAGGCAGCGGCCTGCCATGGGCGCTATCGTCCTCGTTCGCACGCCCGACGCGATCTACGTCAAGCGCGTGGCGGCGCTTCCAGGCGACAGCGTCGCCATGCGTGCTGGCGTGCCGATCATCAATGGGAAGGCCGCCCTCCAGCGCAACGAAGGCAAGATAGACGTCAGCGGGTCCGACGGAATGGAATCCGGAATCCTGTTCACGGAACAATTTCCGGGTGAGGCATCACCACATCATATCGTGAAAATCGAACAATCGGCCCTCGACGACATGCCCACAACGGTCGTTCCTGCGGGGCACATCTTCCTGCTCGGCGACAATCGCGACCGCTCTGCGGACAGCCGGGTTTCACCGGAAAATATGGGCCTCGGCATGGTGTCCGAAGCGCGCGTCATCGGCCGCCCGCTTTTCATCCATTGGAGCGCAGACCGTAGCAGGATAGGTCGCGACGTTTCTCATTGATTATCCACTTTCATCG
>QFNN01000115.1 GCA_003240855.1 Sphingomonas sanxanigenens
AAAAACACCGCCAGAGGCGCTCGTCCGGATCACATCACCGAAAACGCATCGCCACCCAACAAGCCCGGAACCTCAGTCTCATGAATAGGCCGGGCTAAGCGCCGCATATTTTAAGATCGCGATGAACGCCTCGGCCAATAGGGCTGGGCGTCTCAGTCGGCCAGCGAAGCTAATGCGTCCACGCCGGCGTGGTGGCGCGATCGCCCGATCGTCGGCATGCGCCACAAGCCGGCCGTGCGGTGTCGGGGCGCTTGCCTAGCGTAGCGCCTCCAGCTCCGCCGCGCTCGGGCATTGACGCGCCACGCGCCGCGGCGGCGCGTAGGGCGGCACCTCCACCTGCGCGCCGATCGGCGTCGCCCGATAGGCGGCGGGGTCGATCCCGGCGCAGCGCATTTCCAGCGCCAGCAGCCTGGGCGGCGTATCATAGGCTTCGTAGGAGAGATGGAACGTCCCCCAATGGATGGGGATGGCGAAGGATGCGCCCAGCCGCTCGAACACCTTCACCGCGTCGACCGGGCCGATATGGCTGCCCGCACGCATCTCGCCCGGCGCGAAACGGAAGGCGCCGATCGGGATGAAGGCCAGGCGCACCGGGCCGTATTTCGCCGCCTCCTCGGGCCAGCGCATGTCGCCCGGCCCGGTATCGCCCGCGAAAAAGATATTGCCGCCGGGCAGCTTCACCACGAAGCTCGACCACAGGGCGCGGCTGCGGTCGGCGATCCAGCGCGATCCCCAATGATGGTTGCGCGTCACCACCACGGAGACGCCGGGCTTCACATCGATGCTCTGTCCCCAGTCGAGCGCGGCGACCTTCGCGCCCACCGGCTTCATCACGCTGTCATTGCCCAGGCTGGTGACGATCAGCGGATGATCGCGCGCCTCCAGCCGCTTCAGCGTCGCCAGATCCATATGATCATAATGGTCGTGGCTGACGAGGACGATGTCGATCCTGGGCAGATCGTCGAAGCGCACGCCGGGTTCGGCGACGCGCGCCGGGCCGACGCTGAGCGGCCCGGCCGTGCGCGACCAGATCGGATCGGCAAGGATGTTCAACCCCTGCGTCTGGATCAGCGCCGTCGCATGGCCTACCCAGGTCGCGACCATGCGTTCGCCCTCCACGCGCGCAGGCGGCTTGATGGGCGTGACGGGCGTGTGCGCCGGCCATTCGGGCCGATCGTCGCGCCCCGTCAGATAGCGGATGATGAAGCGGCTCTGCCCCCCCGGCGGCCTGAACGTGTCGTCTCCGTCGGGATTGAAGAAGCGGTCGCCGTCATAATGGCCCGAGACCGGCCCGTCATAATAGCGGAAATCGAGAAAGGGCGGGACGAGCGTCAGAATCAGGCAGATCGCCACGACGAGGAACAGCAGCACGGTTCCCAGCCACCGCGCCAGCCTTCCGATTGCTCTTCCCATCGCAACGCCTATCCTGCCTTTCCATGCAGATAAGGCTTTGGGCGATCCTCGCAAGTCTCCTGGTCGGCGGTTGCGTGAGCGCGCCGCCTCCCCCGCCTGCGCGCGGCGCATGGGTGCGCGTCGCCTTCGATGCGCGGGGCGTGCGCGCCGTGGAGGCGGGCGGCGTGGCCGATCCCGCGACCGGCCGGCGCGTCACTGCCGACGATCCGGTGCGCGTCGCCTCAATCTCCAAGCTCGCCGTGGCGATGGGGGTGATGCGGCTGGTCGAGGCGGGGACGCTCGATCTCGACAGCGATGTCTCGCGCTGGCTGGGCTGGCGGCTGCGCAATCCGGCCTATCCCGATACGCCGATTACGCTGCGCCTGCTCCTCTCCCACCGGTCGAGCCTGACGGACGGGATCGACTATGTCCTGCCGCTGGGCGCGACGCTTCAGGGCGCGCTCGCCGATCCCCGCGCCTGGGATGGCGCGCATGCGCCGGGGAGCTGGTTCCGCTACACCAATCTCAATTTTCCGGTCATCGCCTCGATAATGGAGAAGGCGACTGGCGAGCGTTTCGATCTCCTGATGAAACGCCTTGTATTTCAGCCACTTGATCTCGACGCCTGCATGAACTGGTCGACCTGCTCCGACAGCGCGATCGCTCGCGCCGTCACCCTCACCAACGCCGAAGCTCGTGTTCTGCGTGACAACCTAGGCGGACTCCGACCCGCCTGCCCCGTCCTCGTTCCGGCAAATGGCGATTGCGCCCTCGCCGACTACAGCCTCGGCGCCAACGGCGCGTTGTTCAGTCCGCAGGGCGGCATGCGCATCTCGGCCAAGGGGCTCGCGCGCATCGGCCAGCTTTTCCTCGACGGAGGCGAAGGCTTCCTTACCCCCGCATCGCTCGCCACGCTCATCGGCCCCGACTGGGTCTATGACGGGACGAACGGCGTCACTGGCGAGGACGCCGATGACGGCTTCCTCTGCACCTACGGTCTCGCGCTCCAGACGCTCGCCACCCAGCGCAAGGGGTGTCGCGACGATCCGTTCGGCGATAAGGCCCGCCGCATCGGCCATGCCGGTTCAGCCTATGGCCTGCGCTCGGGCCTGTGGGTCGACCGCAAGGCGAAGCGCGGCGTCGCCTATTTCGTCACCGCCGTTCCCGACGACGAAAAGGGACGCCGCTCCGCCTTTACCGCAGCCGAGGAATGGCTCGCCCGGCCCTGAAAGGCCTCAGGCCCGTTCGAGCAGGCCTTCCTTCGCGATCTTCTCGCGCCAGACGAGCGGCGCGAGCTGGTGGACATTATTGCCTTCGCTGTCGACCGCCACGGTCACGGGGAAGTCCTTCACCTCGAACTCGTAGATCGCCTCCATGCCGAGATCCTCGAAGCCGACGACCTTCGATCCCTTGATCGCGCGCGCGACGAGATAGGCCGCGCCGCCGACCGCCATCAGATAGGCGGACTTGGCGTCCTTGATCGCCTCGGTCGCGGCCGGGCCGCGCTCGGCCTTGCCCACGCAGGCGAGCAGCCCCTGATCGAGCATCATGCGCATGAACTTGTCCATGCGCGTCGCGGTGGTCGGGCCGGCGGGGCCAACCACTTCCTCGCCGACCGGATCGACCGGGCCGACATAGTAGATCACCCGCCCCTTGAACTCGACCGGCAGTTGCTCGCCGCGATCGAGCATGTCCTTGATGCGCTTGTGCGCGGCATCGCGCCCGGTAAGCATCTTGCCGTTGAGGAGCAGGCGGTCGCCCTGCTTCCAGCTCTGCACCACCTCGGGCGTCAGCGTGTCGAGATCGACGCGCTTCGCCGCCGCGTCGGGCTTCCAGTCGACTTTGGGCCAGGCATCGAGATCGGGCGCGTCAAGATAGGCCGGCCCCGATCCGTCGAGCGTGAAATGCGCGTGGCGCGTCGCCGCGCAATTCGGGATCATCGCCACCGGCTTGCCCGCCGCATGGCAAGGCGCATCCATGATCTTCACGTCGAGGATGGTCGAAAGCCCGCCCAGTCCCTGCGCACCGATGCCCAGCGCATTGACCTTGTCGAAAATCTCGATGCGCAGCGCTTCGAGGTCGTTCTGCGGTCCGCGCTCCTTGAGCACGCTCATGTCGATCTGCTCCATGAGCGCCTTCTTGGCGAGCAGCACGCAATGTTCGGCCGTGCCGCCGATGCCGATGCCAAGCATACCGGGCGGGCACCAGCCGGCGCCCATCTGCGGCAGCATCTCAAGCACCCAATCGACGATCGAATCGCTGGGATTCATCATCTTGAACTTGGACTTGTTCTCGCTGCCGCCGCCCTTGGCCGCGACATCGATCGAAACCTTGCTGCCCGTCACCATCTCGACATTGAGGACGCAGGGGGTGTTGTCCCGGGTGTTGCGGCGCGTGAAGGCCGGATCGGCCAGCACCGACGCGCGCAGCTTGTTCTCGGGGTTCAGATAGGCGCGGCGCACGCCTTCATCGACCACGTCCTGCAAGGGGCGCGAAATGTCGTCGAGGCGGCAGTCCATGCCCCATTTGACAAAGACGTTGACGATGCCGGTATCCTGGCAGATCGGGCGATGCCCCTCGGCGCACATGCGGCTGTTGGTCAGGATCTGTGCGATCGCGTCCTTCGCGGCCGGCGATTCCTCCACCGCATAGGCATCGCCCAGCGCGCGGATATAATCCATGGGGTGATAATAGCTGATATACTGGAGCGCATCGGCGACGCTTTCGATCAGGTCGGCTGCGCGGATGGTCGTGGTCATCTTGCCTCGCGGAAAATGAGGATGTCGCGCGCCCTTTCGGCCTTTCCGCGCACGAAGGAAAGGGGCTAGCGTCTGACAAAATGACCAAGGGGCGCGAAATGACCTCGGCAATGCCCAAAGCACTGGCCTTTGACGTGTTCGGAACGGTGGTCGACTGGCGGACCAGCATCGCACGCGAGGCCGCGCCCTTCCTGTCCGCAATCGGCCGCGACGACATCGATCCCGCCGCGTTCGCGGACGGCTGGCGCGCACGCTATCTCCGCGCCATGGCCGAAATGACGGCCGGCCGGCCATTCGTGATCCTCGATACGCTTCACCGCGAAATGCTCGACAGCCTGCTCGCCGACCTCGACATCGACGCGACGGCAATTCCCGAAAGCCAGCTCGCCGCTCTGAATGAAGGCTGGCATAGCCTCGATCCCTGGCCCGACTCGGTGGCCGGGCTGACGCGGCTCAAGGCGCGCTTCCCTGTTGTGACGCTGTCCAACGGCAATGTCGCACTGATGCTCGCTATGGCGAGACGGGCAGGCCTGCCATGGGACGCCATTCTCGGCGCCGAGTTCAGCCGCGTCTACAAGCCAGCGCCCGAGGCTTATCTGGCGACAGCCCGGGCGCTGCAGATGATCCCCGGCGAGCTTTGCCTCGTCGCAGCGCATCACAGCGATCTTGCCGCCGCGCGCGCATGCGGACTGATGACCGCCTATATCGATCGCCCCATGGAATATGGCGGTCGCCCCGCGCCCGATCGCGACGCGGCGCAGGCGTGGAACTATCGCGCGGACGGTCTGGGCGGGCTGGCCGATCTGCTCGGCTGCTGAGACCGGATATGAAAAGGGCGTCCGCATCGGCGGACGCCCCCTTCATTGCGGTAAAACGACCGATCAGGCGAAAGCGATCGTCGTCCGGCGGCGGCGCACTGCAGCGCCGACCATGCCGAAACCGGCGATCAGCATCGCCCAGGTCGCCGGCTCCGGCACGCTGGCCGCAAAGCGACGATAGATGTCCGCCGAGGTGATCTTGTAACCGGAATTGGCGAGAACGTCGAAAGAGACATTCCAGCCCAGCGCGTCGAAGGCCGCGATGTCGAGCGCGGTGATCTCACCCATCTGCGCGTAGCAGAAGTTGGGATCCATGATGCCTTCCTGGCCGGTGCAGCCGCCAAGATCCTTCCAGTGCGACGCCTGCTGTCCATCGCCCTGATTGCGGCCGGTGGAGAAGAGCGAGCCGCCGAATAACTGGTTCTGACCGCCGTCGATCGAGAAATAGGCGTTCGCGCCAACCGACAGGTCCAGCGCCGGCCCGGCGCCCGGTGCGACATTGTTGGGATCGTTGCTGTAGCGGAACAGATCGAGCGTGGTCCAGATGTTGCTCGATCCGTTGGCGTTGGCGTTGGCGTTGGCGGGATTGTCGTAGATATCGACACCGCTGGTGAAGCCAAGCGCGTGACCAATCTCGTGGATCGCGACGCCGATGAAGTCCATCTTGCCCGGCGTGATGCCGTCGGTCGGATCGAAATCGAAGGCGAAGTTGGTGCTGAAGTTGACCTGCGCGTCGCGCTGGTTCGGGTTGAAACCGGTATAGCCAAGAGCCTTCAGCGCGGCGCCGTTGACGCCCATCGTCAGATTGTTGGCGCTGTTGTCGTTGTCGAACACCTGCTTCGAGACGTCGATGCCGACCTTGGTCGCATCGTTGCGATAGCCGCTGGTGATCATCTGCAGGCCGCCGGCCGCGGTCAGCGGCGTCAGGTTGGCGACAGCAGTGGCGTCGAGCGCGCTGTTGCCGGTGGCGGCGAGCTGCTGATAGACGCTCGACGCCGTCACGCCATAGCGCGTGCTGCCCGTCGAACCGATCACGTTGGTGGCGAGCGGAATATAGCCGATCTCGAGACGGACGACGGCGTCGCTGGTGAGCACCGACGACCAATAGGCGGCAGCCATCTTGAAGCCCCGCTCGGCGACCGTGCCGGCGACCGAACCATTATAGTCGATGAGCTGGAAGGTAAGCGCCTGCGCAGGCTGGGCGGCGAGCGCAGCGCCCATCACGGCGCCGAGCAGGACAGAGCGCGAAAACTTGGACATGTTAGACCCCCTTGAGTGCAGCGGAAACCCGCAAACCCCATTCGAAGCAGATTCCCACTCCGCCGAATGATTAACGACAAGTTAATCGGATTTAATGAGGGGTCAACGCGCAACGCGTTGCGCCGCAAGGAAAGATGCGCATGGAGCGTGCCAAAATGGGAATGGGCTTGTACCAGTTACGCTGGGATGACGCCGGCATGGCAGATCGCGATACGCGTCCATAGCCCCGACAACCCGCACAGCCAAAGCCCATGCGGAGCGTGAAATAACGACGGGGTGTTTGGTGCGCCACGCAGTTGCGAGCGAACCAGTCTGAGCCTGATATTCGCTGTTCGCGTGTTTTAAGACGCGGGTCTGATCGCGCCAATCGGTCAAATCTGACACGAAAGTGCGACTTTGCGGGTACAATGCAAAACCCGAAGCAGGGAATTGCGCTGCCCGTTTCAGGGAATTCTTCCCAAGCTAACGGCGCTGGATCGCAAGCTGATCAAACCCGCAGCAAACAGGCGAGGTTCATAAAATCGGCTCGTTCCCAGCGTTTTTGCGCAATTGCACATCGCCGGCGCGGCGGGCTCTCGATCAGCCGCTTGGGACACCCAATCGCCCGATCGACATCATAGTGGGATAAACGGGCAGCATGATGGGATAGATTCAGTCGTATCCCACCGAAAAGCGACGGAAAAATTCGTCTCAGGTGTCAAAAATCGCAATTTTTATAGTCTGCGCCTGCAACGATCTGGGTTATAGTCGCCGGCACCGACAACCCCCGAGACATTCCGGAGCCCCCATGCCGACCATATTCCCAAGTTTATCATTCACTGGAGAATATGGATGGCTATTACCCCCACAATCGATCGCCAGATCGTCCTGCGTTCGGTTGCCTCGCTAAAACCTTACGTCAATAACGCGCGCACTCATTCCAAAAAACAGCTGAAACAGATTGCGGCTTCGATCGAGCGCTTCGGGTTTACCAACCCGGTGCTCATCGACGACGATGACGGGATCGTTGCAGGCCATGGTCGCGTTGCGGCGGCCAAAATGATGGGCTTGGCTCAAGTCCCGACTTTGCTTCTGTCCAATATGAGCCCGGCCGAACGCCGCGCTTATGTGCTTGCCGATAACAAGCTGGCGCTCAATGCGGGCTGGGATAGCGACCTACTCGCGACCGAGCTTCAGGGCCTGATAGATCTGGGGTTCGATCTCGAACTGACGGGGTTCGAGCTGTCAGAGATCGATCTCGTTCTTGACGGCAAATCCGATGCCGATCCGGCGGCAAAGACGGGGCCCGAGGACATTGCCGCCCCGCTTCGGGATGTGGCGATCTCAAAGCGTGGCGATATCTGGTTGCTTGGCCAGCACCGCCTGATCTGCGGCGACGCGCGCTCGACTGATGACTATGCAGCCCTGCTCGGCGGCGAGCGCGCGGACATGGTCTTCACCGATCCGCCCTATAATGTCCCGATCTCCGGACATGTATCGGGCCTGGGTGAGGTGCGGCACCGCGAATTCGCCTTTGCGAGCGGCGAAATGTCGGCTTCGCAGTTCACGACCTTCCTGACCGAGACGCTTGGCCATGCGGCCCGCGCCAGCCGGGATGGCGCGATTGCATTCATATGCATGGACTGGCGGCACATGGGCGAGTTGCTCCAGGCGGGCGGCGAAGTCTTTTCCGAGCTCAAAAATCTCATTGTCTGGAACAAGACCAACGGCGGCATGGGCAGCTTCTATCGCTCGAAGCATGAACTGATCTTCGTCTGGAAGGTCGGCACCGCGGCCCATACGAACAGCTTTGGACTGGGAGAGACGGGGCGTTACCGCACCAATGTCTGGGACTATCCGGGGATCAGCAGCATGAGCGTCACGCGGGCTGATGAACTGGCGATGCATCCCACCGTAAAACCCGTTGCACTGGTCGCCGACGCGATCCGTGACTGTTCGAAGCGCGCGGAGATAATCCTTGATCCGTTCGCTGGCTCCGGCACGACATTAATCGCGGCACACAAGGTCGGCCGCGTCGCGCGCCTGATCGAATATGATCCACTCTACTGCGATACGATCGTGCGCCGATGGCAGCGTTACACCGGCAAAGCCGCCACGCTCGCCGCCGATGGTCGATCGTTTGAAGAAGCCGAAGAGGCGGTAGCCGCGCTCGCAGTCGGATCGGAGCAGCTGTGATGAGCGAACAGAAGGAGAAGAGCCAGGTTGGCTACCGCAATCCGCCTCAAGCGACCCAGTTCAAAAAGGGTGTTTCCGGAAATCCCAAGGGTCGCCCGAAGAAGAAGCGCGAACCTTTGCGGTTTGGAGATGGGCATGTCGAGGCGGCATTCCAAAGGAGCGGACTGCGGACTTTGACGCTCACTGAAGGTGGGCGCTCAGTGGAAATGCCAATAGCCGAAGCGCTTATGCGTTCGCTTCAGCTGCAGGGCCTGAAGGGCAACCGGCTTGCCGCACAAGACGCTATCGCCCAACTCCGCGCTGCCGACACGGAGGCCCGCGAGGCCAGGGAGCGAAGTTACGAATTCTGGACCAATTACAAGGCGGCGGCCGTCACTGAGCCGGATCCAAAGCCATGGTCTCACCTTCGGCCCTACAAGGAGCGAAGCTATCCGCATCCCGATGATGTGATCATCGATCATGACCGGCGGCAGGTCGAAATCATCGGCCCGATCGATGTTCATGAAGCCGAGCGTTACGAGCGGCAGCGCCTGCTGTGCATGATCAATCTGGGCTATGCCGAACTGGTCAAGTCTCGACAGCCCACGGACGTTCTTTGCACGTTTAGGCTGTTTGCCCATTATCTCCATGAATTGCAGCCGCCGAGCTATGGTGGCGGTGACGTCTATCGGCTGACCAGCATGGCAATCACATGGGTCGGGCTCGGCAAGCGTCTGATCAAAGCCAGGGTTGCGTCGCTATCCCGGCCTATTCATGAGACTGAGGTTCCGGGCTTGTTGGGTGGCGATGCGTTTTCGGTGATGTGATCCGGACGAGCGCCTCTGGCGGTGTTTTTCACCG
>QFNN01000116.1 GCA_003240855.1 Sphingomonas sanxanigenens
CATCCCCTTGAGTTTCGAGAAGAAACCGTGGCTCTGCGGGCATTCCTCGCCGGTCTCGGTCTCGCGGAACTGCTGGAGCAGCTCCTTTTGCCGCGCCGACATTTTGGTCGGCGTCTCGACATCGATCTGGATCACCAGATCGCCGCGACCGCGCCCGTTGAGCACGGGCATGCCCGCGCCGCGCTGGCGGATCTGCTTGCCTGACTGGATGCCGGCGGGGATGCGAATCTCGTGCACGTCCTTGTCCAGCCCCGGCACCTCGATCGCGCCGCCCAGCGCCGCCGTGGTGAAGCTGATCGGCGCGCGCGCGAACAGGGTCGTGCCGTCGCGCTCGAACAGCGGGTGCCGCTGGACGTGGAGGAAGATGTAGAGATCGCCGCACGGCCCGCCGCGCGCGCCGCACTCGCCCTCGCCCGTCAGGCGGATGCGCGTGCCTTCGTCGACGCCGGGGGGGATGTTGACGCTCAGCGTCTTGGTCTTGTCGACGCGGCCTTCGCCGCGGCAGACGGTGCAGGGATCGGCGATCACCTGGCCTGCGCCGTGGCAGGTCGGGCAGGTGCGCTCGACCACGAAGAAGCCCTGCTGCGCCCGCACCTTGCCCGCGCCGCCGCACATCGTGCAGGCCTTGGCTGAAGTGCCGGGTTTGGCGCCCGATCCGCCGCACGGCTCGCACGGGGCCGAAACGTCGATGGTGACTTCGGTCGCCTTGCCGTGGAAGGCGTCCTCCAGGCTGATTTCCATGTCGTAGCGCAGGTCCGCGCCGCGCCGCGCCGAATCCTGCTGGCGACCGCGTCCGCCGCCCATGAACTCGCCGAAGATATTCTCGAAAATGTCCGAGAAGCCTTCAAAACCCTGCGGCCCCGCGCCGCCGCCGCCGAAGCCGCCATTCTGGAACGCCGCCTTGCCATAACGATCATAGGCCGCGCGCTTGTCGGGGTCCTTCAGGCACTCATAGGCTTCGTTGATCGCCTTGAACTTCTCCTCGGACTCGGCGTGGCCGCCGGTCTTGTCCGGGTGATATTGCATGGCGAGCTTGCGATAGGCGGTCTTGATCGTCCCGCCATCGGCGGTGCGCTCAACGCCCAGCAGCTCATAATAATCGAAGTCGGTGCTCATACTGCCCCCGAGCGGAACCGTTCCTCGACTTCGCCCGGAACGAACGGCGGGGTGGAAGCACCCTCAAATCCGTTCGGCCGGGCGAAGTCGGGGCCCGTTCCGTCCTTAGCCCTTGTTCTCGTCGACCTCGGAGAACTCGGCGTCGACGACATCGTCGTCGCCCTTGGGGGCTTCGCCAGCGTCCGCGCCCGGCGACGCCTGGGCGGCCTGGTCCTTCTCGTAGATGGCCTGGCCAAGCTTCATCGCGACCTGCGCGAGCGCCTGCGCCTTCTCGCTCATCTGGGCGGCGTCGCCGCCTTCGACTGCGGTCTTGGCGGCGGCGATCGCCGTCTCGATCTCGGACTTGAGCGACTCGTCGACCTTGTCGGCATGCTCGGAAAGCTGGCGCTCGGTCGTGTGGATCAGGCTTTCGGCGTTGTTCTTCGCCTCGGCCGCCTCGCGACGCTTCTTGTCCTCTTCGGCGAAGCGTTCGGCGTCCTTGACCATCTGATCGATGTCATTGTCCGAAAGCCCGCCCGAGGCCTGGATGCGGATCTGCTGTTCCTTGCCGGTGCCCTTGTCGCGCGCCGACACGTTGACGATGCCGTTGGCGTCGATGTCGAAGGTCACCTCGATCTGCGGCACGCCGCGCGGCGCCGGCGGGATGCCGACCAGATCGAACTGGCCCAGCAGCTTGTTGTCCGCCGCCATCTCGCGCTCGCCCTGGAACACGCGGATCGTCACCGCCTGCTGATTGTCGTCAGCAGTCGAATAGGTCTGCGTTTTCTTGGTCGGGATCGTGGTGTTGCGATCGATCATGCGGGTGAACACGCCGCCCAGCGTCTCGATGCCCAGCGACAGCGGGGTCACGTCGAGCAGCAGCACGTCCTTGACGTCGCCCTGCAGCACGCCCGCCTGAATGGCGGCGCCCATCGCGACGACTTCATCGGGGTTCACGCCGGTGTGCGGTTCCTTGCCGAAGAACTGCTTCACGACCTCGCGGACGCGCGGCATGCGCGTCATGCCGCCGACGAGCACGACTTCCGAGATGTCCTCGGCCTTCACGCCGGCGTCGGCGATCGCCTTTTTGCAGGGATCGAGCGTGCGCTTGATCAGATCCTCGACCAGCTTCTCCAGGTCGGCGCGCGTGATCGTCTTGACGAGGTGCTTCGGCCCCGTCGCGTCGGCGGTGATGAAGGGCAGGTTGACTTCGGTCGTCTGCGCCGACGACAGCTCGATCTTCGCCTTTTCGGCGGCTTCCTTCAGCCGCTGGAGCGCCAGCTTGTCCTGCGTCAGGTCGATGCCTTCGGCTTTCTTGAAATCGGCCGCCAGATATTCGACCACCTTGGTGTCGAAATCCTCGCCGCCGAGGAAAGTGTCGCCGTTGGTCGACTTCACCTCGAACACGCCGTCGCCGATCTCGAGGATCGAGATGTCGAACGTGCCGCCGCCAAGGTCATAGACCGCGATCGTCTTGCCGTCCTGCTTCTCAAGGCCATAGGCGAGCGCGGCCGCCGTCGGCTCGTTGATGATGCGCAGCACCTCAAGGCCGGCGATCTGGCCGGCGTCCTTGGTCGCCTGGCGCTGGGCGTCGTTGAAATAGGCGGGAACGGTGATAACCGCCTGCGTCACCGTCTCGCCCAGGTAGGCTTCGGCGGTTTCCTTCATCTTCTGCAGGATGAAGGCGCTGATCTGCGACGGGCTGTAATCCTTGCCGCCGGCCTGCACCCATGCGTCGCCATTGGCGCCCTTCACGATGTGATAGGGAACCAGCTCGGTGTCCTTCTTGGTGACGGGATCGTCGAAGCGGCGGCCGATCAGGCGCTTCACCGCGAACACGGTATTGTCGGGATTGGTCACCGCCTGGCGCTTGGCCGGCTGGCCGATCAGGCGCTCGCCATCCTTGGCGAAGGCGACGATCGACGGCGTGGTGCGCGCGCCTTCCGCATTTTCGATGACCTTGGGCTTGCCGCCTTCCATCACGGCCACGCAGCTATTTGTCGTGCCCAGGTCGATACCGATAACTTTTGCCATTCTAACCCTCATGCCCCTGCATAAAGAAATACAGATACTCGCCGACCGCCCCGGCCGGTTTATGTGGGCGATATAGGGGGGCTTTCGCTTGTCGCAAGATTACCGCGTCGATAGATTGCGGATCACAACGCCCGTGGAGAAAGTTTCGATGCGCAAGGCCCTGCTGCTGCTTCCCGTCGCCCTCGTCGCCACCGCCTGCCAGAAGAAGCCGGCGGAGCTTTATGTCGACAACGCCGTGGTCAATCTCTCGCCGGTGCGCGACAATCCCTCGGTCGCCTATTTCACCGTCCATGGCGGCGACGCCGATACGAAGCTGATCCAGGTTTCCAGCCCCGTCGCGATCAAGGCGGAGATGCACGAAAGCACGTCGCAGGACGGCGTGATGTCGATGAAGCCTGTCCGCGAGGTCGACATTCCGGCGAAGAGCGAAGTCAAGTTCGCCCCCGGCGGCAAGCATGTGATGTTCTGGAAGATCAATCCCGGCATCACCGCAGGCAAGACGATGACGCTGATCTTCACTTTCGCCGACGGGAACGAGATTCAGGTCGATGCGCCCACCAAGGCGATGGGCGCCGCACATTAAGCGCGATCCGGGCCGGCCGCTGACCCCGGGCGAACGCGCGCTGGCCCGGCCGTTGTTCGGCGACGCGATCGATTATGATCGCGTCCGCCTCCACCGCCGCAAATGGTGGCCCTTCCAGCCGCGCGGGGTCACCATGGCGCCCGACGGCCATATCTGGTTCCATCCCGAAGGATCGGCCTGGCGCGACGATTTCGCCGCCGCCCCGCAATCGCTGCAGGCGCATTTCATCCATGAGATGACGCATGTCTGGCAGGCGCAGCGCGGCGGCCGCTGGTGGCTGGTGCTGATGCGCCATCCCTTCTGCCGCTATGGCTACAGGCTCAAGCCCGGCAAACGCTTCGCCCGTTATGGCGTCGAGCAGCAGGCCGAAATCGTCCGCCGCGCCTTCATCGATCCGGCCTGCGACGAAGCCGCCTGCCTGCCCTTCGGCGGGGAAAGACGAACTTAACGCAGCGCTGCTATGGTGCCGCCCATGAAGCATGGCCCGATCGCGCATCATCCGCTCACCGAGACGCCGTACAACAAGCTGTTTCACGCCGGGAACAGCGCGCACGGCGTCCCGCTCTATGCCGTGCTCGGCAGCGGCGCCCCGCCATGCAAGGCGCCCACTGCGCTCCGATCGGCGTTCAACCTCTATGGCGGCCGCTGCTTCTATTGCCGCGCGATCATGCCCCCGCACGTCTCGATGCAGAAGGTGAGCCTCGATCATGTGGTGCCGCGCAAGCAAGGCGGCACCAACCTGCTCCACAATCTCGTCATCGCCTGCAAGGACTGCAACCGCGCCAAGGCCGCATCGCCGATCGGGGCGTTCAGGCAGGATTCGAGCCGCGCCTATCTTGATGCGCTCGAAGCCCATATCGCCGACGCCATCCGCGCGCTTTCGGCAAGCGGCTGACATGAAACGCCGCGCGGGTTCAGACCGAGGCGCGGGAAATACACCCTCCCGTCATTGCGAGCGCAGCGAAGCAATCCAGCCTGGGCCGGACGCATCGCTCTGGATTGCTTCGCTGCGCTCGCAATGACGAAGCGGGTGTCGCCTCCTCAATCCAGATAGAAGTCGATCGTCGTGACGACGCGGACCTTCTGATAGGGGCTGTCTCCCGCCGATCCGTCGCCGTCGCCGTCGCGCGCGCCGATCGAGAAATAGCCCTGGCTGGCCGCCTTGATCGCGCCGACCTGCGCGCCCGAATCCTTGGCGAACTGCTCGGCGGCGGCGCGCGCGTCGCGGGTGGCGGCGGCGATCATCTCGGGCTTGATGCTGTTGAGCCTGGTGAAACTGTAAACCATCGAGGATCCGTCCTCGAGCGCGACGCCCTGGCGAACCAGCTCGGCCTGCCGCGCGAAGGCCTTGGCCGCCGCCTCGACCTTGGTGGTGCGAAGCTGGATGCGCTGACGCACCGTGATGTTCAGCACGCCGTTGCTGTTGGTGTACTGGTTGACCGAAAGCCCGCGCACCTGGACCTCGTCGGGCGTGAAGCCGTTGGCGGCGAGCAGCTTCATGATCGACTGGGTATTGGCGTCGATCGCCTGCTGGAGCGAGGCGAGATCGCTTCCCGTCTGCGAATAGGCGAGCGTCCATGTCGCACGGTCGGCGACGACGTCGCGCTCCGCCAGCCCCTTCATCGCGACCGACCGGTCGGCATGGCGCGCGCGCACCAGCCCGTTGCCCATCAGATAGCCGCCGACGACCAGCCCGATCGCAAGGATCAGCGCCGGTATCGCGGCACGAAGAAGCCGCCTGCCCGCGCCATTCTCACCGTCCATCACCCTCTCCTCCATTTTGTCGCCCCCTTCTACGCCATTCCGCGCAGGACGAGAATGACGCAGGCGCCCCGAATAAAGGATTCGCGCGGAGACGCGAAGGCGCGGAGAATCGGCACGACATCAAATGCCGAACCAACTCCGCGCCTCCGCGCGACCAAAAAATCGAAAGGCGCGATCCGCGCCGGGGATCAGCCCGCCTTGGCGACGCCCACCAGCGCGGGGCGCAGCAGCCGGTCCTTGATCGTGTAGCCGGCCTGCATTTCCTGGATGATCGTGCCCGGCGCAGCGTCGGCCGAAGGAATCTCCACCATCGCCTGATGCTTGTTGGGGTCAAGCGCCTCGCCCAGCGCGCTGATGCGCTTGATGCCGTTGCGCTCGAACACCGCGGTCAGCTCGCGCCCGGTCGCTTCGATGCCGGCGACGAGACCCTTGAACTTCTCGTCCTCGCGCAGATCGGCGGGAATCGCCTCCAGCGCGCGCGACAGATTGTCGGCGACGGACAGGACATCGCGCGCAAAGGCGGTCGCTGCATAGGCGCGCGCATCCTGCGCTTCCTTCTCGAAGCGGCGGCGGACATTCTGCGTCTCGGCCTGCGCGTAAAGCGCGGCGGCCTTGGCCTCGGCCAGCTCGGCGGCCAGCTCGCTCACGCGGTCATTGACCGCATCGGCCTGCGCCGTGGTTTCGGGGGCGTCCTCACGGACGTTGCTGTCAGTCTTTTTTTCTTCAGTCATGTCATCAGTCTCGAAAGCGTTTGCGCTGTGAAGTCAACCATGGGGACGATCCGGGCATAGTTCAATCGCGTCGGACCGATCACGCCGACCACGCCCAGTACGCGTCCGTCGCCGCCGCGATAAGGGGCGGCGATCACCGACGATCCCGAAAGCGCGAACAGCTTGTTCTCCGATCCGATGAAGATGCGCGCGGCGCTGGCGCTGCGCGCATTCTCCAGCAGGCGCGCGATTTCCTGCTTGCCTTCAAGCTCGTCGAGCAACAGGCGGACGCGCTCCAGATCGGCGGCGGCGCTTTCGTCGATCAGGTTCGCCTGCCCGCGCACGATCAGCACCGGCCGCGCGCCGTCGCCCGACCAGACCGCAAGCCCGCGCGCGATCAGCTCGCGCGCCGCATGGTCGATCGCCGCGCGCCCCAGCCCGATCTCCGCCGCCAGCCGGGCCTCGGCCTCCGCCAGCGTCAGCCCGGCCAGCCGTTCGCTCACATAATTGCCGATTTCGACCAGCGTCGAGGATGTCACCCCCTCGGGCAGTTCGACCACGCGATTCTCGACCGTGCCGTCCTGCCCGACGAGCACGGCCATCGCCTGCCCGCGCGACAGCGGCACGAAACCCAACTGGCGCAGCACCGGCTCATGCTTCGGCACCAGCACGATGCCCGCGCAGGCCGATAGCCCCGAAAGCGTGGCGGTGACCGACGAAATGGCCTCCTCGATCGGCCCGGCATTGGCCGATCGGCGCTCGATCTCGGCGCGTTCTTCCGCCGAAGGCTCGGCCGCCTGCATCATGCCGTCGACGAACAGGCGCAGCCCCACTTCGGTCGGCATCCGCCCGGCCGAGGTATGCGGCGCGGCGAGCAGCCCCGCTTCCTCCAGATCCTGCATCACGTTGCGGATCGAGGCCGGCGACAGGTTCAGCCCCGTGAATTTGGACAAGGTCCGCGATCCCACCGGCGCGCCGTTATCGAGATAGGATTCGACCACGAGGCGAAACACCTCGCGCGCACGGTCCGACATCTCGATGACGTTGGGGGAGTTCATGTCGCCCTATGTAGGAAAGTCGCGGCCGCGGCTCAACGGCGCGCGCGACGCGAAACGATCATCAGCGCGACCCCGGCCGCGACGAAGGCGAAGCCGTGGCGCACCCATTCCTGCCGCCCGATCATGAAGCTCGATTCGGGCCAGCGGATCATCCCGCTTCCCTGCCCCGCGAACAGCAGCCCGGCGAGCAGCAGCGCCAGCCCGGCGATCATCAGCCCTTTGCGCATCGCAATCTCCTCACCCTCTTTCTCGCCCGCGACGATCGGGCTGGCAAGCGCCGCGCCTTGCGCGTAAAGGCCGCGCCGAACCAGTATAAGGAAGCAGGCTCAATGCGCCCATCCGGCCGCGCGCCCGACGAAATGCGGGCTATCAGCATCACCCCCAACTTCACCCGCCACGCCGAAGGATCGGTGCTGATCGGTTTCGGCGACACCAAGGTGCTCGTCACCGCGTCGGTCGAGGAACGCCTGCCGCCCTGGCTGCGCGGCAAGGGCGAAGGCTGGGTCACCGCCGAATATGGCATGCTGCCCCGCGCCACGCACACGCGCGGCAACCGCGAGGCCGCCAAGGGCAAGCAGTCCGGCCGCACGCAGGAAATCCAGCGCCTCATCGGCCGCTCGCTGCGCGCCGTGGTCGATCTCAAGAAGCTTGGCGAGCGTCAGATCACGCTCGATTGCGACGTGATCCAGGCCGATGGCGGCACGCGCACCGCCTCGATCTCGGGCGCCTGGGTGGCGCTGCGCCTCGCGGTCAACGGCCTGCTCAAGCAGGGGCTGCTGACCGAGGATCCGATCATCCAGAAAGTCGCGGCGATCAGTTGCGGAATCTATGAAGGCAATCCGGTGCTCGATCTCGACTATATCGAGGATTCCAATGCGCACGCCGACGCCAATTTCGTGCTGACCGAGGATGGCAACATCGCCGAGGCGCAGGCGACCGCCGAAGGCGCGACCTATGACGAGGAAGCGCTGCTCCGCCTGCTCCGCCTTGCGCGGATGGGCTGTGCGCAGATCTTCACGGCGCAGGAAAAGGCCGTCGCATGAACTATCAGGACAGCCGCAAGCTCGCCCCCGGCAAGCTCGTCATCGCCAGCCACAACAAGGGCAAGATCCGCGAGATCGCGGAATTGCTGGGGCCTGCGGGGATCGAGCCGGTGTCGGCGGGCGAGCTTGGGCTGCCTGAGCCCGAGGAAACGGGCACGACCTTCATCGCCAATGCCGAGCTGAAGGCGCGGCTCGCCGCCGATCTTTCGGGCCTCCCCGCGCTTGCCGACGACAGCGGCCTGTGCGTCGAGGCTTTGGGCGGCGATCCGGGGATTTTCTCGGCTCGTTGGGCAGGCGAAACGAAAGATTTCGGCCTCGCCATGCGACTTGTGCATGACAAGTTAGCAGAAAAAGGCCCCGAAGCGGGCAGCGACGCCCACTTCGTCTGCGCCCTCGCCGTCGCCTGGCCCGACGGTCATATCGAAAGCTTCGAGGGCCGCGTCGACGGCCTGATCGTCTGGCCTCCGCGCGGCGAAAAGGGCTTCGGTTACGACCCCATCTTCCAGCCCCTCGGCCGCGAAGAGACCTTCGCCGAGATCGAACCCGCGGAGAAGCATGCGATCAGCCACCGCGCCGGCGCCTTCGCCAGGCTGAAGGCGGCCCTGCTCTGAGCGCTCCCCTCGCCCTCTATATCCACTGGCCCTTCTGCGTTTCCAAATGCCCCTATTGCGACTTCAACAGCCATGTCCGCAAAGGGGTGGACGAGGCTGAGTGGCGCACGGCGCTGCTCGCCGATCTGGCGCATGAAGCCGCGCTGGTCGCCGATCGGCCGCTGACTTCGATCTTCTTCGGCGGCGGCACGCCCTCGCTGATGCCGCCCGAAACCGTCGCCGCGCTGATCGCGGCGG
>QFNN01000117.1 GCA_003240855.1 Sphingomonas sanxanigenens
AGGCGGTGCCCGGGCTGGGCGCGTCGAAGGGCGAGCGGCTGCCCGCGCCGCCGAAGTTCGCCGGCTCGGCCAGCGCGGCTTATCGCTGGTCGTTCAAGTCAGGACTTGAAGGCTTTGCGGGCGGATCGCTGCGCTATATCGGCAAGCGTCCCAACAGCTTCGACGCCAGCGTCGCCAATCCGCAATTCGTTCTGCAGGACGCGGCGCTGATGGACCTGCACGCGGGCGTCGAGACCAGCGGGGGGCTGGAGATTGCGCTGACCCTCACCAATTTGTGGAACGAGCACGCCCAGATGTATGCGACGACCAGCTATGGCCGCGCCAATGTCAGCATCGCCCAGCCGCGCAGCTATGGTCTGGCGGTGACCAAGAAGTTCTGAGCGGGATTCAAACCGCCTCGTCATTGCGAGCGCAGCGAAGCAATCCAGAGCGATGCTTTGCGCCCTGTCTGGATTGCTTCGCTGCGCTCGCAATGACGGCGGAAAGCGCGATTAGCATTCCACCACGTTGACGGCGAGGCCGCCGAGCGAGGTTTCCTTGTAGCGTTCGTTCATGTCGGCGCCGGTGCGGCGCATCGTCTCGATTACCTGATCGAGGCTGACGCGGTGGGTGCCGTCGCCGAGCAGGGCCAGCCGCGCGGCCTCGATCGCCTTGATCGCGCCGACGGCGTTGCGCTCAATGCAGGGGACCTGCACCAGCCCGCCGACGGGGTCGCAGGTCAGCCCCAGATTATGCTCCATGCCGATCTCGGCGGCGTTCTCGATCTGCGCGTTCGACCCGCCGAGCACCGCAGCCAGCCCCGCCGCCGCCATCGAGCAGGCGACCCCGACCTCGCCCTGACATCCGACCTCGGCGCCCGAGATAGAGGCATTTTCCTTGAACAGCGCCCCGATTGCCGCAGCGGTGAGCAGGAAACGCTGGCGCCCCTCCGTATTTGCGCCGGGCACGCAGCGTTCATAATAGCGCAGCACGGCGGGGATGATCCCGGCCGCGCCATTGGTCGGCGCAGTGACGACGCGCCCGCCCGCCGCATTCTCCTCATTGACCGCCAGCGCCCAGAGATTGACCCAGTCGATGACCGAAAGCGGATCGGCGAGCGCGCGTTCCTGCCGCGCGAGCAGCTTGGCGAGCACGTCGGGCGCGCGGCGTTTGACCTTGAGGCCACCGGGCAGGATGCCCCCCGACGCGATGCCGCGATCGATGCAGGCCGACATGGCGTCGGCGATCGTGTCTAGCCGCGCGCGCACTTCCGTTTCCGGGAGAGCGGCCAGTTCGTTGGCGAGCGCGAGGCCCGCTATGTCGAGCCCGGCGGCGTCGGCGCGTTCGATCAGTTCCGCGCCCGAATGATAGGGATGGGGCGCATCGGCGAGGCCGGCCGGCGGCGCGTTGGACTGGATGTCGGCTTCCTCGACGATCGCGCCGCCGCCGACCGAATAGGAGACTGAGTCCGCGATCAGGGCGCCCGCTGCGTCCCATGCGGAAAAGCGCATGCCGTTGGAGTGGAAGGACAGCCGCTCGCGCTGGTGGAACAGCAGATCGGCCTGCTCGTCGAACGCGACGGCATGGCGACCGGCGACATTCAGCCGTCCCTCGGCGCGGATGGCAGCCACGATCGCGTCGGCCTCGTCCGGGTCGATGCGATCGGGGTGCCGGCCGGACAGGCCGAGCAGCACGGCGCGATCGGTGGCGTGACCCTTGCCGGTCAGCGCCAGCGATCCATAGAGATCGGCGGTGACGCGGGCGACGTAGGGCAGGCGCTCGCCCAGCCCCTCGACGAAGCGCGCGGCGGCGGTCATCGGCCCCATTGTGTGCGAACTGGAGGGGCCGACGCCGATCTTGAACAGGTCGAAGGTGCTGAAAGGCATGATATCAGTGCTTTCGGTTCCGCAACGCGATTGTCATTGCGAGCGACGCGAAGCAATCCGCCGGCTGAGGGCGTTTCCCCGGATTGCTTCGTCGGCTGCGCCTCCCCGCAATGACGATGCCGGCGTTACTGCGCCGGCTTCGCCTCGACCAGAGGCAGCCAGACGGCGCTCGCCGCGTCGGGCGCATGTTCGATCGTTTGCGTCGCCGCCTTATAGTCCGCCGGCTGCGCGAAGAAGATGTTCTTCACATAGGTCTGCGGGTTGCGATCATAGAGCGGGAACAGCGATGACTGGATCTGCACCATGATCCGGTGACCCGGCAGAAAGACGTGGTTGGTCGTCGGCAGGCGGAAGCGATAGCGCTGGACTCTGCCCGCCGGAATCGGCTTCGGCTCGGCGAAGCTGTCGCGATAGCGGCCGCGGAAAATATCCATGCTCACTGCAAGCTGATAGCCGCCCATCCTGGGGTTGGACGCCATTTCGTCGGGATAGACGTCGATCAGCTTCACCACCCAGTCGGCATCGGTGCCCGTGGTCGCGGCGTAGATGTCGGCATAAGGCGCGCCCGCGATGCGGACGGGCGCGGTCAGCACTTCGCCCGTGTAGCTCAGCACGTCGGGGCGACCGTCGACCGAACGCTGATCGGCGACCAGCCAGGTTTTCCATCGGTCGCTGTCGTCGAAGCTGATCGGACGGCTGAGGTAGGGAACGGGTTTGGCCGGATCGGAGACATAGCTGTCGCCGCCCGCCGCCCTGGGCTTGTCGAAGCCGAGGCCGAAGCCCGACTGCAGATATAGCGGCTTCATCGGCGCGCCGCAGCTTTGCTCGCAGGCGAGCGGCCACTGGCTGAAGCGGTCCCAGTGGTTTTCGCCGGTGTTGTAGATCATCGCGCGCGGCGGATCGAAGGCCGGGCCATCCTTCAGATAGCGATTGAAGAAAGGCAGCAGCACGTCGCGCCGCCACTGGGTCGCCGTGTCGCCGTCCCAGTTGAACACGCCCAGCGAAGAGCCGTCATAATTGGCCTGGCTGTGCCGCCACGGCCCCATGACGAGCCAGTTATTCGCTTCCTTGCCCGCAGCCTTAAGCGCTTCCCATGTATGGACAGCGCCATACATGTCCTCCTGATCGAACAGCCCCTGTTCCCACATAGTCGGAACCTTGGATGGCGCGGCGGCGATCAGCTTGTCGAGCGCCTGACCCTGCCAGAAGGCGTCATAGGCGGGGTGATCGGTCATCCGTTTCCAGGCCGGAAGCTGATCGAAGCCCGAGAGTTTCGCCCATGCGCCGGCCGAGCCGAGGCGGCGGAAGGTCTCATAATCGTCATAGGCGCCCATGGCGGGATCCTGACCGGCGCCCTTGTATCCGGTCTGCGATCCGATCCAGCCGATATTGGCCTGACGGAAAGCGCCGTAATGGAACCAGTCGTCGCCCATCCAGCCGTCGATCATCGGGCTTTCGGGAGCCGCGACCTTGAGCGCAGGGTGCGGATCGAGCAGCGCCATCACCACGGTGAAGCCTTCGTAGGACGATCCGATCATGCCGACGCGGCCGTTCGATTCGGGCGTGTTCTTCACCAGCCAGTCGATCGTGTCCCACGCATCGGTGACATGATCGGTGGCGGTGGGGTTGAGCGGGCCGCGCACCGGGCGGGTGACCATATAGTCGCCCTCGGAGCCGTATTTGCCGCGGATGTCCTGAAAGACGCGGATATAGCCATCCTGGACGAAAACCTCGTCGCCTTGCGGCAGTTGCGAGATCATGTGGGGGCTGTCCATCCGGTTGGCGCGCTTCGCGGCGTTGTAAGGCGTGCGCGTGAGCAGGATGGGCAGGTTTTTCGCGCCCTTGGGAATGACGATGACGGTGTAGAGCTTCACCCCGTCGCGCATCGGGATCATCACTTCGCGCTTGATGAAATCATCCTGCGCGGTCGGCTGGACGAAATGCGCCGGGATGTCGTTGGCCGGCGGCTGGAGCGCGGCAGGGGCGGCGGTGGCGGCGAGCAGCGAAAGCAGGGCGGCGGCGTAGGCGGAACGGATCATGCGGCACTCCGGAAAGGACGCGCCTGCCTGCCGGGGAACGGCGGCGATTTCAATGGGCGCTGCGCCGGTCGCGGTCGAAGTTGACAAAGTTGACAGGCTGGAACGGTGTTCGCGCGCACCTGCGGGCTCGCCCGATCCGGTAGTGGAAGAAGGGCTTGCGGAAGGCATGGCTTCGCCTAGCATCGGCAGGGGGCTGTAGGACAGAAAAGGGTGAGGGGGCATGATTGCGCTGGCGCTGCTGGGGGTGATGCGGGCGCGGTCGCGCTGAAGCCGGAGACCTATTTCCGGTGGGCCGACTATCCGCCGAGCGCGCGCCGCGCCAGGAGCGTCGGGGCGGTCAAGACACGGGTCGTCGTTTCCCCCGACGGGCAACCCGTACGATGCGACGTGCTGATACCGACAAAGGACCCGATCCTGAACACGGCCACCTGCGATCTGTTGTTGAAGCGAAGCCGCTATACGCCTGCGCGGGATGCCGACGGGAATCAGGCATTCGGAACCGTCGAACGCATAACCATCTGGTCGAGCGATAAACCTTTGACGCCGGCTTCGAGCGCCGACTTCGAGCTGCGCTTGTCGAAAATGCCCTCGGGCGCCAAAGCGCGCGAAGGCTTCAAGCTGTTGCTCGCGACCGACGTCGAAGGTGCGATCGGGACATGCGCGGCCGAAAACGATGTGACATTGCCCGCGCTGGTCACGATCGCGTGTCGGCATGTCGCGGCAGCGGGGAAGCTCGATCCAGCGCGCGACCGCGACGGCAAGCCCGTCGCGGCGATCCAGGAACTCACCGTCGCCTTCGTCCTCGATCAGCCCGCGCCCTGACCGCGCGGGCGCAGCGATCAGCCGACCAATGCCTCGATGCGCGGGCGGATCGCGCCGTGCGCGCCGACGGTGCGGCCGCCGCGCAGGCGGGCGAGGAGGCGGCGGCGCTCGACCGGGCCGTCGATGATCCAGCCAGCCGTCGCATCGGCGCTGAAGCCCCAGAAGCGGCCATAATATTCGGGATCGCCGATCATCATCAGCGCGTCCGCGCCGGGCAGGTCGCTGGCGTCGGCGGCGGCGAGCATCGCATCCATCAGCGCGCGGCCCGTGCCCTTCTGCTGCAGATCGGGCTCGACCGCGACCGGGCCGACCATGACCAGCGGCTCATTCTCCAGCCGCACGGGCCAGCACTGGATGAGGCCAACCATCCGTCCGGCATCGTCGAGCGCGGCGAAGCTGAGCTCCGGCATCCAGCGTGTCCCCGCGCGCAGGCGATAGGCCGTGCGCCCATGTCGGTCCGCGCCGAACGCCCGGTCGAGCAGCGACTCGATCTCGGTTTCGGGGATCCGGCTGAGGGGCGCGATGCTGGTCACGTCTATAGAGACTCCTTGGACGATCCGGTTTGCCCGGAAGCGGCGCGCTTTAGCGTCGCTTTCGCGAAAGGGAAGCGCTAATCGCATCGCGCCCGGCGATCGTCGCCGCCCGATGGATTCCAATGATGCCTCATATGAATGAAGATCTGTTGCGCCTTGAAGTCGCGGACATCGAAGTCTCGCTGCTGACCGGCGTGTTGTCCGAAGAGACCAAGCTGCCGCAGCCGCTGCGCGTTTCGATCGCAGCCGATCTGCGCGCGCCCGATCGCTTCCAGCCCGAGACGCCGCTGTCGGCCTCCAAAAACTATCTCGACCTCAAGCGCGCGGTGACCGAAGGCGTGCCGCGCGACGTCCATTTCGGGCTGATCGAGGCGATCGCCGATCATATCTGCGACACGCTGTTCATGCAGGATGATCGCGTGCGCCGGGTCGAGGTGAAGATCGTCAAGCTGGCGATCGCCGAGGCCAATGAGTCGATCGGCCTCACCATGGTCCGCCACGCGCGATGAAGCTGGCGCTCGTCACCGGAAGCTGCCGGCGGCTGGGCGCGGAGATCGCCGGGCGGCTGGCCGAGGACGGCTATGCGCTCGCGCTCCACGGCGCGCATGCCGCAGAGCCCGATCCCGCGCTCGCCGCGCGGATCGCCGCCGCCGGTGTCGAGTCGCGCCTTTTTGTCGCCGATCTGGCCGACGCCGAAGCGGTCGAGGCGCTGCCCGCGCGGATCGCGGCGCATTTCGGGGCCGCGCCGACGCTGCTGGTGAACAATGCCTCGCGCTTCGAGGATGACGATGCGGGGACGGCGAGCGTCGCCGGGCTTGACGCGCATCTCGCGGTCAATGCGGTTGCGCCCTTCGCTTTGTCGCTGGCGCTGGCCCGCCGCGCGACGGCGGATGCGCCGCTCGCCATCGTCAATATCCTCGACGAGCGCATCGTCAATCCGCACCGCGACCAACTGAGTTACACCCTGTCCAAGCAGTTGCTGGCGGAGATGACGCGAACGCTGGCGCGCGCGCTCGCGCCGCATGTGCGCGTCTGCGGCGTCGCGCCGGGGCTGACTTTGCCCACTGCCGATTATGCGCCGGGGCAGATCGAGCGGCTGGCGGCGATGATGCCGCTGCAGCGCCTGTCGCGCCCCGCCGAGGTGGCGGAGGCCGTCGCCTATCTGGCGCGCGCCGGGGCGACGACGGGGCAGATCATCTTCGTCGACGGCGGCGCGAGCCTGACCGCGTTCGACAGGGATTTCGTCCACCTCGCGCGCGAGGGGTGAGGAAGCGGGCCGGCGGCGCGAACCGATGGAAGCCGCATTACTTCCGGGTGCGCACGCAGCGGCCGAGTCCGTCGATCACCAGCCCATAATCGGCGCGAATCTGCGCCACCGAATCGGGGTCTGCATTGGCGAGCGACGATTCGGGGATGACCGGCGGCAGCGTGCAGGCAAGGCGATACCAGAGCAGGGTGTCGCGCGCCGGGGGGGCTGCCGCATCGTCGACGATCTCGCTCAGCGCCACGGCCCAGCGCGGCTCTTCCCCCGGGCGACGGATGATCGACAGCGATACCGGGCGGTGATCGTCGGTGGTCAGAAAGATCTGCGTCTCGCTTTCGCCCGGCAATGTGCCCGGCACGCTGAAGGCGTTGCCGACCCCGGTTATTCTGGGCGGCGCATCGGGTTTTGCGGCTTCGGTGAGGATCGCGCGCAGCGTCGCCTCGGTCGCGGGCGTCCAGGCAAGCTGCGCGTCCGGGGCCGCCAGGCGCAGATCGGCGCCTTTGGCCGAACTGGCGATCAGAATCACTTTGCTCTTTTTCAGGCGGGGCGGCTTGCCCCGCGAATCGAGCGGCGCATCGACCAGATAATTGACCGTGGAAGCGATGCCGCCCGCGCCGCGAATCAGCGTATCGACGGTTGCGCTCACATAGAATCGCGCCTTGCCGGCAGGGATGCTTCCGGATTCGCCGTCCTTCAGGCGAATCGCCTCGGCGACTGTCGCGCTCAGAACGACCGGCGATTCGAGCGCAAGATCGGAAAGATCCGCATAGCTGAGGCCCGATTCAGTCGCCGGCGAAATTAACGGTTTATTACCAAAATCTTGGACCGCCATGGCAGGCATTGGTGCGAAAAGCAGAATAAGGGCAATTTTGTGTCGCATCTCGTTTCCCGTCAGCCGCTTGCCGGACAATGGCGATATCGCCTTATGATTGTCACGCACGGCTTCTAGCCTGACAGCGCGGACAAAGCGTTTGCGTTCCGTCGCCGTTGCGAGATAGACAATTCGCGTCTGCCTAACGAGACGATAATTCAGGGTGGAATGGGGTTGTTGCCAAGCCGACGCGACCTGGCGGTAAGTCAGGCCGCGTCCGGGGTATGAGGGAGTTTCGTTTCTGAATGGCCTACGCTGATCAAAAAATGAGCGGCGGCAAGATCGGGGCGATTGTCGTCGTCCTGCTTCTGCACGCCGTTCTGGGTTACGCGTTCGTCACGGGTCTGGCGATGAACGTGATCAAGCACGTTTCAAAGGATCTCACGACGTTCGACGTGCAAGAGGAGCCGCCGCCCCCCGAGGAGCCGCCGCCCCCGCCGCCGCCCGACAAGCCGCTCGAACCGCCGCCGGTGGTTTCGCCGCCGCCGATCGTCCAGGTGCAGACGGTTACGCCGCCGCCGCAGGTGTTCACGCAGCCAAAGCCTGAACCCGCTCCGGTGCCGAAGCCGGCCCCCCCGCCCCCGCCGCCCGCCGCCCCCGTGGCGAGCAAGGCTGCGGCAGCGAAGGGCGATCCTGCGCGCTGGTTCAGCACGGACGACTATCCTCCGGGCGCGCTGCGCCGCGAGGAGCAGGGCACGACCGTTATCGCATGGGACATTGACGAGCAGGGACGCGTGCAGAATTGCCGTGTCACTCAGTCGAGCGGTTCGGCCGAACTCGACGAGACGAGCTGCAAGCTGATGACCCGCCGCGGTCGCTATTCGCCTGCGCTCGACCAGAACGGCAATCCGATGCGGATTACCAATCAGTCGCGCCGCGTGCGCTGGCAGTTGCCGCAGAACTGACGAAACTTGAGGGGGCGGGCGCCCGGGGAGTTGGGCCCCGCCTCCTTTTCAATAACATCCGAATAATGAGGAAAGCAGAAACATGTTGATCCAGCTCATGGCCGCCGCCGGCGCGGCTGCTCCGCAGGGGGAAAACCCGTACGGCCTGATCCCGGCGCTCAAGGAAGGCGGCCTGATCTCGCAGACCGTTTTCGGTATCCTGGTGCTGATGTCGGTCTTCTCCTTCTACATCCTGTTCACCAAGCTGTTCGAGCAGCAGAAGATCATCAACCAGGGCAAGCGCATCCGCGCCAGCTTCTGGAACACCACCAGCCTGCGCGACGGTGCGGCTAAGCTCGAAAAGAACAGCGCCTACAAGCAGATCGTCGACGACGCGATCGTCGCCCAGGAGCAGCACGCCAAGCTGACCGATCCGGTCGAGGCGCATGACTGGATGCACAACTCGCTGACCCGCAGCCAGGACCTCATCAACTCGAAGCTGGGCGGCGGCCTCGCCTTCCTCGCGACGGTCGGTGCGACCGCGCCGTTCATCGGTCTGTTCGGCACCGTCGTCGGCATCTATCGCGCGCTCATCAAGATCGGCCTCGCCGGTCAGGCGTCGATCGATGCGGTCGCCGGTCCGGTCGGTGAAGCGCTCATCATGACCGCGCTCGGCCTGGTCGTCGCCGTTCCCGCGGTGCTCGCCTACAACTGGCTGCAGCGTCGCAACAAGGGCATCGCCGAAGACATCTCGGCTTTCTCGAACGACGTTCACGGCTATCTGCTTTCGGGCGGCAGCGTGAAGCCGGCTGCGGCTGCTCCG
>QFNN01000118.1 GCA_003240855.1 Sphingomonas sanxanigenens
TTTCAGGTCTTTTGGACCCGAGGTTAGCTTGGTGGGCAGAGGCTTCCTCAACTTACCTCATCATTGCTGATACTCCTTTCAGCGCCACAACGGCGCACTGTCCTTGTATCCAAATTGATGGCCATCGCGCGAGCGCGGGTTCCAGCGCACCAGGCAGACGACGGCAAAGACGCTTCCGGGAACGCCGGCGACCAGTTCCTGAGCCGCGGCGTAATAGGTGCGGTTCCCGGGACAGGAGGACGCCAGCACTCGGAGCCCGCGGGTCACGCCGTCGTCGAGCGTGCGTTCATAGGTCAGTTGCGCGTCGAGATAGGATTTGGCGGTCTTGTGGCCTCCCATCGACGTGAAGGGCATGAAAAGCCATCCCATGGGCGATCGTCCTTTCTGATGTTGAGAAACTGGCGCCCGAGAGCGGCTGAAGCCGGCGTCAGGCAGCGAGCGCGGGTGCCGGCGCGTCATCCTCGTGGCATTCGCCTTCAGCTGCGGCGCTGCCGAAGCTCTTGAGGTAGGCGAAGGCCTGCTCCGCCTTGGCGGCGGCATGGATGATCGCGGTCTTGTCGCCGCGGAGGATGCCGAGCCAATGCCCGACATAGCTCGCATGGCTGTCGTGCAGCACATTCGGCAGGCCCAGATCTGCGCAGCAGAGACCCGCCCCGATTTCGGCGACGAGCTCTTCGAACGCATAGGCCTTATCGCCGAAGCGCTTGCCGAAGGTGCGGGCCAGCCTGTCGGAGTGGCCCGACCAGTGGACGGTCTCGTGGCATCTCGTCGACGCGTAAAGATCCATGCTGCGAAACGAGGTGCGGCTCGGCATCTGGATATGGTCAAAGGTCGGCGTGAAGTAGGCCTGGTTGCCGCCATGGCGGACGTCGGCGGGGATCGCGTCGAAGAAGGCGTCGATCGCCGCCTGGCGCGTGGAGGGTTCCACCGGAATCTCCGCCTCTTCGGGCGCGTAGAAATAGGCCGGGAGCGCGTCGATCTGGTCGGCATTGAAGACGACATAGTGGCGAAGGAAGCGGATGTTCTTCTCGACCTCCTTGCCGGTTTCGGGATGCTCCTCGGTCTTCTTGAACGAGGAATAATAGACCGAGATCGCGCCGGTCTCGCCGCGCCGGACATTGGCACCGAGCGCCTCGGCCTGGCGATAGGTCATCCAGAAGCGTGAGCGGTAGCCCATCGCATCGCCAAGCGCCCAGAGATAGAGCGTGTTGATGCCGGTGTAAGGCGTCCCGCAGTGCCGGAGCGGGCGGCCGCCGGCGCCGCTGCACCGCCAAGGTCGCGACCAGGGCGGAACGCCTTCCTCGAGTTTGCGGATGATGAGATCCGTGATTTCCGCGGCAACGTCGCGGCTGGACCGACGTGAAGCTGTCATGGTGGGTACTCCCGTGCGGATGAGAAGGGAACCGCCGACGCGTGTCTGCGCGCCGGCGGTCAGCACTCCAGGAGGTGAGAGGCCTCAGGCCGCGAGCGCGTCCCGATCGTCCAGCTGAGGTTCGCCATCGGCGTCGTTCACCGCGAGCGTCTCCTGATCGACGCCCTGGTCCTCAGGCTCGTCGTCGACATCGAGATCGTCGGCGGGAGCAAAATCGAGGAACTTCATCGCGTTCGGGACCCAGGCCAGCGCCGCGTCGCTAACATCCGGCTCGACGATCGCTTCGCCGGCGAAGAGCTTGGCGCACGATTCCGAGATTTCGGACTTCTTCATCGTTGCGTGACGCGCCGTGAGCGCCGCCCCGCCGACATCGGCGAGCAAGGTCAGGATCGAACCCTTGCTGACCCGGTCGAAGAAGTTCTCCGAGGTCGGCCGCCACCAGCTTGCGACATCGATTTCCATGATGGTCGCAAGCCGGTTGTGCAGCGGGGAATGCTCGGCGCGGGAATTCGGCGCTTCGAGCGACATCGCGACGATATAGGCGAGCCAGGCCGCCTTGGCGTCGTCGTCGAGACCGCGGAAGGCCTCGAACCGGTCGACCTGCGACTGGTACTCGGTCCAGCCGGCATCGAGCCCGTCATGGGCTTCGGCGAGATAGCTACGGGCGCGGGTCGCAGGCTGCTCGCCAGTGACCGGGTCTTGGGGCGAGCGCGCGCGAATGGTCGAGCCATAGGCGCTTTCGGCGGTCATGCGATCGTCGATCATGACGAAGAGCGCATAGTCGAGCGCGAGGGCCGGGTGGCTGAGGAGCGTCGCTGCCAGGACGTCGCGCCGCTGCATCGCGAGCTCGTCGTAGAGCCGGGCGCTGAGCGGCTTGCCGCCCGGAGCCACCGCTTCCGGCCGGGAGGCCGGGCTCGCGGATTCCCTGCCGGCACCGCTCGGCCGGCTGCGCGAGCCTTTGTCCGCGGTGGCGCCCGTCTCGTCCTCGGTGCCGCCGATCCGGATCGGCTCCTCGCTGTAATATTCGGCGTCGAGCACCATTTCGCCCTTGGGCGTCAGCTTGAGGAAGGCGCCAACCAGCGGCCGCAGTTCGTCCGGCAGGACCGGCGCGACGTTGCGGATCGCATGCTCCTCGGCGCTGAGCTCGTCATATTCCTGGTCCAGCGCCTTATAGGCGTCCTCGCCGATGGCTTCGTCGTCCATCGCCACGGAAATCGCCTGCTGACGTTCCGCGATCTCCTGGAGCCGGCGCTGCTGTTCCTCGGTCAGGTCCGCGGCGGGCAGGATGACGCGATAGAGGCCGGCGGCGGCGCTGTGGGTATAGTTGGACGCGATCGGACGGATCCAGCCGAAGCCGAATTCCTCGCCGACGCGCTTGGCTTCCGCTTCCATGATGTCCGCGGCGAGCCGCTGCGCGATCTCGGGATTGACCCACTTGTCGCCGCTGTCGCTGAAGAGGTCGCGGTCGACCTTGCCGCCGGCGTCCGCGTAGCGGTCCTCGCCGACCAGGATGGCGACGGGATCGGTCGAGTTCATGGTTTCGTTGGCGATGACACGGCGGATGGTGTCGGCGTTGGAGTAGCTGGTGCCGTAGCTGTTCCAGACGAGCAGCTGCTTCTCCTGGTTCTCGGTCGACGCATAGGCCTTGGCGACGTCGAGCGTGATCGTGCCTTCGCTCAGCGCCTCGAAGATCGGTTCGGCGAGAGTCGCAAGGCGCAGGCGGCCCTCGACGAAGCGCCGGGTGAGACCGAAGCGCTTGGCGACGCCGTCGATGTCGCCCGTCAGCCCGATGAAATACTGGAACGCCCGGCATTCCTCGGCCGGCGTCATCTTGAGCTGGTGGAAGTTGGCCGCCGTCGAAGTCTCGGACAGGGTCGCCTCGTCACCGACCAGGACCTTCACGGGAACGTCATAGGTCTCCGGGTCGATCACGCCGCGCTCGGCGAGCAGGCGCAGGCCGCGCAGGCGGCGACCGCCATCGAACACCTCGAAGGTGCCGCGCGGTTTCCGGACGGGGGTGACGAGAAGGTTCTGCAGGACGCCGCGCGCTTCGAGATCGGCCGCCATCTGCGGGATTTCGAGCAGTTCGTCGGGTCGCTTGCGGACGTTGATGGGCGAAAGCGTGAGCTTGGCGAGCTTAACGGATGCGGTCATGGGAAGGAGCTCCATCTGGCGTCCGGATCATCCCGGACACCAGCTCCGTCCCCCCTTCCCTTTCCCCGATTGGCTTGCGGCGAACCGGCGAGCGGCTGAGCCGCCGAGCGATCGCCTTTCGGCAAGCCTCGATTTTTACTGTCGGTGAACTGGGGAGCGATTAGGCTTGAACCAAGGGGGTGCGTGTGAATCCGCTTGATCTGATCTCGGCAGCGCCATGGAGGCGCGCTGCCTTCACGACCTATGCGCTTTCGCTGTCGTTTTTCGAGGCGGTGCTTCTCGACGCGCTGCTTCGCGGGGGTGGTCGCAATGCCCTCATCCTGGCCGATCCGGAAGGCGTGCGCGCCGGCCTGAGCGAGGAAGGCGCGCGCAGGGTCGGCCGCGACTATGAGATCGAAGCCGTGGCCTGCGCAAATCATGGGGTGTTTCACGCAAAAGTGGGCGCGCTGTTCGGCGATGACGATGCCCATCTGCTCGTCGGATCGGGCAACCTGACTTTCGCGGGGTGGGGCGGTAATCTCGAGCTGGTCGAGCATCTGCATCCAAGCTTCGCTGCGGACGCCTTTGACGATGCGGCGGCGTTTTTCGAACAGCTCGCCGCGTCGGCTCAGATCATCACGACGGCAGGGCCTGCCTGCGAGACGATCGCCGGTTCCCTGCGACGATCGGCGCAGGGACAGCCGCGGGCGGGCAATATCCATATGGTGCACAGCCTCGATGCGCCGATCGCGGAACAGCTGGCGCTCTATGCCGACGATCTTGGCGGCGTGACGCGCCTCACGACGGTCTCGCCCTATTACGATCTACGCGCCGACGGGCTGGGTGCGCTCGCGACGCTGCTGGGTATCGAAAAAGCGCATCTCCATGCCCATCCCGCAGGAACGGTCCGCGGTCCGGGTTCGAATGCCTGGCCCTTCGAGGGCGGGTCCAAGTGGCAGCCCGTCGATGTCGCTGATGCGTTCGGCCACGATGACAGACCGCTCCATGCCAAGTCGATCGAACTGGTTTGCCGCAAAGGACGCCTCCTTCTCAGCGGCAGCGCCAATGTGACGCATGCCGGTCTGTTCGGGCGAAACGTCGAGGCCGGGGTCCTCCGGGTCCAGCGGGGCAGCAAGAGCTACTGGGTCACGGCCCCGGGAACGGCCCCTGCCCGCCTCCCGGCAGACGCGCTGGACGAGAACGAGACGAGCGACTCCGCAGTCGGAATCCTGAGCGCCTCGCTGGAAGGAGAACGGATAGCGGGGCGCGCGCTGACACCGAGGCTTGGCGGGAACGCAAGCGCCGTGCTGCGAACCCCCAGGGGATCCCATGCGCTGGGTCCGGTCGTGGTCTCTGGCGACGGCCATTTCCAGCTCGACGCGCCGGGCATCGAATTCGAAAGCTGGGAAAACGGTCGTCTGATCCTCGGACTTGAGCAAGGCAGCCGCTGCTGGGAAGGCTTCGTGTCGATTGCGGCGGCGCTCGAGCTGATCCGGCGCACAGGTTCGATTGCCACGCGGCTCATGGCGATGCTCGCCGGCACCGAAACGCCGACCGACGTCGCCGCCATCCTGGCGTGGTTTCGCGAGGATCCGAGTCGCATGCCCGCATCGCTCGGCATCGGCGGTGGCGGAAGTGGCGGCCGGCCAGACGGGACCGAAGGCATGGTGACGCTCGCCGACCTCAATGCGGCTGCCCTCGGCGCCAATTTGCTGTCGGGCGCGCCCGGAGAGGAAACATCGTCCGCGTGGCGGCACACCATGGCCCTGATCCGTGCCGTGTTCAGGCAGTCGCGCGGTCCTTGGGGGGCCGGCGGCGAAACCGACGATGACGACGACGACGATGAAAAGGACCGCGAGAAGCGAGCGAGGTCCGAAGAAGCGGCGAACTATCGGTCGCTCCAGATCTTCGACGAACTGCTGACGACCATGCTGGCGCCCGAGGCTGCGGGTCGTAACGCGCTCATGGCGCTGTCGCTGTCGCATTTCCTGGCCGACCGGATCAGGCCGGCACCGGCCAAGGTGCAACTCTGGCTCGACAAGGTGTTGCCGCAGATCGCCGCGCTTGACGGCCCCGAGAGCGACCTCGCCGCCGCTTCCATCCTCCTTCATCATGCCGCCGACCGACGAGACGACAATGCCATTCGGGCGCGACGCTATTTCCTGCGCCGCGGGATCGATCCGGCCACCATTGCCGTCTCTCCAGATGTCATCCCGGCTTTCATGGCGTTGCTCGGCGAAGGCATCGATCTCGACGGTTTTCTCGGCGAAGTGCTGACGGCAAGGACCGTGGGCGAGCAAATCGACGCCTATCTTGCCGCCGGCGATGGGCATGGTCCCGATGTCGGATTTGATAGCCTTCGCTCGTCGCCGCACTGGCCCAGTCTTGACCGGGCGCTGCGCGATCCCGCCTCGTTCGCCAAGCTGATGGTACTCGAGACCTTCCGAGCGTCGTGCCCGCGTTGCCATATGCGGCTTCCCCTTGCGGCCGGAGAAGATCTGCGGCTGCGGGGATTGGCGAGTTGCTGCGGCCGAATCCTGCTCAATCGGGATTGCTGAACGTGATGGACCTGAACGAACTCCTTGATGTCGCCCGCACCGCCGGCGAGCCCCAGCCGGTCGACAGAAGCAAGGTCGGCATGGGCGGCGTGGATCCGCTCGGTCTGCGCCAGATCAATTTCGGCCTGATGGACCGGGTGCTCCCTGACCTCAACAACGTCGCAAGCCACATCCGGCCCTATACGCTGATGGCCTGGGCCTGGCGGCGCGTCCGCCATATCCTCGAGCGCGGAAGGCGACAGAGCGCACAGGCCGAGGAGATGCGCGATTTCGTCGACCGGATCGAGGCGATCTACGCGTGGTCGCAGTTTCTGATCAATCCGAAAGCCGACATACCCGGAGCACAGGCCATGCGCCCGATGCTGGATACGGTGCGCTATCGTTTTGGCGGCGAGGAATGGGAAGCCCGGCGCAACATGAGACGCTATTCCACCGGCTTCATATCGCCGCTGAACTACGGCCCAAGCCTGCGCACGATGGGCTGGTTGATCCCGGTCGAGGGCGCCGCTGGCATATTCCAGCCCGATCCTGCCCTCGAGCCGGTGCTCGACGCCTTCGAAAAACGCTTCGAGGGCGAGCTGGACCACGAGGCGTTCAATCGCTTCGGAAGCGTCAGCGTGAAGCGGGCGGACGCCGAGCGCTGGGGTAAACTCTGGACGATGGACAAGCCTCGCGCGGCCGAAGCGAAGGCCATGTTCGCCAGGCTCGGCGGCGAACGCGCGGCGCCGGCCCGCCAGAAAGGCGTGGCTCTGATTCTGGCGGCCGTTGCGGATCTGGCGGACGAGGAGGCGACGTACGAGGATATCAGAATGCGGATGGCCGATCGGGCCGACGCATGGAGCAACGCGAACGACCGCCCGATCGCGGCGGACGAATGGAGAGCGGTCCAGATCCGGCAGCTGTTCCGGCTCGCGCTCGAAGGTCTGTTCTATTGGACGATCGGCGCGCTTCTACCTGCCTCCCGTTCCACCCGGCAGCTCGCACAGGCCTTCATCGATGCCCTCGACGAGACGTCATTGGCGGATAGCGCTGGAGAGTGGATTCTCGCGTCGAAGGACACCACAAATCCCGTCGAACATCTTCGCTCCCTGCAGAAAGTCCTTCGCGACCAGGAAAGGCTTCCTACTGCCATTGTCGCGGCCCTTGCTCTCTGCCTCCGCGAAGCGCCGAACCAGGGCCACCCATTCGAGAATCCCGATCGATTGCCCCTCAGCCGGGCCAGGAGGGAGGCGGAAAGCTGGCGTGAGCTCTCGCCGGCCGGTTTCGTCGGGCGCGTGCTCGAGATCTGGATCATGGCGCAGCATGCCTATTGGTCCGTCGGACGGGGCCTGGCCGACGCTCGAAATCGGGGCAAGACGATCCTCCGTTTGCGGATTGTCATGGACGAGGGCGGATGGACACTGACGCCGGGCACGACGCGCCAGGGCAATCCTCCAGAGCCGACCCCGGACCGGCTCGAAACGGCGACGAATCTGCTCGTCGAATGCGGGCGCCTCTAGCGACACGCGAGTGTCGCATCCGTGCAAGGAAATGCAGGCGCGTTACGATACGATCTTGCTGCGACCCGAGGGGCCTTCGAGTCGAAAGTTTCGGCGGCCTCCCACTCATAAAGCCTGCCTGGTCCTGCCGGGCAGGCTCTTTTTTCGCCTGCCGATCATTGTTCGTCCAAGTCCACATGCCGGAGCGGCGCGTGATCGAGGAATGTCTTCACCGCGTCTGCTTGAAAGCATTTGGCGGTCTCGCCATCTGATCGGCGATCGAAACCCAGGAGATTGTGGAAAGAAGCCATGACGACGACGTTGGATGCTGCGCCTGAAACCCGTTCCTTCGAAACGGACGTTGCCAAGCTGCTGCACCTCATGGTGCACTCGGTCTATTCGGACAAAGATGTGTTCCTGCGCGAACTCATCTCGAACGCCGCCGATGCCTGCGAGAAGCTTCGCTATGAAATGCTGAGCCATCCCGAATTGGGCTCGGGCGAACTCCCGCGGATCACAGTGACACTCGACCCCGACCAGCGGCGGCTCATCGTCGAGGACAATGGCATCGGCATGAACGAGGCCGAGATGATCGAGGCGCTCGGCACGATTGCGCGATCGGGGACCAAAGCCTTCATGGAACGCGTCGCTTCGGCGAAAGACGCTGAAGGCGCGCAGCTGATTGGGCAGTTCGGCGTCGGTTTCTATTCGGCGTTCATGGTCGCCGACAAAGTCGACGTGTTCTCGCGAAGGGCCGGTGGGGATACCGCGGCGCATTGGTCGTCGGACGGTCTTGGGACCTACAGCGTCGAGATTGCCGAGCTTGCGGATGCCCCCACGCATGGCACCCGGGTCGTGCTGGAGCTCAAGGAAGACGCGGCCCAATATGCGCAGCGCTTCAACTCCGAAGGGATCATCAAGGCGCAGTCGGGCCACGTCCCCGTGCCGATCTTCCTGCTGGAGAAGCCCGATGCTGAGCCGGTCCAGATAGGCGACGGCGCCGCCCTTTGGACGAAGCCAAAGTCCGAAATTAGCGAAGAGGATTACACCGACTTCTACCGCAGCGTGGCCGGGCAGTTCGACAAGCCTGCGCTTACGCTGCACTATCGGGCCGAGGGTCTGCACGAATATTCCGTCCTCGCCTTCATTCCGGAGATGAAGCCTTTCGACCTGTTCGACCCGGAC
>QFNN01000119.1 GCA_003240855.1 Sphingomonas sanxanigenens
GACACGCTATGACAGATGCCCGACCGCCTTCTTCTCCGCCATCGCACTCGCTGCTACCGTCATCTTCTGGCTCTGATCAGTGAGTCCTGACCCTAGGTCGTAGCGACGATCCGCCCCCACGCCTCGCGAAACTCATCTCGGTCGTATGCTGGGGGATCAAGCCACCACGCGCCGCCGTTCCGGTCTTGCTTTGCGGATGCCCTGATCTCGGCCAGCGTCATGACGTAGCAGATGGGTTCATCAGCATTCGCCCGAACTGTGATTATCCGCCAATCGGAACGCAGGTCGTCAATCCGCATCCCAAGACCGACCGCCAGTCGCTTACTGAGCGCCTTTGATCGCATGCCGAGAAATATGTTTTCGGCGTCGTTGACCACGAAGTGCGATGTGGAGCTTCGGAGCATCCATGCCTCGATTGCGGCGGGGGAGGCCGTTGATTTGAGAACGCAATTCGGACTGTTGGCTGCTGCGGAATAGGCGGGCTTGCTCCGGCGACGCCTCAATCAACCCATAGGCGTTCGCCGTTCGGGTTCAGCACGGCGCGCGCCATGGGCGGTCTCCATCAGGTCGGTCGCCGGCCTTCCATGTGCCCTGCGGCGGCTGGATATTCGACCTGCACGACGAAGCCGCTCACCGCGCCGTTGGCGAACTGGACTTTGCCTCCGTCGCGTTCCGCCAGCGCCTTGACGATGGCGAGGCCCAATCCCGCACCGCCCGTCGTCCGGTCGCGCGAAGGGTCGACGCGCCCGAACGGTTCGCCCAGCCGGGCCAGCGCGGCGGCGGGGACGCCCGGGCCGTCGTCGCTGATCCTGACGACGACGCTTTTTCCGTCGGCTCCCCCTTCGGCCGCAAGGCGCACATGTTCGCCATGGCGCAGGCCATTGTCGATGAGATTGTCGACGATCCGGCGGAACGCAATCGGCACGGCGCTGATCCGCAACCCGGGCGGGACGGGCTCCAGCGCCACGGCGGCGCCGGTTTCGGCGCGGATCGCCGCAACGGCGTCCAGCGCCTTTGCGACGTCGATCAGGGCGGGTTTGGGCGGATCGGCGGCCTCGCGGCTGGCGAACAGCAGGGTGTCGTCGAGCAGGGCGGACATTTCATCCAGGTCGCGCGTGGCACGTGCGCGCTGATCGGGATCGTCGATGAACTCGGCGCGCAGGCGAAGCCGGGTGAGATAGGTGCGCATGTCGTGCGCGATCCCGGCGAGCATCCGCGTCCGCTCGGCCATCAGCGTTCCGATCCGCGCCTTCATGTCGTTGAAGGCGGCCGACAGGTCGCGCAGTTCGCGGGAGCCCCGGAGAGGCAGATCAGGCGTCTGCAGATTGGTCGCGAAGCTGCGCACGCCGCGCGAAAGCCTGACGAGGGGGCGTGTCGTCTGGCGCACGGCGAAGGCCAGAATCGCCAAAAGCAGCAGGCCGCTCGTCGCTCCCAGAAAGGCGCGCTGGCGCAGATAGGTGCGAACCACGCTGGAAGGGCGGCTGTCGATCAGCAGGCGGCTGCCGTCTGCGAGCGAGACCGTGAGCGTGATCGGCGCGAAGAAGCGGCCGGGCCATGGGCGCGCGCCGACGAAGCGGCCGAGCAGCGGACGCCGGCCGCTCAGCCCGATCGTCCGGCCCGGCATCGCTGCGACGTAGCGGGCGCGCAGATCGGCCAGATCGTCGCTGTCCGGGCGCATCTGCGGATCGCGCGTCAGGCGCAGCGTGTAGAGCGATCCGTTCATGGTATCGAGCAGCATCGCGCGCCGCGCCGCCGGTTCATGCTCCAGCGTTTCGGCCATGATCCGGGCCTGAGCAGGGAGGGGGAGATTATAGGGCCGATTCTCGTCGCCCCGCGAAGGCAGCGAAAGCAGCCCCCAGACCAGCGCCTGGAATATCACGAATCCGCAAAGCAATATGGCGCTGATGCGCAGCGACAGGTTGGAACCGAGCGTCACGACCCGATCCGTTCGGCCGCTACGGTCAGCAGATAGCCGCCGCCGCGCACTGTCTTGATCAACGCCTCGCCGCCGGGCTGGGCGGCAAGCTTGCGCCGCAGCCGCCCGAGCTGGACGTCGATCGCGCGATCGAATGGCCCGGCGCTGCGCCCACGCGTCCAGTCCAGCAACTGGTCGCGGTTGAGGATGCGCTGGGGATGCGTGACGAAAGCCAGGAGCAGGTCGAACTCGCCCCCCGTAAGATCAACGGCCTCTCCGTTCGGCGCAGCCAGAGCGCGCGCGCCGATGTCCAGCAGCCAGCCGGCGAAGCTGTGGCGTTCGGATATGTTGCGCGCGGCCACGCGATCGGCGTCGCGCGTGCGGCGCAGGATAGCGCGCACGCGTGCGATCAGTTCGCGCGGGTTGAACGGTTTGGGCAGATAATCGTCCGCGCCGATTTCCAGCCCGACGATGCGATCGACGTCATCGCCCTTGGCGGTGACCATCAGCACGGGAAGATCGCCGCGCGCACGGATGCGCCGGCACAGCGACAGCCCGTCCTCGCCCGGCAGCATCAGATCGAGAATGGCGAGATCGACGCGCTGGCGTTCGATCAGCCGGTCAAACTCGGCGGCGTTGCGGCAGCCTGCCGTCTCGAACCCTTCGCGTGCGAGGAGTGCCGTGACGAGCGCCCTGATCTCATTGTCATCCTCGACGACGGCGATGAAGCTCGTTTCCATGACGCGCTTGTGCCGCAATGCGCGGCGGCGCGGAATATCGCGACGGCGCAGCGTTACACTTCGTTACGCGATGTCACCTTGCTGCCGCACTGGGCTTACGCCGCGGCTTTATAGGAAAGATCAGCGGCAACGCACCGTCGCCTGAACCGACCATGAGGAATAATCATGCACAAGACCTTCGTCGCATTCGCCGCCGTTGCGGCCACGTTCGTCACGACTCTGGCGGTCGCCGCGCCGGCCGAGGCCCGTTCGCGCGCCGTCAGCGTGCAGGGCTCCGGCGGGCGCGGCTATACCAGCGCACGCTCGATCAACCGTCAGCAGGGCGGCGCTTCCGCTTCGCGCAGCTTCCAGACCAATGGCGGCCAGGGCGTCAGTTCGACGCGCTCGGCCAATTGGGGCAATGGCAGCTATTCGGGCGGTGCGACGCACACCACCAACAACGGCACGACCTTCGGCCGATCGACGACCGCGACCAACAACGGCGATGGCTCTGGCAGCTTCTCGACCACGCGGACCGGCGCTGACGGCCAGTCGCATACTGTTTCGGGCACCGTTTCCACTGACCGCACGCCGCATTGAGCGGAAACGGCGCCCGTGGCCGGTCGCTGTTCCTCCAGGGCGACCGGCCGCCCCCCATCAAGGATGACCCGATGAAGCCTGCCCATTTTATCCTGCCCCTTGCGGCGCTTTGCGCGTTTTCGCCGGCCATGGCGCAGCGCTTTGGCGGCGGCGACGGTACGCAGATCTTTGAAAGCGCTGACGCCAACCATGACGGCGTCGTGACGCGCGCGGAGTTTCTCGCCGCGCGAAATGCGCGGTTCGACAGGATGGACCGCAATGGCGACGGCGTGATCGACAGATCCGATTTTGCGCGCCTCGCCAGCTTTCGCCCGCAGGCGATGGGCCGGATCGACGCGCTGATCGCCCAGGCCGATGCGAATCATGACGGCAAGGTAACGCGCGCGGAGCTTGCGGCCGCGCCCGCCCAGGCCTTCGACCTCGCCGACGCCAACCATGACGGCAAGGTGGATCGCGACGAACTCGCGGCGGCGCGCGCCACCGTGTCCGCAATGCGCGGCAACGGGCGCTGACGATGCTGCTCACGCGTTCGCCGATCTGGCTGGGCGTGATGGCGATGCTGATCGTCGCCGAGCTCTGCTGGCGCGTCGCGAGCCGGCGAGGCTATGACGGTCGAACCGCGCTGACCACTTTCGGCATCGTCATCGGCGGCGTCCCCTTCGCGCTGCTCAACGCCGCCGTCGTCGGGACGATCTTCGCCTGGGCGGCGCGCATTGCGCCCGTTCACTGGCCGATCGGCGACTGGCGAAGCTGGGCCGCAGGCTTTTTTGCACTCGAACTGGCCTACTACTGGTTCCACCGCGCCAGCCACCGTATCCGCTGGATGTGGGCGACGCATTCGGTGCATCATTCGGCGACCCAGATGACGTTGCTGTCATCGCTGCGGCTGGGCTGGACCAACCTGTTCTCGGCGGGGTGGATTTTCTATACGCCGCTGATGCTCGCCGGCTTCGATCCGCGCATGGTAGTGGCGCTGCTGGCGATCAACCTGCGCTACCAGTTCTTTCTGCATACCGAGGCGGTCGGGCGGCTGGGGCCGCTGGAATGGCTGTTCAACACGCCGGCGCATCACCGGCTGCATCATGCCTCCAACCAACCCTATCTCGACCGCAATTATGGCGGCGTGCTGATCCTTTTCGACCGGCTGTTCGGCACGCTGGGCGCCGAGCGCGCCGACGAACCGATCCGCTACGGCCTCGCCAATCGGGCGCCGACCGCCAACCCGGTCCGCATCGCGTTTCGCGAATGGGCGGCGATGGCGCGGGACGTCGCGCATGCGCCCGACTGGCGGGCTGCATGGCGCGCGCTGTTCGCCGCGCCGGGCGATCTGGAGAAAGCGCAGTGAGCAGAGCCGCGATTCCGGCGCTTTTCCTCCTCCTTGCGTCCGCGCCGGCCTTTGCAGGGCCGATATGCGAGGCGAGCTGGATTGATGCGTCGCGCGACAATCGCGCCATCCCGGTGCGTATCCGCATGCCGGATGGCGCAGGGAAAGCGCCGGTGGTTCTCTTCAGCCACGGCCTTGGCGGATCGCTCGATTCGGGAACCCGGTGGGCGGAGGCCTGGTCGCGGGCCGGGATTGCGGTCATCAACATCCAGCATCCGGGCAGCGATCGCTCGATCATCGGCAGCGGCGGGTTCCTGGCGGCAATGTCGCCCGCGCAACTCGCCGCCCGCGTCGGCGATGTGCATTTCGTGATCGACCAACTGTCCCGGCGCAAGCGCGAGGGCGCCTGCGATCTGACGCGGTTCGATCTGACGCGCATCGGCATGTCGGGCCATAGTTTCGGCGCGCATACCACGCTTGCGATTGCCGGCCAGCGCTATGCCGGGGATTTCGGCAAGGGCTTTGCCGATCCGCGCGTGAAGGCGGCGATTGCGTTCAGCCCGGCGCCGCCGATGCGGGGATCGGATGGCGACGCATTCGGCGCGATTGCGATTCCCGTGATGAGCGTTACGGGAACGGCCGATACCACGCCCGTCCTGCCGCAGATCAGCGCAGCGGACCGCCAGCGCCCCTTCCGCGCCATGCCGGCGGGCGGCAAATATCTGCTCGTCCTCTCGGGCGCGACGCATATGGATTATAACGGGCAGGATAATGTGCGTTGGCGCGCCGCGAGGAGCGATCCGCGCATCGCGGAGCTTACCATCGCCGCGACCACCGATTTCTGGCGCTGGACCTTGCTCGGCGACGCCAGGGCCAGGCGCGATCTCGACAGCCTGAAGGCTCGATTGGGGCCGGAGGATCTGTTCGCGGCGCGCTGAACCCGGTTCGCGGCCGCAGCCATGCGCCGATAACCGGATTTTACCGCCGCCTGTCGCCTGACCGCGCCGGTTACGCATCGCCGGCCCTTGCCTTCATCGCCAGCGCGTAAAGCGCCTTGCGATCGGCGCCGGTCGCCTTCGCGACTTCGCTCGCCGCTTTGGCCGGGGGCAGGCGGGTCAGCGCTTCGGCCAGCGCGGCCTCTATCGTGTCGGCTGAGGCTGGCGGCGCTTCGCCCGGCGGCGCGACGACGATCACGATCTCTCCCTTGGGAGGATTTTCGGCATAACGATCGGCCAGTGCGGAGAGCGCGCCCGTAACGCATTGCTCGAAGCGCTTGCTGATCTCGCGCGCTACCGCCGCTTCACGGTCGCCGAGCCCTTCGGCCAGCGCGGCGAGGCAGGCGGCAAGGCGCGGCCCCGATTCGTAGAGCACCAGCGTGGCGCGCAGCGTGGCGATTTCGGCGATCGCATCCGCGCGCGCTTTTCCCTTGGGCGGCAGGAAGCCCATGAACAGGAAACGGTCGGTCGGCAGGCCTGCCAGCGTCAGCGCGGCGATCGCAGCGCAGGGTCCGGGAATGGTGACGACATTGCGCCCAGCCGCGCGCGCGTCGCGCACCAGCTTGAAACCCGGATCCGAAATGAGCGGCGTGCCCGCGTCCGAAACGAGCGCAATCGCTTCGCTGCCCAGCCGCGCGATCAGATCGGGACGGACCTGATCGGCGTTGTGATCGTGGTAAGGCGTCATCGGTTTGCGGATGCCGAGATGCTGGAGCAGCTTTGCCGTGACGCGGCTGTCCTCCACCGCTATCATGTCGACGCCTGCGAGCACCGCCCCGGCGCGCGCCGAAAGATCGGACAAGTTGCCGATCGGCGTGGCGACGATATAGAGGCCGGGTTCTAGGGTAGCGTTCATAAGGGGATGGTCATGGCAGAGGCATGGGCCGCGTCGCAACCGCGTCGTTTCACTCTGGCGCGAATCGCGGCGACGGGACTGGCGCTGCTGATCGCTGGTTGTTCGACGGTCGTCCCGCGCGGGCACGCGCCGACGCCGTCTCAAACGCCGTCCACGACGCAGCAGGGGCCGATCGGGCCGGAGCTTCCGTCCGATCAGGAGCGCCACCGCATAGCGTTGCTCGTGCCGACCACGGGCGCAAATGCCGGCGTCGGCCAGTCGATCGCCAATGCGGTCAATCTCGCCGTGATCGATACCGGCGGCAAGCGCATCCGCGTGACGACCTATGACACCGCGACAGGCGCGGCGGCGGCTGCGCAGCGCGCCATTTCGGATGGCAATCGCCTGATCCTGGGGCCGTTGCTGGCAGAGGATGCGCGCGCGGTCGCCCCGGTCGCGCAGCGGGCGAACGTGCCGGTCATCAGCTTTTCCAACGACGCCAGCGTCGCCGGGCGCGGCACCTATATTCTGGGCTACAGCCCGGTGCAGTCGATCGAGCGCGTGGTCGGCTACGCCAAGTCGCGCGGCGTGGTGCGCTTCGCCGCGCTGATGCCCGCCGGCACTTATGGCGAGCGGGCGTCGCGCGCGATGATCCACGCGGTTGAAAATGCGGGCGGTCAACTTGTCGCCATGCAGAGCTTCGATCGCAGCCGCACCTCGCTTGCCGCCGCGATCGCGAAGCTGCCCAAGAATGGCTATGACGCGATCATGATCGCCGACAGCGGGCGGATCGCAATCCAGGCGGTGCCGCTGATCCGCAAGGGCAGCAGCGCATCGGCGCGCGTGCTTGGCACCGAGCTGTGGAACACCGAGACCGATCTCAACGCCGCGCCGGCGATGAGCGGGGCTTGGTTCGCAAGCGTGTCGGACGGGCTCTACAAGCAGCTTGCCGCCAAATATCGCGCGCGCTTTGGCTCCGGGCCTTACCGCATCGCGAGCCTCGGCTATGACGGCGTGCTGCTTGTCACGCGCATCGCGCAGAACTGGAAAGTGGGCAGCGCCTTCCCCGTCGCGCGGCTGAACGACAGCGGAGGCTTTGCGGGTATCGACGGCGCCTTCCGCTTCGACGCGAGCGGGCAGGCCGAACGCATGCTCGTCGTCCAGCAGGTCGGTGCCGGCGGCTTCACCGTCGTGTCGCCTGCACCTTCGACGTTCGGCAACTGATCGCGGTCAGACCGCGACGAGTTCGGCGAGGATTGAGTCGAGCAGCAGCATTCCGGCGGGGGTGACGCGAAGCGCGTCCCCGGACCGTTCGACGAACCCGAGGGCCTCGAGCCGCTTCGCCGCCGCATCGTCGACCAGCCGGTCGACGCCGGTGCGCCGGGCGATCCGGGCGAGGTCGACGCCTTCGTCGAGGCGCAGCCCCATCAGCAGAGCCTCGGCCGCGCGTTCGGCGGGGGCGAGATCATTCTCCTCCACCATGCCGTGGCCGTTGCGGCGGACGGCGGAGAGGAAGTTCTCGGGCTTGCGGTGACGCTGGGTCGCGCGGGCGAGGCGTCGGCCATGCGCGCCGGGGCCGACGCCGAGATAATCGTCATAGCGCCAGTAGCTGAGATTATGGCGGCTTTCCGCGCCGGGCCGGGCATGGTTGGAGACTTCATAGGCGGGCAGACCGGCGTCGGTGGCGATCGCGCGGGTCAGCTCGAACAGCGCGGCGCCGTCATCGGGATCGACCGGCGGCAGCTTGCCTTGCGCGGCGAGCGTGGCGAAGCGCGTGCCGGGCTCGATCGTCAACTGGTAGAGCGAGAGATGTTCGGCGCCGAAGGACAGGGCGCGGCGCAGTTCGCCTTCCCACATGTCGGGCGTCTGGCCGGGGCGGGCGTAGATGAGGTCGAAGCTCACGCGCGCGAAGGCGCGTTGCGCGGTGTCGAGCGCGGCAAGCCCTTCGTCCACGTCATGCGCGCGGCCGAGGAAGCCGAGCGTCTCGTCGTCGAGCGCTTGCAGACCGAGCGAAACGCGGTTGACGCCGGCGGCCGCCAGATCGGCGAAGCGTGCGGCCTCGACCGAGGAGGGGTTGGCCTCCAGCGTGATCTCGACGCCTTCCGCGAAGCCCCAGTGACGCTCGGCCG
>QFNN01000120.1 GCA_003240855.1 Sphingomonas sanxanigenens
CGAGACCGTCGTCGCGGTGACCGGCACCAATGGCAAGACCTCGACCGTCGAGATGACGCGCCAGCTATGGCGCATGCAGGGCCATCACGCCGCGTCGATCGGAACGCTGGGCGTGACGACCGCGCTCGATCAGGTGACGACGGGGCTGACCACGCCCGACATCGTGACCTTCCTGTCGAACGTCGCCGGGCTGGCGCGCGAAGGCGTGACGCATCTGGCGTTCGAGGCGTCGAGCCACGGCTTGCACCAGTATCGCACCGAGGGGCTGCCGGTGCGGGCGGGGGCCTTTACCAACCTGTCGCGCGACCACCTGGATTATCACGGGGATATGGCGGCCTACCTCACCGCGAAGCTGCGGCTGTTCGCCGAAGTGGTGGATGGCGACGGCGCGGCGGTGATCTGGGCCGACGACCCCGAATCGGCGCGCGTGATCGATCTGGCTCGCGAGCGGGGGCTCCGGCTGCTGCGCGTGGGCGAGATGGGCGAGGAGCTTCGGCTGCTCGACCGCTCGCCCACCCAGTTGGGGCAGGTGCTGACGGTCGAGATCGAAGGCCGGCAGCACAAGGTGACGCTGCCGATGATCGGCGCCTATCAGGCGGCCAATGCGCTGACCGCCGCCGGACTGGTGATCGCGACGGGGGGCGACATAAAGACGACGCTTGACCAGATGGCGCGCCTGCAGCCGGTGCGCGGGCGGCTGGAACGCGCGGTGATCACGCCGGCGGGCGCGCCCGTCTATGTCGACTACGCCCATACCGCCGATGCGCTCGAAGCCGCGATCATGGCGCTGAAGCCGCACGCCAGAGGGCGGCTGATCCTCGTATTCGGCGCAGGCGGCGACCGCGACAAGGGCAAGCGCGAGCTGATGGGGCAGGTGGCGGCGCGGCTGGCCGACGTCGCGATCGTCACCGACGACAATCCGCGCACCGAGGATCCGGCGGCGATCCGCCGCGACGTGCTGAAAGGCGCGCCCGAGGCGACCGAGATCGGCGACCGGCGCGAGGCGATCGCCGCCGCAGTGGCGCAGGCCGGGCCCGACGACATCGTGCTGATCGCGGGCAAGGGCCATGAGCAGGGCCAGTTGGTCGGCGACCGGGTACTGCCCTTCGACGACGTAGCCGTTGCGCGCGAGGTGGTCGCGTGAGGCCGCTCTGGACTTCGGCCGAGGTCGCGAAGGCGACCGGCGGCGCGGCGAGCGGCGATTTCGACATCAGCGGCGTCGCCTATGACAGCCGCGAGGTCGGCCCCGGCGACCTGTTCGTCGCGCTGAAAGGCGAGACGACCGACGGCCACAAGTTTCTCGACGGAGCCTATGCGGCGGGGGCCGCAGGCGCGATCGTCGATCACGCAGTTCCGCAGCCGCACGTCCTTGTCGGGGATACGACGGCCGCCCTCGATGCCCTTGGGGTCGCAGCCAGGGCGCGCACGGCGGCGAAGATCGTCGGCGTCACAGGGTCGGTGGGCAAGACCGGCACGAAAGAGGCGTTGTTCGCGGCGTTCGACCGCATCGCGCCCGGCCATGCCCACCGATCTGTCAAAAGCTACAACAACCATGTCGGCGTGCCGCTGAGCCTGTCGCGCATGCCCGCGGCGGCGCGCTTCGCCGCGCTCGAAATGGGAATGAACCATGCCGGCGAGCTGGCGGCGCTGACCCGGCTGGTGCGCCCGCATGTCGCGATCGTCACCGCGATCGCGCCGGCGCACCGCGCCTTCTTCAAGACCGAGGAAGCGATCGCCGACGCCAAGGGCGAGATTTTTCAGGGGCTGGAGCCGGGCGGCACGGCGATCATTCCGTTCGACAGCCCGCATCGCGATCGCCTGATCGCCGCCGCCAAGCCCCATGCCGCGCATATCTGGACCTTCGGCTTCGGCGCGGGCGCCGATGTGCGCGCGGTCGACACCGCGCCGGCGAAAAGCGGCGGGACGACGGTGACGGCGGCGCTGCCCGACGGCGGGCTGACCTTCACCATTGCCCAGCCGGGCGCGCACTGGGTGTCGAACGCGCTGGCGGTGATCGCGGCGGTAGAGGCGGTGGGCGGCGATCTGGCGGTCGCCGGGCTGGCGCTGGCCAGCCTTGGCGGGATCGCCGGGCGCGGCGAGCGCCACAGGATTGCGGTCGGGGGCGGCGAGGCGGTGCTGATCGACGAGAGCTATAACGCCAATCCCGCATCGATGGCGGCGACACTGGCGGTGCTGGGCGCGGAGAAGGCGGCGCGGCGGGTCGCGGTGCTCGGCGCGATGCGCGAGCTGGGCGACGAAAGCGACGCGCTGCATGCGGCGCTGGCCGGCCCGATCGAGGCGGCTGGCGTCGAATTGGCTCTTCTCGTCGGCGAAGAGACGCGCCCGCTCGCAAAGGCGCTTGAGGGGCGCGTCAAAATCGTTAATGCGGCCGACGCCGTGTCGGCGCTCGCCGTCCTGAAGGACGAATTGCGGCCCGGCGACGCGGTGCTCATCAAGGGATCGAACGCAATCGGGCTTGCCCGCATCGTGAAGGCGTTGGCGGGAGAATTGGTCTAGATGCTATATCTGATCGCCGAGCAGCTTGGCTTTCCCGGCGTGCTCAACCTCATTCGTTATCTGAGTTTCCGCACCGGCGGCGCCGTGGCGACGGCGCTGTTCCTCGGCCTTATCATTGGCCCGAAGTTCATCGGCTGGCTGCGCGTGCGGCAGGGCAAGGGGCAGCCGATCCGCGAGGACGGCCCGCAAAGCCACCTCGCCAAGCGCGGCACGCCGACGATGGGCGGGCTGATGATCCTGACCTCGCTCACTGTATCGCTGCTGCTGTGGATGGACCCGCGCAACCCCTTCGTCTGGGCCTGCCTTTCCGTCGCGCTCGGTTTCGGCGCGATCGGCTTCATGGACGACTGGGACAAGGTGCGCAAAGCGAGCACCAAGGGTGTATCGGGGCGGACGCGGCTGATCGCCGAGTTCCTGATCGCGGGCTTTGCAAGCTGGCTGATCCTGAAGGAATCGGGGACCTTGTTCCACTTCCCCTTCCTCTCCAGCTTCGCGCTCGATCTCGGCTGGTTCTACATTCCGGTCGCCGCCTTCGTGATCGTCGGCGCGGGCAATGCGGTCAACCTGACCGACGGGCTCGACGGGCTGGCGACGATGCCGGTCATCATCGCCTCGGTCGCGTTCATGATCATCGCCTATCTGGCGGGCAATGCGAAGTTCGCGCTCTATCTGGGCATCCCGCATGTGCCCGGGGCGGGCGAGCTGGCGATCCTGTGCGGAACGATCGTGGGCGCGGGGCTGGCCTTCCTGTGGTTCAACGCGCCGCCGGCGGCCGTGTTCATGGGCGATACCGGCAGCCTGGCGCTCGGCGGCGTGCTGGGCGCGATCGCGGTCACGGCGCATCACGAGATCGTGCTGGCGATCATCGGCGGCCTCTTCGTCGTCGAGGCGCTGTCGGTCATCATCCAGGTCTATTTCTACAAGCGGACCGGGCGGCGCGTGTTCCGGATGGCGCCGATCCACCACCATTTCGAGCAGCTCGGCTGGAGCGAGCCGACCGTCGTGATCCGTTTCTGGATCATCGCCTTCGTGCTGGCGCTGGCCGGCCTGTCGACGCTGAAGCTCAGGTGATCGTCTCGCGCGTCTTCTCGGGCAACCGCTATGCCGTGCTCGGCCTCGCGCGCTCGGGGCTGGCGACGGTGGAGGCGCTGCTCGCGTCCGGCGCCGAGGTGGTCGCGTGGGACACGAACGCGGAAACGCGCGAGCGTGTCTCGACCTTGCTCGACACGAACGGCAATCTCCGCATGGCGGATATTCTCGATATCGACCTGACCGGCTTCGACGGCGTGGTCGTATCGCCGGGGGTGCCGATCAACCGACATCCGATCGCCGACAAGGCGCGCGCGGCCGGCGCGCCGCTGATCGGCGACATCGAGCTGTTCGCGCAGGCGCGCGCCGATCTGCCGCCGCACAGGATCGTCGGCATCACCGGCACCAACGGCAAGTCGACGACGACGGCGCTCGTCACGCATATCTTGAAAGTGGCCGGCGCACCCGCGCTGATGGGCGGCAATATCGGCCTGCCGATCCTGTCGCAGGATCCGCTGCCGGCGGGCGGCGTCTATGTGCTCGAACTGTCCAGCTACCAGATCGACCTGAGCTTCACGCTTGATTGCGACGTGGCGGTGCTGCTCAACATCACGCCCGATCATCTCGACCGCTATGACGGGTTTGCGGGCTATGCCGCATCGAAGGCGCGGCTGTTTGCGATGCAGTCGATCGAAAACGTTTCGATCGTGACAGATGATGGCGCGGTTGCAGAGATTGGCCTGACCCAGTGGCAGCGCAAATCTCCTGATCGGCATATTCGCGTCAGCGGCGACGACGTGTCGGCGGATGCGCAGGCGCACTGGCCGACGCTGCAGGGGCCGCATAACGCCCAGAATGCGGCGGCGGCGATCGCCGCGTGCCGTGCGCTCGGCATTGACGAGGCGGCGATCGAGCAGGGGCTGCGCACCTATCCCGGCCTGCCGCACCGCATGGAACGCGTGGCGGAAAAGGGCCATGTGCTGTTCGTCAACGACAGCAAGGCGACCAACGCCGAATCGACCGCGCCGGCGCTGGCGGCCTACCCGAAGATCCGCTGGATCCTGGGCGGTCGCGCCAAGACCGACGATCTAGACGCGTGCGCGCCGCATTTCGGGCATGTGCGATCGGCCTATACGATCGGCGAAGCGGGGCCGCTGTTCGCGCGTCTGCTCGCGCCGCACATGAAAGTGGTGGAGAGCGGGACGCTCGACGCCGCGGTGAAGGCGGCGGCCAATGACGCCGAGCCGGGCGACGTGGTGATGCTGTCGCCGGCCTGCGCGTCGTTCGACCAGTTCAGGGATTATGAGGCGCGGGGCGATGCGTTCCGCGCGGCGGTAGGGGCGCTGTGATGGCGGCTGAAGGGGTAGTGCAGCGTGAGACACGGCCGGTGAACAAGCGGGTCATCACCCGTCTGGGGCGGTCGGACCGGTCGGCGATCGGGCTGTGGTTCTGGGAAATCGACCGCGTGCTGCTCGCGCTCGTCATGGTGCTGATCTCCGTCGGCCTGCTCGCGGTGGCGGCGGCGTCGCCGGCGGCGGCGCACCGCTATTCGGGCGGCAGCCTCGTCATGGCGCCGCTCCATTATTTCTGGCGTCAGCTTGCCTGGGTGGCGATCAGCCTGCCGGTGATGCTGGGCGTATCGATGCTGCCGACGACGGTCGCGCGGCGTTTTGCGATCGTGGGGGCGATCATCTTCACCGTCGCGCTCGCGCTGGTGCCGCTGATCGGCGTCGAGGTGAACGGCGCGGTGCGCTGGATCGGCGTCGGCGTCGCGCAGTTCCAGCCTTCCGAGTTCCTCAAGCCTTTCTTCGTCGTGACGCTGGCCTGGGTGCTGTCGCTCAAGGCGCAGGACGAGACGCTGCCGGTGGTGCCGCTGTCGGGCGTCGGGCTGGCGCTGATCGCGGCGCTGCTGATGAAGCAGCCCGATTTCGGCCAGACCATCGTATTCGGCACAATGTGGATGGCGCTGCTGATGCTGTCGGGCGTGTCGCTGCGCTGGCTGGGCGGGCTGGTCGGTGCGGGGTTCGCGGCGGTGGTCGCGGCCTATCTCTTCTATCCGGTCGCGACGCTGCGCATCAATAATTTCCTGTTTTCGGAAGGCGATACCTATCAGGTGGACACCGCCTATGCGACGTTGACCGCGGGCGGGCTGTTCGGCACCGGGCCGGGCGGCGGCGTCGCCAAGTTCCGCCTGCCCGAGGCGCATACCGACTATATCTTCTCGGTCATCGGCGAGGAGTTCGGGCTGATCGCCTGCGCAGTGATCGCGCTCATCTATCTGGCGATCGTGGTCCGCGTTTTCGTCAAGCTGCTTGACGAGGAGGACAGCTTCACGCTGCTCGCCGCCGCCGGGCTGGCGACGCAGTTCGGCGTGCAGGCGCTGATCAACATGGCCGTGAACCTGCAGCTTGCGCCGTCCAAGGGAATGACCTTGCCTTTCATCAGCTATGGCGGATCGTCGATGCTTGCGCTTGCGGTCGGCATGGGGCTGCTGCTCGCCTTCACGCGGCGCAATCCCTATCTCACCCGTTCGCCCTATGTCGTGAAATGGGGCGCCAAATGAGCGGCGCGCGGCACTTCGTCCTCGCCGCCGGGGGAACCGGCGGGCACATGATTCCGGCGCATGCGCTGGCCGAGGAGCTGATCCGGCGCGGCCATCATGTCGCGCTGATCACCGACGAGCGCGGCGCGCGCATCCCCGGCGTGTTCGGCGGAGTGGAGACGCATGTGCTGCCCGCCGGGCGGCTTTCGGGCGGGCCGGTCGGCTGGCTGCGCGCGGGCCGGGCGATCCTGGCGGGGCGCAGGATGGCGCTCGATCTCTACAGGCGGATCGAGCCGGCGGCGGTGATCGGCTTTGGCGGCTATCCCGCTCTGCCTGCGCTGCTCGCCGCGCTGAAAGCGAAGATCCCGACGGCGGTGCACGAGCAGAATGCCGTGCTGGGGCGCGTAAATCGCCTGCTTGGCGGGCGCGTCGACCTGATCGCCACCGCTTATCCCGAGGTCGAGCGGCTCAAGCCCGGCTGGCTCTCCAGGACGCATCTCGTCGGCAATCCGGTGCGCGACGAAGTGCTGGCGCTGCGCGACCAGCCTTTCCCCGCGCTTGACACCGAGGGGATTTTCCGCGTGCTCGTGATCGGCGGCAGCCAGGGCGCGACCGTGCTGTCCGACGTGGTGCCCGAGGGACTGGGCCTGCTTCCCGTCGCGCTCAGGCGGCGGCTGCAGGTGGTGCAGCAGTGCCGGCTGGACGATATCGAGCGGGTGCGCGCGCGCTATGCGGAACTGGGCATCCCCGCCGAACTCGCCACCTATCTGAACGACATGCCCGACCGGCTGGCGCTGGCGCATCTGGTGATCGCGCGCGCGGGCGCGTCGACGATCGCCGAACTGACGGCGGCGGGGCGGCCCGCGATCCTCGTGCCGCTGCCCATCGCGACCGACGACCACCAGACTGCCAATGCGCGCGAGATGGCGAAGGCAGGCGGCGCGCGCGTGATGAAGCAGACCAGGCTGAGCGCTGCCGAGATCGCCGACAATGATGTGGTGCCGGCGGGGAAGGAGCGCAAATATACCGCCGGGCGCTTCACGCCGCAGGAACTGAGCCGCCAGATGCAGAAACTCGCCCTCGAACCCGGCGCTCTCCAGAATGCGGCGGCGCGCGCCAAGGATTGCGGCCGGCCCAACGCCGCCGCCGATCTGGCGAACCTCGTCGAGACGATCGGGGGCGTCGCATGAAGGGCGTCGCACTCGATATCGGCACGATCCACTTCATCGGCATCGGCGGCATCGGCATGTCCGGCATCGCCGAGGTGATGCACAATCTGGGCTATCAGGTTCAGGGTTCGGACGTCGCCGAAAGCTATGTGATCGAAGGCCTGCGCAAGCGTGGCATCAAGGTGATGATCGGGCACGATGCGGCGAATGTCGCGGGCGTGGCGGTGGTCGTCACCTCGACTGCGATCAAGCGCGGCAACCCCGAAGTCGAATATGCGCTGGAGCATCGCATCCCCGTGGTGCGCCGGGCCGAGATGCTGGCCGAACTGATGCGCCTGAAATCGACGATCGCGGTCGCCGGCACGCACGGCAAGACGACGACGACGTCGATGGTCGCGGCGATGCTCGATGCGGGCGGGATCGATGCGACCGTGATCAACGGCGGGATCATCAACAGCTATGGCTCCAACGCGCGGCTAGGCGCGTCCGACTGGATGGTGGTGGAGGCGGACGAGAGCGACGGCAGCTTCCTGCGCCTCGACGGGACGATCGCGGTGGTGACCAATATCGATCCCGAGCATCTCGACCATTATGGCTCGTTCGAGCGCGTGAAGGACGCTTTCGTCGAGTTTGTCGAGAATGTGCCTTTCTACGGCGCCGCCGTGCTGTGCCTCGATCATCCCGAGGTGCAGGCGATCCTGCCGCGCGTCCGCGACCGGCGGATCGTGACTTACGGCTTCTCGGCGCAGGCCGACGTGCGCGGCCAGCATGTAACGCCTTTCCCGGGCGGCAATCGCTTCGACGTGCTGGTTCGCGATCGCGAAGGCCACACGCGCACGATCGAGGGGATCGAGCTGCCCATGCCGGGGCGGCACAATGTGCAGAATGCGCTCGCCGCCGTCGCGGTCGGGCTGGAAATGGGGTTGTCGGACGATCGCATCGCCGTGGGCTTCGCGCAGTTCGGCGGGGTCAAGCGCCGCTTCACCAAGGTCGGCGAAGTCGCGCTCGACGGCGGCGTCGCGACGATCATCGATGATTACGGCCATCATCCGGTCGAGATCAAAGCCGTGCTGGCTGCAGCGCGCGAGGGTGCGCGGGGCCGCGTGATCGCGGTCGTCCAGCCGCACCGCTATTCGCGTCTCGGCAATCTGATGGACGAGTTCCAGGCGGCCTTCAACGATGCCGACATGGTCTATGTCGCCCCGGTTTATGCAGCGGGCGAAGCGCCGATCGAAGGGGTCGACGCCGAGGCGCTG
>QFNN01000121.1 GCA_003240855.1 Sphingomonas sanxanigenens
CCGCGGGGTGGACGACCAGCCCCGCCGGCTTGTCGACGACGAGCAGGTGATCGTCCTCGAACACGATATCCAGCGCGATGTCCTGCGGCTCGTTATGGGCCGGCTTGGGCTCAGGCACGGCGACTGCGAAGCTCTGGCCGGCGAGCGCCCTGGTCGCCGGATCGCGCACGATGTCCGCCCCGCCGCGAACGACCTGGCCCGACGAGATCAGCGCCTTCAGCCGCTCGCGCGAAAGCGTCGGCAGGGCGCGCGCCAGGGCGCGATCGAGGCGCCAGCCATCGGCTTCGCCATCGATCACCGCCTTGAATGTGGAAACCCCCGGAACCATTGATGGTGATGTGGGAACGGAGAACCGGATTTCAAGATCGGTGCTTACCGAGTTGCTTGCCGAAGCGGCGGCAGCGCCGGCGCGCGAAGTGTGCGGAATCCTGCTCGGCGCGCCGCTGATCTCGGGGCGTCTGGCTGCTGAAAACGTCGCCGCCAACCCCGCCGACAGCTTCGAGATCGATCCTGCGGCGCTGTTCGCCGCGATCCGCGCGGAGCGGGCGGGCGGGGCCGTGGTCGCCGGCTATTATCATTCGCACCCCAGCGGATCGCCGGAACCCTCGGCGCGCGACCGGGCGATGGCGGCGCTCGACGGGCGGCTGTGGATCATTGTCGGCGGCGGCGCGGCGAAAGGGTGGCGCGCGACGGACGGGGGCTTCGCGCCGGTCAAGCTGCTGGTCGAGGACTAGCTTTTCCGCCGCTTCGCCTTGCGCATCGCGGCTCGCTCCGCCAAATGGGAGGTCCTATGGTGGGACGGGCGAATGATGAAGATTGATCCGGTTGACTATGCGGGGCTGCTTTGCTCGCGCCTGTGCCATGACCTGCTGAGCCCGGTCGGCGCGCTCAACAACGGCATCGAGCTGCTGGCTGACGAGCATGATCCGGAGATGCGCCAGCGCTGCCTCGAACTGCTGGCGGAGAGTGCGCGGGCCTCGGCCAACAAGCTGAAGTTCTTTCGTCTCGCCTTTGGCGCCGCCGGCGGTTTCGCCGACATGGTCGACACGCGCGAAGCGCGCACCGCGATCGAGGGGCTGTTCGGCGGCGGCCGGATCGAGATTGGCTGGATGGTTTCCGAACCAACGCTCAGCAAGACCGCGATCAAGATCCTCCTCAACCTTGCGCTGATCGCCGGCGACGCGCTGGTGCGCGGCGGCCGGCTCGACATCGGGGCGGAGAATAGCAGGGACGGCACCGAAATCGTGATCCGCGCCGAAGGGCCGCGCCTCGTGCTCGATTCCGAATTGCGCGTCGCCTTGCAGGGCGAACTCAGCGAAGCGGCGCTGACGCCGCGCGCTGCGGCCGCCTGGCTGGTCCACCGCCTCGCGACCGCCAGCGGCGGCGGCATCCAGGTATCGCCGCCGGAGGAGCCCGCATTGCTGTTCGGCGCTTTCCTCGTCAACGAGGCGCCTGTCGCAGGCTAAAGGGCCGCGATTGCCAAAGACTGTAAACTCGACTTTAACGCATTGTGTTCAAACAGGCTTCCGTCCCCGGGGGGAATGGAGCCAATGGACGATCTTCTTGCCGAGTTTATCGCGGAAACCCGCGATACGCTGGAAGCGCTTTCGGGTGAGATCATCGCCTGGGAAGCCAATCCGGGCGATCGCGCGCGGCTCGATTCGATTTTCCGTTTCGTCCACACGGTGAAAGGAAGCTGCGGCTTCCTCGATCTGCCGCGCTTTGAACGGCTGAGCCACGCGGCCGAGGATGTGCTGGCCGAGGTTCGCTCGGGCGCGCGCCAGCCCGATGCGCGTATGGTGAGCGCCGTGCTGGCCGTCATCGACCGCATCGGCGAACTGACCGAAGCGCTCGACGCCGGCGAAAGCATCGCCGATAGCGACGATGCGATGCTGATCGCGGCGCTTTCGGCCGATCTTCCGGCGCAGGCCGCTGCGCCCGCCGCCGCCCAGGCTGCGGCCGCGCCGCGTGCGCCGACGCGCAGCATCCGCATTCCGCTCGACCTGCTCGACCAGATGATGAGCGGCGTTTCCGACATGGTGCTGGCGCGCAACGAATTGTCGCGCCGGCTTCGCGCGTTCGAGAGCGAGCCGGGGCTGTCGGCGGCTTTCGATCGGCTTTCGGCTTGCGTCGCCGACATGCGCGATTCGATCACGCGCAGTCGGATGCAGCGTATCGACAAACTGTTCGCCGCATTGCCCCGCATGGTTCGCGATACGGCGGCCGAACTGGGCAAGCGGGTCGATCTGCGGATCGAGGGCGGCAATGTCGAGCTTGATCGCGAGATGATCGAGCTGATCCGCGATCCGCTGACTCACATGATCCGCAATGCGATCGATCATGGCGTCGAAAGCCCAGACGAGCGCCGCGCGGCGCGCAAGCCCGAGGCCGGGCGCCTGACCGTCAGCGCGCACCAGTCGGGCAACCAGATCGTTATCGAGATTGCCGACGACGGACGCGGAATCGACGAGGCGCGGCTCGCCGCCAAGGCCGTGTCGCTGGGCGTAATCAGCGCCGACGCGGCCGACGCCATGACATCGTCGCAGCGCGCGGGACTGATTTTCGCGCCGGGGCTTTCGACCGCTGACCGGATCAGCGCCATTTCGGGGCGGGGCGTCGGAATGGATGTGGTGCGCGCGAATATCGAGCGGATCGGCGGCGTGATCGATATCGACAATCGTCCGCGCGCCGGCCTGCGCCTCACCATCCGCGTTCCGCTCACGCTGACCATCATTTCCGCGCTCACCGTTACGGCGGGGAACCAGGGCTTCGCCATTCCGCGTTCGGCGATCGAGGAGATCGTCCACGACAGCAATGAGATGATCCGTATCGATACGCTCGGGTCCGCCCGCGTCATGTGGATCCGCGATCGCGCGCTGCCCGTCGTCGATCTCGAGGACGTGCTCGGTCTGCCGCGTAACGACGATCCCGCGATCGGGCGTACGCTCGCCTTGGTCCGGGGGGTGAGCGGGGGCGCCTACGCCCTTGGCGTCGCGGCGGTCCACGACCATGAGGAACTGGTGATCAAGCCGGCCTCGCCGGCGATCGCGGCGACGGGCGTCTATGCAGGCATGTCGCTCCCCGACAGCGGCGTGCCCGTGCTGCTGCTCGATATCAGCGGCATCGCCGAGGCGGCGGGCGTGCGCGCCGAGGATGAGGAGCCGGTGACGGCGCAGCCCGCGGCGGAAGCCATCGAGCCGGAGGCGCTGGTCCAGACTTTGCTGTTCCGCGGTTTCGACGGCGTCCGGCGCGGCGTGCGCCTGGGGCTGGTCGAGCGGATCGAGGATGTGTCGGGGGATCGCGTGCGCTTCGCCGGCGGCCGCCTGCGCATCGCGATTGACGATCAGATCCTGCCGCTCGCCGGGTTCGAGATCATGGCCGACCGCCTGTCGCTCAAGATATTGCGCCTGACTGACGGCGACGCCGAACTGGCCTATGCGGTCGAGGAAGTGATCGACATCATCGCGCTCGCGGATATGGGCGAGCCGGCGGCGGAGGCGGGGCCGATCGCATCGGTCGCGCTCGTCGCGGGCGAGCAGGTCGAGATTCTCGATCCCTTCTGGCTGTTCGGCGAGGCGGCGGGCCGCCGTCCGCGCCGTGACAAGGCTCCGCTCTGCCTGCTGGCCGACGCCGACGATCGCTGGACGCGCGAGATACTTCGCCCGCTGGTCGAAGCGGCGGGCTATCGCGTCGCGCTTGCGGGCGAAGTTCCGGCGGCCGAAGCCGATGTCGTGATCGCAAGCGGGGGCGATGTCGCGGAGCCGACCGGCGGCGCGCAGATCGTCCGCCTGCGCGCCGAGCCCAAGCCGACGAGCGGAGACAACAGCGTCTATCGCTATGATCGTGCGGGCCTGCTCGCCGCGATCCGCAAGGGAGCCGTGGCCGCGCGATGATGATGGACAATCTCTACCTGATCTGCAGCATCGCGGGCCAGCCGGTCGCGATCCACGCCGCCAAGGTCGAATCGGTGGTCGATATCGGCGCCGTGTCGCCGGTGCCGCTCGCGCCCCCGCATGTCGCTGGGCTGGCGGCGCTGAGGAGCCGTCTGCTGACGATCATCTGTTGCGAATGCGCGCTCGGCCTTTCGCAGACGCCGTGCACCGGCAGCCGCGCGGTGATCGTTGCGGTCGACGGGCACCATTATGGCCTGCTGGTCGGCACGATCGACGATGCGCGGGTGATCGATCGCGAGATCGAACCCGTGCGCGCCAGGCTGCAGCCGGGCTGGGCGCGCGTCGCGATCGGCATGATCGAGCATGACGGAGAAGCGCTGCTGCTGGTCGATCCGGAGAAACTGATCGCGGGCGGCGAGGATTTCTTCGCGCTGGCGTCCTAGAACGTGCCGATGGCCCCGGCCCGAGCGCAATATCGCTCTTTTTTCAGGCACGCTCTTAACGCGATGCTCAGAAAGCCGTTTTACAATTGTTTGCGGTGAACATCGGGTCTCGGAAATTAACATGAAGACATGTCTGGTCGTGGACGACTCGAAGGTTATCCGGAAAGTGGCTCGCCACATCCTCGAGACATTGGAGTTCGAGGTGTCTGAGGCGGGGGACGGGAAGGAAGCGCTTGAACATTGTGAGGCCACGCCTCCCGATGTCGTGTTGCTTGACTGGAACATGCCGGTGATGACCGGGATGGAGTTTCTGCGCGCTCTGCGCCAGAGCGATCTTCCCAATCGCCCCAAGGTCGTATTCTGTACCACCGAAAACGGCATTGCCCATATCCGCGCGGCGATCGAGGCCGGCGCGGACGAATATGTGATGAAGCCTTTCGATCGCGAGACGCTCGCCAGCAAACTGCATACCGTCGGACTGGCCTGAGCCGGGCATGCGCGCGTCGGCGACACGCATGGCCGGGCGACACGCCTCGGGCCAGACGCGGCCTATCAGGCTGCTGATCGTCGATGATTCGGCGGTCGCGCGAGCCGTCTTTACCCGCATGATCGCCGCGCGACGCGAGTTCGACATCGCGGCGACAGTCTCCAGCGCCGACGCCGCGCTGGCCTTCCTCTCGGCCGACTGGGTCGACATCATCCTGCTCGATATCGAGATGCCGGGAATTGACGGGCTGACCGCTCTTCCCGATCTGCTCGCCGCCAGCAGCGGCGCGCGCGTGCTGATCGTCTCTTCTTCGGCCGAGGAGGGGGCGGCGGCGACGATGCGTGCATTGACCCTTGGCGCCGCCGATACGCTCGCCAAGCCCGGAGTCGGGGCCTTTGGCGGGCGCTTCGCCGACATATTGGCGGAAAAGCTGATGCGCATCGGCCATGCGCGTTCGCCGCAACGGATGCCGGCGGCAAGCTTCGAGGCGGCGCCGGACGCCTCCATTGAGCTTCGCCCGCTCTCGTCCGGCCCGGTCGCCTGCGTCGCCATCGGGGCTTCGACGGGCGGGCTCCACGCCTTGTCGGAGTTTCTGCGCGCGCTGCCCGACGAATTCGTCGCGCCCATCCTCATCACCCAGCATCTGCCGCCGGTTTTCATGTCCTTCTTCGCCGCGCAGATCGAAGAGATTTCGGGCCGCCCGACCCGCGTCGCCCACGAAGGCGCGCCGCTGATTCCCGGCGGGATCGTCGTCGCGCCCGGCGAGGGGCATCTGGGGGTCGAGATCGTGCGCGGCGAGCCGGTGGCGCGGATCATCAAGGGGCCGATGGAAAGCGGCTGCATGCCCTCGGTCGATCCGATGTTCGAGGCCGTGGCCGCCGTGTTCGGTTGCGACGGCGTCGGCGTCATCCTGTCCGGCATGGGGCGCGACGGCACGATCGGCGCGCGCAGCCTGGTGATGGCGGGCAGCGACGTGCTCCTCCAGAACCGCGAGACTTCGGTCGTCTGGGGCATGCCCGGTTCCGCTGCGGCCTCTGGCGCGGGCAGCGCGATCATGCCGCCGGCGCAGCTTGCCGAACTCATCGTCCGCCGCGCGCGCCTGGCCGCGCAATGAGGACGATCACCTCGCCGACGCGTTTCCTTGCCGATCTGCTCGAGCGTCATACCGGACAGCAGCTTGCCGAGAACCGCCTGTGGCGCGTCGAAGCGGCGCTCAGGCCTTTGCTGCGCGAAAAGGGGCTGACCTCGCTCGCCGCGCTTGCCGATCTGCTCGCCAGCGGCGGCGGGCGGCCGCTGGAGGTCGCCGCCGTTGAAGCGATGCTCAACAACGAAACCTTCTTCTTCCGCGATCAGGCGGTTTTCACGCTGTTTCAGACCGGCGCGCTCGAAAAGCTGCGCGAGGCGCGGGCGAAGGACCGGCGGCTGCGAATCTGGTCGGCAGGTTGTTCGACCGGGCAGGAGGCCTATTCGCTGGCGATGATCTTCGCCGATTCGCCCGCGCGCTGGGATGGCTGGTCGATCGACCTGATCGCCAGCGACATATCGCAATCGGCGATCGATCAGGCGCGCGCCGGGCGCTTCAGCCAGTTCGAGATCCAGCGCGGGCTGCCCGTGCTGCAGATGCTGCGCTGGTTCGAGCAGAAGGGCGATCAGTGGGTCGCCAGCGCCGAACTGGGCTCGCGCATCCGTTTCCAGCGCCACAATCTGCTCGATCCGGCGCCCTTCGCCGGCCGCGCCGATGCGATATTGTGTCGCAACCTCCTGCTTTATTTCACGCCCGATCGGCGACGGACGGCCTTCGCCCGGCTTGCCGGCGCCTGCGCGAAGGACGGCTATCTGATGCTCGGCGCGGGCGAGACGGTCATCGGCCAGACCGAGGATTTCGTATCGGACCCCGGTCTCCGCGGTCTTTATCGTCCGCGCGAGTTTCTCGGCGCCCGTCACGCGGCATAGCGACATTTTCGGATGACGCGGGCAGGCCTCGCTCGCTAAGACGCTTGCGCATGCCGGGGGAACGGCTCGCAGGGGAGTGTCTGGGCTTTGGCCGAAATGATCGAGACGCCGTCGCCCAATTTCGACGAGCGCAAGCTGCCGGTTACGATGATCGTGCTGCACTATACGGGCATGAAGGACGCCGCTTCGGCGATCGATCGGCTGTGCGATCCCGAGGCCAAGGTTTCCGCGCATTATCTGGTCAATGAGGACGGGCAGGTCATCCGCATGGTCCATGAGGACAAGCGCGCCTGGCACGCCGGCCGGTCGCACTGGCGCGGGGTGACGGACATCAACAGCGCCTCGATCGGGATCGAGATCGTCAATCCCGGGCATGAGTTCGGCTATCGTCCTTTCCCTGAAGAGCAGATCGAGGCGCTGATCCCGCTCATCGCCGACATCAAGGACCGTCACCTGATCACGCGCGGCAACATCGTCGGCCATTCGGACATTGCGCCGACGCGCAAGCAGGATCCGGGCGAGCTTTTTCCCTGGGGGCGGCTGGCGCGCCTGCGCCTTGCGCTGCCGCGCCCCACCAAGAATCTGATGGACCCCAACTGGACGGAGGCGGGCTTCCTGCTCGCGCTCGAACGCTTCGGCTATGACGTGTCGGACAAGCTGGCGGCGGTCGTCGCCTTCCAGCGCCGCTTCCGCCCCGAACTGATCGACGGCGAGATTGACGGCGAATGCCGCGCGATCCTCCTCGCGCTCCTGCTTCCCAAACCGCAAGGGGATGAGTAGGGGAGGGCTGGCCAGAGGGTCGGGCGGCCGCGGGCATGGCGACATGCGCGAGGAAAGTCCGGGCTCCACGGAACGACGGTGCCGGGTAACGCCCGGCGGGGGCGACCCCAGGGAAAGTGCCACAGAGAGCAGGTCGCGACGGCTTCGGCCACGCGAAGGTGAAAGGGTGCGGTAAGAGCGCACCGCGCTTCCGGTAACGGCGGCGGCAGGGCAAACCCCACCGGGAGCAAGACCGAATAGGGGTGGCATATGGGCCTGTTCCGGCCCGCTGCCCGGGTTGGTTGCTTGAGGCCGGCAGCAATGCCGGCCCTAGAGGAATGGTCGCCTATCCCTGCAAGGGGAGGACAGAACCCGGCTTACAGACCCTCTGGCTTATTTTCCGGCGTCGTTCAGCCGTTCCACCAGCGAGGCCGCAAAGCCCGACAGCGTGTCGTCGCGCGCGCCCATCACCACGATACGGTCGCCGGGGCGGGCGAGGGCGATGAGGCGGTCGCCGCAGGCGGCGCGGTTCGGGATATGTTCGGCCTTTTTCTCGGTGGCGGCGACGCCCGCGACGATGCGTTCGCTGCCTGTCGATCGATCGACCGTGCCGCCGAAATAGACGGGATCGCACAGCAGCAGCACGTCGTCGTCGGCCATATCGGCGCCCAGCCGCTCGATCAGCGCGTCGCCCATCACTTTCAGGGGGCCATAGCCATGCGGCTGGAAGAAAAGCAGCAAGCGCCCTGGAAAGGCGTGGAGCGCCGCCAGCGTCGCGCCGATCTTGTCGGGATTATGCCCGAAATCGTCGATCACGGTGACGCCGCCGGCCGCGCCGACAATCTCCATCCGCCGCTTGAGCCCCGCAAAGCCGCCCAGCGCCAGCGCCGCTTCCCCCAGCGGCAGCCCGGCGGCGATCGCCGCGCCCAGCGCTGCAAGCCCGTTCGCGGCGTTGTGCCGGCCGGG
>QFNN01000122.1 GCA_003240855.1 Sphingomonas sanxanigenens
CCCCCCCCCCCCCCGCCGGCGGCACTTTTCTTTTTTCCCGCCGATGCTTCCGTTAGACAGCAGCTCCGGGTTAGAACCCCGCCCGATTTACCGGAGAGGCAAGCGGACATGTCGCGCAAACTGATCATCTTCATTCTCGCGCTGCTCGTCGCCGCCGCAGCGGCGGTGGCGATCATGGCGCGGCGCGACAATGTGAAGCTCGCCTTCGACGCCGTGGTCGGCGCCAAGCCCGACATCACCGCCCCGCGCGACGAGCTTATCCCCACCGTCCGTATCGCCAGGCCGATCGGCTGGGGGGATGCAAAGCCCGTTCCCGCCAAGGGGCTGGCGGTGAACGAATTCGCCGGCGACCTGGAGCATCCGCGCTGGATGCTGCTGCTGCCCAATGGCGACGTGCTGGTCGCCGAGACCAATTCGCCCCCGCGCAAGGGCGGCATCCAGACCAAAATCATGAACTGGCTGATGGGCCGCGCCGGCGCCGGCGTTCCCTCGCCCGACAAGATCCTGCTGCTGCGCGACGCCGACGGCGACGGGCGCGCTGAAAGCCGTTCAGTGCTGATCGATGCGTCGAACGGGCTTCACTCGCCCTTCGGCATGGCGCTGCTCGGCAATGAGTTGCTCGTCGCCAATACCGATGCGGTGCTCGCCTATCCCTTCCAGCCTGGGCAGACGAAGATCACCGCGAAGCCGCGCAAGATCGTGGCGCTCCCCGGCGGCGGCAACCACTGGGCGCGCAACCTGCTGCCCGCGCCTGACGGCAAGACGATTTATGTGACGGTCGGATCGGCCACCAACATCGCCGACGACGGCGTCGAGGCCGAGGAAAATCGCGCTGCGGTGCTGCAGGTCAACGTCGCCAACGGCCGCTTCCGCATCTTCGCCGGCGGGCTGCGCAATCCCAACGGCCTCGCCTACGAACCCCATTCGGGCGATCTGTGGACCGTGGTCAACGAGCGCGACATGATGGGCGGCGATATCGCCCCCGACTATCTGGCGCGCGTCGAGTTTGGCGGCTTCTACGGCTGGCCCTACAGCTATTGGGGCGGCTATGTGGACCACCGCGTCCAGCCCGAGCGCCCCGACCTGCTCGAATATACCAAGCGCCCCGATTACGCGCTGGGGCCGCATGTCGCCGCGCTGGGACTGAGTTTCGCCGCCGGCACGAATCTGGGGCCGGATTACGCCAATGGCGCGTTCATCGGCGAGCATGGCTCGTGGAACCGTCGTCCGCCCTCGGGCTACAAGGTCATCTATGTGCCGTTCGGCGACAATGGCTATCCGGTCAAAGGCGCAAAGCCCGTCGATCTGCTCACCGGCTTCCTTGACGACAAGGGCCAGGCGCGCGGCCGCCCGGTGGGCGTGATCCTCGACAAGACCGGCGCGCTGCTCGTCGCCGACGATGTGGGGAACAGGATCTGGCGCGTGTCGAAGGCGCAGTGACTCCGCCATCGTCACGCCCGCCTGCGCGGGGATGACGATGCCGCAACGCCGCTAGAGCAGCGCGCTGAACAGGCGCGTGATATTCTCCAGCAGCTTGCGCAGCGGCGATCGCCGCCGCCAATCGTCGCGGGTCAGCCGGTCGCTGCCGGCCAGATAGCCGTCGTGAACGCGCTCCACCGCCGCGACCGACGGCGCGTCGTAGAGCAGCAGGCTCGCTTCCTCGTTGAGCTGGAAGGACCGGAGATCGACATTGCTCGATCCCACGATCGCCAGCGTCCCGTCGATGCTGATCGTCTTGGCGTGGAGCAGGAAGTCGCGGAATTGGTGGATGCCCACACCCGCAGTCAGCAGATCGTCATAATATGAGCTTTGCGCGAGGTTGACGAGCGGCTGGTCCGCCACTGCCGAGACGACGAGGTCGATCGCCACGCCGCGCGCCACCGCCGAACGCATCGCGCCCAGCACATCCTCGTCAGGCACGAAATAGGGCGTGACGATCGTCACGCGATCGCGCGCCTGATGCAACTGCCAGACAAGCAGCGTCTCGAAGCCTTCAAGCGGATAATCAGGCCCGCTGGGCAGCAGTTGCGTCACCGCCGCGCCCGCCGGCGCGGGAATGGTCAGCGGCTCCCCGGCCAGCCGCTCGGTTTCCATATACCAGTCGGCGCGCACCGCCGTTTCCATCGCCGCCACCGCCGGTCCGGTCACGCGCGCGACCAGCTCGCGGTTGACGACGCCGGGCCGGAAATCCTTGTCGATGATGTTCTGCGATCCCGCATAGCCGATCGCGCCGTCGATCACGAACAGCTTGCGGTGATTGCGCATGTCGCGCCGCGTGCGCTGGCGAAGCAGGCGGAAGGGCAGCGCCGCGCGCGTCTCCACCCCGGCGTCGGCGAGCAGCCGCATCGTCCGCTTGAAGCCTTTGTGCGACCCGACCGGATCGATCATCACCTGGCAGGCGACCCCGCGCGCCACCGCACGCTTCAGCGCCGCCGCCACCTTCCGCCCGGTCGCGTCGCTCGCGAAGATATAGACGAGCAGGCGGACATGAAGGCGCGCCGCGTCGATGTCGGCGCACAGCCGGTCGATCGTCGCGTCATAATCCTCGATCAGTTCGACGCTGTTCCCCGCCGTCGCGGGCAGATAGCCCAGACGCCGGGCAAACTCGGCCGCGTCGCCCGGCGGCGCCGGCGCCGCTGCCTCCAGCCGCCCCGCCGCCTCGCCGAAATAATGCACCATCTTCTGGAACCGCGCCTCGCGCCAGGCGGGGAAGCGCGGCCGGCCGATGGCGAGCAACAGCAGCAGCCCGGGGACGGGCAGGAAGAAGATCAGCAGCAGCCAGCTTCGCGTCGCATCGGGCGTCCGCCGCCAGGGCACGACGATCAGCGCGCCGATCCGGATCGCCCATTCGACAAAATTATAGGCTGCGCCAAGCGCGGGCGACTGCGTTATCACCAGGCGATCCTATGCCGGGGAGCGGCAAATGGAAACGCCGGCGGCAGCCCTTCAATGCCGGAAAAACAGCGCCAGCGAAGCGACGTGGTTCATCCGGCTGCGCCCGGCGGCCTGATTGACATATTGGTTGAGATAGCCCGCCTCGATCGTCGATGCGCCGCCGACCGGGATTTCGAGCCCGGCGAAATTGCGGATCTGGTCGAAGCCCGCCCGCGCGCCCCAGTCGGTATCGTTGAACGCGACGAAGCTTTCCGAATGGAGCAGCGCGTTCGGGCCCTTGCCGTCGCGGCGCAGCGGCGCTTCGTAGCGAATCATCGCCCGCAGCCGCCAGCCCATGTCATCGCCGTCCGAACGCCAGCGCTGCTCGATCCGCGTGCGCGTCGAGAACTCGCCGCCCAGCGCCTTGCCCAGCGTCCAGTTGATCTGCTGGAAGCTGCGTTCCTCATTGACGTCGCGCCGCCCCTCCAGCGGCACGGCTATATGGCCGTAGCCCTGATAAAGCGTCAGCGCCGGCGACAGCTTCACGCCGATCGCGCCGCGCATGATAAGCTGGTCGAGCCGCGACGCACCGTCGCCCATGCGCGGTTGCACCTCCGCGAAATAGACGATGTCGCCCTTGATCGATCCCATGGCGGTAAGATTGACCCAGATCTGCTCGTCATGGCGCGTCTGGGCGTGAAGCGCGGGGGAAACGGCCAGCAGCGCGGCGCCGATCGCGCAAAACAAAGGATGAGGCATCGGGCGCGGGTAGAGTGACGACATTTCTGGTCCGTTGCCAGACAATCACGAAGGATGACAGAGCCGACCGCTCTCGCCCTTTGACGCGGGCGGCGCGATTGCCTAGCGGGACGGTGGTGAATGATCCGACGACGATAAGGCGCCTCTACGGGCGCAGGCAGGGGCACAAGCTGCGCATCGGCCAGGCCGCGCTGGTCGAAGAGACGCTGCCCGCCCTGTCCGTGCCCGACGACGGGCCGATCGATGCGCGCACACTGTTCGGCGACGACAGGCCGCTTGAGTTCGAGATCGGCTTCGGATCGGGCGAGCATCTCGCCGGGCAGGCCGCCGCGCGGCCCGATCATGGCTTCATCGGCTGCGAGCCCTTCCTCAACGGCGTCGTCGGCGCGCTGCTCCACATCCGCGAGAAGGAGCTCGCCAATGTGCGGCTCCACATGGGCGACGCGCTGACCGTGCTCGATCGCCTGCCCGACGCCTCGCTGGACCGGCTCTACCTGCTCCATCCCGATCCCTGGCCCAAGGCGCGCCACGCCAAGCGCCGGATGATGAACCACGGGCCGGTCGACATGATCGCGCGCAAGCTGAAGCCGGGCGCGGAGTTCCGCCTCGGCACCGACGACCCGACCTATTGCCGCTGGTCGATGATGATCATGGACCAGCGCCGCGACTTTGAATGGCTGGCGCGCACGCCCGGCGACTTCCTCACCCGCCCGGCCGACTGGCCACAGACACGCTATGAAGCCAAGGCGCGGCGCAAGGGCCACGAAGTCTGGTATTTCAGGTATCGGCGGGCAGACGCATAACAGGCCAGACACCCCATGCCGGCCGACTATATATTGATTGAAAATCAACTAGATGACGTCAATTTTCTGAACCGTGATTACGCGGTGCGTCACGGAGGAACACGAAGTTTTTCGATTTACGCCCCTCCGCGCTATCGGGCATTGGCGCTCCGCGACCGATCGCCTGACAAGGGACTTCAATTCGACAATACGAAATGGCTGGACACTTGCGAACACCCGGTTCCGAGGTAATGTCGCGTGAATGCAGCCCAATGCGGAAAATCAAGATTTCGGCCTGCATGGTTCCAGGGTTGAGCTGATTGACGCGCAGCTTCGCGTGGGTGCTTTTTCGCCGCACCGCCACGATACCTACACGATCGCGGTGACCACGGCTGGGGTCCAGTCGTTCAATTATCGCGGGGAGCGTTGGCGGTCATTGCCCGGGCAAGCGGTGATCCTCCATCCTGACGAAGTGCACGATGGATATTGCTGCAACCCAATGGGCTTTTCCTATCGGGCGGCCTATCTGCCGCCTGCCCATGTCCAGACCGTGATCGGGGGAGCCGCGCTGCCGTTTTTGGCCGACGGGGTTTCATCCGACGCCGATCTGGTCGGCTCGGCGCTTCGCCTGATCGCGATGTGCGCTGCCAAGGTTGATCTCTTCGGCTATCAGGACGCACTCCACCAGTTCGTATCCGCGATGCAGCGTTGCGAAGGCGGCCAGCCGTCGGCCCAGCGGAATGTCAATCGCGAAGCCGTGATGCGGGTGCGCGAATTCCTCGACAGCATTCCGGCGCCCGCGACGAACCTCGATCAGCTCGAAGAACTCGCTGGCTATAATCGCTGGCAGCTATCACGCGACTTCCGTGCGCTGTTGGGGACCAGTCCCTATCGCTATCTGCAATGCCGCAGACTTGAGCGAGCCGGTCAACTGCTGCGCAGCGGGCTTGGCATGGCCGCCGCCGCCCACGAGGCCGGATTCGCGGACCAGAGCCATTTTGGTCGGGTTTTCAAGCGCACTTTTGGAACCACGCCATTGGCCTGGCACCGGTCCGGGCAGACGCGCACAATCATTCTATAAGCCCGCCCCGCCCCCGGGCTAAGCGGCCGGAATGACCCAGACCATCTTTTCGCCCGAACCGCACCGCGGCTGGCTGCCCTGGGCCTGGCTTTCGCCAGTGGTCTGTATCCTGCTGGTCGCATTCTCCAGCGTCCCGTTCGATTTTGGCCTTGAATGGATCGGCGTGATGGATGCCAAGCGACAGCCAGCGTCCGCCTCCGCGTTTTGCCTCGACCTGTTGCTGCCATTTGCGGGGATGGGGGCCGCTGTCTGGGCCTGGTCGCACTTCGTCGAACGCCGCAGCCTCGCGACCTTGGGCCTGGTTGGCGCGGGGCGGCTGCGCAAATATGTGGCGGGGATGGGAATAGGACTGGGCATGGTTGCCCTCGCGGTCATGTCGATCTGGCTCGTTGGGGGCTATGTCGTCGGAGATGTTCTTCCCGCCTTTTCCTCTCCGGCATCTCTGTTCTGGATCGCAGTTCTGCTGGCCTGCTTTGCCTTCCAGGCGGGCGTTGAGGAGTTTATTTTTCGCGGCTGGCTGCTCTCGACGGCCACGCGCCGCTGGAACCTGGCGGCGGGTTTCATCGCCAGCTCCACCGCCTTCACATTTCTTCACTTCTCGCCGCACCAGCCGGTTCGCGAAATCGTCATGGCGTTCACGTTCGGGATGTTTGCGTGTGCCTGGGCCTGGCGCGCCGGCAGCATCTGGGGCGTGATGGGCTGGCATGCGGGCTGGAACTGGATCACAGGCGTCGGCTTTGCCGTGCCGATCACCGGGTTCGATCTGCATCTCCCGGCCTTGCTGGTGCAACTGACGCCCACTGGTCCGGACGTGCTGACCGGCGGGCCTGCCGGACCGGAGAGCAGCGCGCTGACGATCGGCCTGCTGGCCGCAGCCACGCTGCTCCTGCTGGCGTGGCCCAAAGGCTTCGCGGCCGCTGCGCAGGGGACATCAGCGAAAGGCGACAATAGAGCAACGCAGAAATCCACATGAAGCCTCCAGTGGACGAAGGTTTGTCAACTGAGGCAACGACCCGACCAAACGGCGGCTGCGCCCATAGTCGCGCCTAGAAGAGGCCAGTCCGTAACCGGCCCCATTGCCGCCTCCGCGGCGGGACCCGAATCACCCCGCAACCCGCAGATTTCCTGCGGTCTTTCGGGATATCTCGGGATGACGGGGTATGGTCAGGTGGCGGAGCGGGAGTCCGCCAAACCAGCATCCCGATGAGTTCTGATCAGTCCTGATTTTTCCGCAGAAACCGAAGGATATGGGCGAAGCTCTAGCGGAAAATCTCATTCAACCGCCCAGATGCGTCCCGTTGCGTTCCCATAAAACCAATGTATTATCGGGGAGCCTATTTGGGAACGGACGTGATCGGACATGATCGGACATGCCTCGGAAGCTCAGCAACGCTTTGACCCCTCTCGCTGTGAAGAACGCCAAGGCCGGCAGGCACGCGGACGGCAACGGCCTGCACTTGCTGGTGAAGGAGAGCGGTGCCCGGTCCTGGGTCTATCGCTTCATGCTCAACGGCAAGTCGCGCGACATTGGCCTTGGTGCGGCTGGACCGGGCGGCATCACCCTTGCCGATGCGCGTGACGGGGCCACCGCGCTACGCTTGCAGGTGAGGGCGGGCGTCGATCCTCTCGACCAGCGGCATCGTATCGCGGCCGAGACGCTTGCTGCGGCGCAGGCTGCTCAGATTGCCGGGATCACGTTCAAGTCTGTCGCTGAAACCTACATCACGGCCAACGAAGGTGGCTGGCGGAACGACAAGCACCGGCAGCAGTGGCGCAACACGCTGGCGACGTATGTCTATCCCGTGATCGGCGAACTGCCTGTAGCCAATGTGGCCACGGCGCACGTCCTGCAAATCCTTGAGCCGATCTGGAAAGAGAAGGCCGAGACCGCCAGCCGTGTGCGGGGCCGCATGGAAACCATCCTCGATGAGGCCAAGGCGCGGGGTTATCGTGACGGTGAGAACCCGGCCCGCTGGCGTGGCCATATTGCTCAAATCCTCCCGGCCCGCTCTCGGCTCCAGCGCGGCCATCACAAGGCCATGCCCTACGAGGCTATCCCTGAGTTTGTCGGGAAGCTGCGCGCGCGCAATGCGATGGCGGCACTGGCATTGGAATTTACAATCCTCACGGGCGCACGTTCCGGTGAGGTGATCGGCGCGACGCGGGCCGAGGTCGATATGGACAAGGCGACGTGGACGATCCCAGCCGCCAGGATGAAGGCGGGCAAGGAACATCGCGTGCCGCTCTCCCCCCGTGCATTGGAAATTCTGAAAGCGACCGAAACATTCAGCGATGATTGGCTGTTCCCAGCCGCGAAGGGCGGCAAGCTCTCCGGTATGGCCATGTCCATGCTGCTGCGCCGGATGAACCTCGATGTTACCGTGCACGGTTTCCGTTCCGGCTTCCGAGATTGGGCGGCCGAGCGCACCAGCTATGCGCATGAGGTTGCCGAAATGGCCCTGGCCCACACCATCGAGAACAAGGTGGAACGCGCATATCGGCGGGGCGACCTGTTCGAAAAGCGCCGCAAGCTCATGGCCGATTGGGCGACGTACTGCGCCAGCAAGGGCGCGGCTGGCGGCGAGGTTACTCCGATCAGGAGGGCCGAAGCTGGATAGAGTTTCACCGGGCCAGTCCCGCTGAAAGCAAGCGGCCCGAACGGAAGCTACCAACGACCGTCCGGGCCTGACCACAACCGACTTACTAGGAGTCGAACATGGCTAGGGTCAGGACTCACTGATCAGAGCCAGAAGATGACGGTAGCAGCGAGTGCGATGGCGGAGAAGAAGGCGGTCGGGCATCTGTCATAGCGTGTCGCG
>QFNN01000006.1 GCA_003240855.1 Sphingomonas sanxanigenens
GGCCTGTGCCCGTAGCTGAGCACGCGCGCCATTTGCCAGCCGCCGGGCGCGAGCGCCCAGACGATCACGAAATGCGCCTCGCCCACCAGTTTCTCCGGTCCGTCGCCCTGGCGTTCGTAGAAACGGTGGTCGCCCTCCTCGATCGCGCCATAGCCGGGGACCGGAGAGACGCGAAGGCTTGCCGCGACGAGTTCGCGGCGCGAGCGCCAGGCGTCGGGCTTCAGCTTTTCGTGGCAGCTCCTGTCATAGTCGGCGACGAAGGCGGTCGCGTCTCGCGATACCACGCCGCCCTTGTCATGATAGAATTCGATGTCGGGCGTCACCATGGTGCGCAGCACATCGGGCTGGCAGCGGTTGAAATAAATGTCGAACAGCGCGGTATCGCTGGCCGCGATCTGCCTGGTCAAATCGGGTTCGGCGGGAATCTGGATCGCGGCGGCGGCAAGGAGCAGGCTGAGCATCATGATCTCCACTGTATTATTTATATAATACAGTGGGGCCGGCTCGGCGCAAGCTCAATGATCGTGCGGGGCGAGGGCGTCCAATATGTCCTCGATCCGCGCGGGGTCGCCGGCGGCGATCACATCGCCCTTGCTGTCGGCGTCGAGCGGCTCGCCCGCCCAGTCGCACATCCGCCCGCCCGCGCCTTCGACCACCGGCACCAGCGCCGCGAAGTCGTGGAGCTTCAGCCCCGACTCGACGACCAGATCGATATGGCCCGACGCGAGCAGCCCGTAATTATAGCAATCGCCGCCATAAATGGGCTGAGTGCGCCGGGCGACGGTGGCGACGAGCCCCATGAAGCGATGCGATTCCGCCTCGCCGAAGAGATGCGGGCTGGTCGTGGCGAGCACCGCCGCCTCGATCTCGCGGCAGGGGCGCGTCCGGACTGGCTTGCCGTTGAACAATGTCGGCCGCCCCGTCACCCCCAGCCAGCGTTCGCGCCCGACCGGCTGGTCGATCACCCCCAGCACGGGCCAGCCGTCGACGAGCAGCGCGATCAGCGTGCCGAAGATCGGCCGCCCCGCCATGAAGCTGCGCGTACCGTCGATAGGATCGAGCACCCAGGTGCGCCCGCTCGCCCCGTCCTTCGCGCCATATTCCTCGCCGATGACGCCGTCGCGCGGCGATTCCGCTTCGATCAGGCGGCGCATCGCGGCTTCGGCGGCGCGATCGGCTTCGGTCACGGGCGAGGCGTCGGCCTTGGTCTCGACCGAAAAGGGCGCGCGAAAAAAGGGGCGGATGGCCTTGCCCGCCGCATCGGCGAGAGCGTTGGCGAGAGCGATGTCGCGATCACTGAGCATGACGCGGGCCTAGCCCAGCGCGGGCAATGCCGCCAGAGCAGGCATTTAACCCTTTACAGAATGGCGTCGGCCACGTTTACTCGCGGTGACAGCATCGAGAAGGGGACGCTCGCATGCACCGACAAGATCGGAGTCTGATGACGACCGATGATATCCGCGCCGAGATCGATGCGATCCGGGGGCGGCATGACGACCTGAACTACCGGGCGCGGTCGCGTACGCCCGTTTCGCCGAGCAACATCCGGCGGAGGACGGGCACGACGTTGATCATCGCGCTGGCCGCGGTCGTGCTGCTCGCCTTTTACGGGCTGGTGAAGCTGGCCTGGGGCTTGGGCATGGCCATCATCCACATCGCCTGGCCCAGCCATTCGCTGGCGAAAACCGCGCTCGACTGGCTGTTTTAAGACAGCTCTCCGTTCGGAATGGCTGCGGCGCGCAAGGCCGCGATCAATCGAACAGCGAGGACACCGAGCTTTCGTCGGCGATGCGCTTGATCGCTTCGGCAAGCAGCGGCGCGATCGTCAGCATGCGGATATGCTTCGCGCCTTCCGCGCCCTCAGGCAGTTGGATCGAATCGGTCACGACCAGCTCGGTGAGCTGCGAAGCCTCGACCCGCGCCACCGCGCCGCCCGAAAGCACGCCGTGGCTGCAATAAGCGACGACATCCTTGGCCCCGGCCTGGCGCAGCGCCGCGGCGGCGTTGCACAGCGTGCCGGCCGAATCGACAATATCGTCGACGAGGACGCAGAAGCGGCCCGACACGTCGCCGATGATGTTCATCACTTCGCTTTCGCCCGGCTTCTCGCGACGCTTGTCGACGATGGCGAGCGGGGCGTTGTCGAGCCGCTTGGCGAGCGCGCGGGCGCGCACCACGCCGCCGACGTCGGGCGAGACGACCATGATATTCTCGCCGCCGAAGCGCGCGTGAATATCGGCCGAGATCACCGGCGCGGCATAGAGATTGTCCGTCGGAATATCGAAGAAGCCCTGGATCTGCCCGGCGTGCAGATCGACCGAGAGAACGCGGTTGGCGCCGGCGACGGTAATGAGATTGGCCACCAGCTTGGCCGAGATCGGCGTCCGCGGGCCGGGCTTCCGATCCTGGCGGGCATAGCCGAAATAGGGGATGACTGCGGTGATGCGCTTGGCCGACGCGCGCTTCAACGCATCAATGCAGATCAGCAGTTCCATCAGATTGTCGTTGGCGGGATAACCAGTCGACTGGACGACGAAAACATCCTCGCCGCGCACATTCTCGCGAATCTCGACGAAAACCTCTTCGTCGGCGAAGCGGCGGACGGCGGCATCGGTCAGCGGGATTTCCAGATAGGACGCAATGGCCTGGGCCAGCGGCAGATTGGAATTGCCCGACATGATCTTCATCGTGGATGGTCCCGCAATTTCTGGGTGCTTCGTCGCGATGCCCTTTAGCAGCGTCTGCCGCAAGGGGAAGGGGGGCGCTTGCCCGCACGGGCTGCCGCGCCTAGATCGACGGCGGCCGGCTGGCTCCATCCTCGATCCGTTCGTTCCGAGCGACGTCGAGGAACCATTCCGGCGAGCGCAAACGCCCCCGGACTTCGTTCGGGACGAACGGATCGAGGTATGACGGCCAAGTGACGGACAGTCTGAAGATCGCGCTCGTACAGGCCGGCCAGCGCGTGGGCGACATCGCCGGCAACGCCGCGCGGATGATCGAATGGCGCGCCAGGGCGGGCGACGCCGATCTCGTGGTTTTCCCCGAGCTGCAACTGATCGGCTATCCGCCGGAGGATCTGGTGCTGAAACCCGCGCTGATCGCGCGCGCCGCCGCAGCGCTGGACCAGATGGCGGCGGCGACGGCGGACGGCGGGCCTGCGATGATCGTCGGCACGGTGCTGTGCGAGGACGGGCTGCTTTACAATGCGCTCGCTCTGCTCGACGGCGGACGGATCGCGGCCGTCACGCGCAAGCATGAGCTGCCCAATTACGGCACGTTCGACGAGAAAAGGCTGTTCGCCAGCGGCCCCCTGCCCGCGCCCGTCACCTTTCGCGGCGTCCGCATCGGCCTGCCGATCTGCGAGGATATGTGGTTCCCGGCGGTCTGCGCGCATCTGAAGGCCGCCGGCGCCGAACTGCTGATCGTCCCCAACGGCAGCCCTTATGAGATCGACAAGGACGAACTGCGATCGGGGAAGATCGCCGCCGCGCGCGTCGCCGAAACGGGGCTGCCCCTCGCCTATCTCAACCGTGTCGGCGGGCAGGACGAGCTGGTGTTCGACGGCGCATCCTTCGTGATGAACGCCGACGGGGCGATCGCCTGGCAATTGCCCGACTGGGAAGAAGTGCTGGCGACGACGCAGTGGGAACGCATCGACGGCGGCTGGCGCTGCCTGCCCGGCGAGATCGCTGCGCTCGATCCGCATCCAGGCGACATTTATCACGCCATGCTCGTCGGCCTGCGCGACTATGTGAACGCCAATCGCTTTCCGGGGGTCGTGCTCGGCCTGTCGGGCGGGATCGACAGCGCGCTGTCGGCGGCGGTCGCAGTCGATGCGCTGGGCGCGGATCGCGTGCGCTGCGTGATGATGCCGTCGCGCTTCACCGGCGCGGAATCGCTGGAGGACGCCGCCGAATGCGCCCGCCTGCTCGGCGTCCAGCTCGACAGCGTACCGATCGAGCCGGCGGTCGAGGCGTTCGACGCGATGCTGGCGCCGCTGTTCGAGGGTCGCCCGCGCGACCTGACCGAGGAGAATATCCAGTCGCGCATCCGCGGCGTCACGCTGATGGCGATCAGCAACAAGTTCGGCCACATGGTGCTGACCACCGGCAACAAGAGCGAGATGTCCGTCGGCTACGCCACCATCTACGGCGACATGTGCGGCGGCTATTCGGTGTTGAAGGATGCCTATAAGACCACGGTGTTCGCCGTGTCGCGCTGGCGCAATGCGCATCGCCCGCGCCTCGCGCTCGGCCCCGGCGGCCCGGTGATGCCCGAACGCGTCATCACCAAGCCGCCGACTGCGGAGTTGCGCGCCGACCAGAAGGATTCGGACAGCCTGCCGCCATACGACATTCTCGATCCGATCCTGCTCGGGCTGGTGGAAGATGAATTGTCGGTCGACGACGTCGTCGCGCGCGGTTTCGACCGCGACACGGTGATCCGTATCGAAAAGCTGCTCTACGTCGCCGAATATAAGCGCCGGCAGGCGCCGCCGGGGGTGAAGCTGGGCCGCCGCAATTTCGGCCGCGATCGCCGCTATCCGATCACCAACGCTTTCCGGTCGGTGTGATGGCCGGCGTCGTCACCCGCTTCGCGCCGTCGCCGACCGGGCGGCTGCATGTCGGCAACATCCGCACCGCGATCCACAACTGGCTGTGGGCGCGCAAGGCCGGCGGTCGTTTCATGCTGCGCATCGACGACACCGACGCCGAACGATCGGAAGAGCGCTTCGTCGACGCGATCCGCGCCGACCTGGGCTGGCTGGGCCTCGACCATGACGGCGAGGCGCGGCAGTCAGAATGCTTCGCGCTTTACGAGACGCGATTTGAAATGCTGCGCGCCGCGGGGCGGGTTTATCCCTGTTACGAGACGCAGCAAGAGCTTGAACTGAAACGCAAGATATTGCTCGGGCGCGGACTTCCTCCCGTCTATGATCGCGCGGCGCTCGACCTCGGCGACGACGATCGCGCCGCGCTCGAGGCCGAGGGGCGCAGGCCGCACTGGCGTTTCAAGCTCGATCATGCTGCGCCGATCGCGTGGAACGATCTGATCCGCGGGCCGCAGCATTTCGACCCGAAGCTGCTCAGCGATCCGGTGATCCGCCGCGCCGATGCGTCCTGGCTCTATCTGTTGCCATCGGCGATCGACGATGTCGACATGGGCGTCACGCATGTCGTGCGCGGCGAGGATCATGTCTCCAACACCGCAGCACAGTTGCAGATGTTCGCAGCATTGGGAGCCGACGCCCCGGCCTTCGCGCACGAGGCGCTGCTCGTCGGCAGCGAAGGCAAGCTTTCAAAACGACTCGGCGCGCTGGGCGTCGATGCGTTCCGCGAACAGGGCGTCGAGCCGCAGGCGATCCTCTCGCTCCTCGCGCGCATCGGCACCGCCGATCCGGTCGAACCGTTCGTCGATCCCGCGCCGTTGGTCGAAGGAATCGACTTCGCACGCTTCGGCCGCGCGCCTGCCCGCTTCGACGACGCCGAACTCGCCGCGCTCAGCGCGCGCATCGTCCATCAGCTTGATTATGAAGCCGTCGCGGCGCGCCTGCCTGCCGGGATGACGGAAACGGGCTGGCTGGCGGTGCGCCCCAACCTGTCGACCGTGGCCGAGGCCGCCGACTGGTGGGGAATCGTCACCGGCCCGATCGAAACGCCCGCCCCCGATCCCGACGACGCGCCGGTGATCGCCGCCGCCGCCGCCGCCGCGCGCGAGGCCGACTGGCAGGCAGACCCCTGGCATGCGATCGCCGGCGCCGCCAAGGCCGCAACGGGACGCGGCGGCAAGGCGCTGTTCCTGCCGCTCCGCCGCGCGCTCACCGGGCGCGATCACGGACCGGACATGGGCAAGCTGCTGCCGCTCATCGGCCGCGAGGAAGCCCTCCGGAGATTGGACGGCTAATCTCTTTTCCCGAATCATGTTATGTTGTAACGTCTCCAAGTGGTTGCCGCTTTTCGCGGCGCCGCATGGATGGAGGGTACCATGCAGAGAGAGGGTTACGCACAACGGAAAAGCCTGTCCCCTACCGCGCTCACCGCGACGATCGCGATCCACGCAGCCGGACTGGCCGCGATCCTACTGATCCGGGGGGATTATGTTCCCAGCCTGAAGCCCGCGATTTTCACGACGATCCCGATTCTTTCCGACCCACCACCGCCGCCGCCGACCAATGTCGACCCACCCAAATCGCGCGGCAGGGTGGAGCGGCCCGTTGACCAGCCGAAGCCCGTCCAACCAACCAGGACCGACAGCGCGGAGATCATCATCCGCCCCGTCGATCCAATCCTCCCGTCCGGCGGCGGAGCCGATCCGGTGATTGAGGCCACGCGCATCGATCCGCCGGCGCCCGTCCTTGTCGACCCCAGCCCCGACCCGCGCTTCGCCGGGGCGTTCCAGCCGCCTTACCCACCCGCGATGCAGCGCATGGGGCGCGAGGGCAAAGTCGTCGTCCGCGTGCTCATCGGCAGCGACGGGCGCGTCAAATCGGCGAACATCGTGGCGTCGGACGACGAAGCCTTTTCCAGCGTCACGCTGCAGCAGGCGCTGAGCCGCTGGCGCTTCCGCCCCGCGACACGCGACGGGGCGCCCGTCGAAGGCTGGAAAACGCTCACTGTCCGCTTTGAAATGAAGGCCTGACAGGCGCTTGGGCAGGCGGGGTAGCATCGCGCCCCGCTTGCCCCTATCTTCGGCCCATGACCTTCCTGCGCTTCTTCAATCCCGTGGCGGCGATCCGCGACCTGCGCGTCTTTCTGTCCGGACGCCAGCGGCACGAGCTGATTTTCGGCTTTCTCGCGCTGACCACGACGATCGTGGTGGTGACGGCCTTCTTCTATGACACGGATGATCTGAAGCGCCCGTGGAAGCGCAACATCGTTTATGTGCAGAGCTGGCCGCTCGATCGCAGCCTCGCCGAGATCCGCGCGCAGCAGAAGATCGACGAGCCGAAGAAGAAAGCCGAGCAGGAAAAGCTCGAAGCGCTCCAGAAGGAACGCCAGGCGCAGTTCAAGAAGGTCGACGACGCGCTCAACCGGTGGGGGCTTTGAGCCCCGACGAACGGTTCATGGCCGCCGCCGTCGCGATCGGATCGCGCGGACGCGGGCGGACCGCGCCCAATCCCAATGTCGGCGCGCTGATCGTCAGGCATGGCCGGGTGATCGGGCGCGGCTGGTGCCAGCCCGGCGGCCGGCCCCATGCCGAGGCGATGGCGCTGGCCGAGGCCGGCGCGGCGGCGCGGGGCGCGACCTGCTACACTACGCTTGAGCCCTGCGCCCATCAGAGCCTGCGCGGCCCCGCCTGTTCCAGCCTGCTGATAGAGGCCGGCGTCACCCGCGTCGTGGGCGGGCTGGTCGATCCCGATCCGCGCACCGCCGGCGAAGGCTATGCGCGGCTGCGCGCAACCGGCATTGACGTTACCGACGGCGTGCTGGCCGGCGATTGCGCACGATCGATCGAGGGCTTCCTGACGCGCCGACGCTTTGGCCGCCCGCATGTCACGCTGAAGCTCGCCACCTCGCTCGACGGGCGGATCGCGCTGACCGACGGAACGAGCCGCTGGATCACCGGCGATGCGGCGCGCGCGCACGCGCATCTTGAGCGCGCGCGCTGCGAGATGATCGTCGTGGGGCGCGCCACGCTGGCGGCTGATGCGCCGCGGCTCGACGTCCGCCTCGCGGGACTTGAAGCGCGCTCGCCGCGCCGCGCGGTGCTGACGCGCGGACGGACGCCCGAAGGATGGGAGCCGCTGCCTTCGCCCGCCGCCGTCGCGTCGACTGACAATGTCGACCATATTCTCGTAGAGGGCGGGGCGGGCGCCGCCGCCGCCTTCCTTGCCGCCGACCTTGTCGACCGGCTTCTCCTCTACCGCGCGCCGATCGTCATCGGCGCGGGCCTGGCCGCGATCGGCGACATCGGGCTGACCGATCTGGCGGCCGCGCACGGGCGGTGGCGGATCGCGGATGCGCGGACGCTTGGCAGCGACCGGCTTGAGGTCTACGAGCGCCAGCGGAGCTGACCTGAATGTTCACCGGAATCATCACCGACATCGGCCGCATCGTCGGCGTGGAAGAGCGCGGCGACCAGCGCCTGACCATCGCCTGCGGCTATGACATGGCCTCGGTCGACCTCGGCGCGTCGATCGCCTGTTCGGGCGCATGCCTGACCGTGGTCGAAAAAGGGCCGGACTGGTTTGCGGTCGACATATCGGCCGAAAGCATTTCGCGCACCGCGCCGGGCATGTGGCAGAAGGATCGCCGCCTAAACCTCGAACGCGCGATGAAGCTGGGCGAGGAACTGGGCGGCCATATCGTCACCGGCCATGTCGACGGCATCGGCCGGATCAGCGGGCTGCGCGACGAAGGCGATTCGATCCGCCTCACGGTCACCGCCGGCCCCGATGTCGCGCCTTATATCGCGCCCAAGGGGTCAATCGCGCTCGATGGCATCTCGCTGACCGTCAACAGCGTCGAGGATCATGGCGCAGAGGTATCTTTCGGCCTCAACATCATTCCGCATACCGCCGCGGTCACCACTTTCGACGATCTCGCGATCGGCCGTGATCTGAATATCGAGATCGACATCTTGGCCCGCTATCTGGGCCGCATGGAGCAATATCGTGCCCGACGCTGAACCCGCAGTCGCGCGGCTTCGCCACGCCTTCCTGTCCACGCCCGAGGAAATTATCGACGAGGCGCGCAACGGCCGCATGTTCATCCTCGTCGACGACGAGGATCGCGAGAATGAAGGCGATCTCGTCATTCCCGCGCAGATGGCGACCCCCGATGCGATCAATTTCATGGCGACGCACGGGCGCGGGCTGATCTGCCTCGCCCTGTCCAAGCCGCGCGTCGACCAGCTCGGGCTCGATCTGATGAGCCGCAACAACGGCACGCGCCATGAAACTGCCTTCACCGTCTCGATCGAGGCGAAAGAAGGCGTGACGACGGGCATTTCCGCCGCCGACCGCGCGCGGACCATCTCGGTCGCGATCGACGCATCCAAAAGCAGTTCGGACATCGTGACGCCGGGCCATGTCTTTCCCCTCGTCGCGCGCGAGGGCGGCGTGCTCGTCCGCGCCGGCCATACCGAGGCTGCGGTCGACGTCTCGCGCCTCGCCGGGCTCAATCCCGCCGGCGTGATCTGCGAGATCATGAAAGACGACGGCACGATGGCGCGGCTCGACGATCTCGTCTCCTTCGCGCAGCTCCACGGCCTCAAGATCGGCACGATCCGCGATCTGATCGCCTATCGCCGTCGCTACGACCATCTGGTCGAGAAGCGCGCAGAGGCCCGTTTCACCAGCAAGTGGGGCGGCGAGTGGATCGCCATGACCTTCTGGAACAAGGCGAGCGGCACCGAACAGGTGGCGCTGGTCAAGGGCAGGATCGACCCGAAGAAGCCCACGCTGGTGCGCATGCACGCGCTGTCGCCCTTTGGCGACATGTTCGGCGAGGAAGGGCCGCGCGGCGCGCTGCTCCGCCGCTCGATGGAAGAGATCGGGCGCGAGGGCGCGGGCGTCGTCGTCGTCATCAACAAGCCGCGCGCCGACGCCTTCACCATGGCGATCGAGACGCGCGCCGGCCAGCGGCAGGCGACCGACATGGAAGAGCTGCGCGACTATGGCGTCGGCGCGACGATCCTGACCGAGTTGGGCGTGCATGACATGATCCTGCTCACCAACACCCACCACACGCTTATCGGACTCGACGGTTACGGCCTGTCGATCGTCGGCGAGCGTCCGATACCCTGTGCCGAGGAGGATTGATGGCGCGCATCCTGATCGTCGAAGCCCGCTTCTACGACCATCTGAACGACCTGCTGATCGAAGGCGCTCGCGCCGCGATCGAGGACGCCGGCCATATCCATGAGACCATCACCGTTCCCGGCGCACTGGAGGTTCCGGCCGCCATCGCCATGGCGGCGGAGACCGGGCGCTATGACGCCTTCGTCGCGCTCGGCGTCGTGATCCGGGGCGAGACCCATCATTTCGAGGTCGTCTCCAACGAAAGCGCGCGCGGCATCATGGCGCTTACGCTCGACGGGCTGGCGATCGGCAACGGCATATTGACCGTCGAGAATGAGGCGCAGGCGCTGGTCCGCGCCCGCCCGAGCGAAAGCGACAAGGGCGGCGGCGCGGCGAAGGCAGCGCTGGCGATGATGGCGCTCAAGGAACGCTTCGCCTGAAATGAGCGAGCCGCCCGCCTCGCGATACCGCGTGGTCGAACGCAAGGGGCGGCTCATCACCATTGATACATGGAGCGGCGAGAGCGTCGGGGGCATCGAGCCGATGAAGCCCGGCGCGCGCCCCGTTTCGCAGCGGGCCGAGCGGGTCCATCCGCTCGTCCGCCTGCTCTGCGCCGGCGCGGCGGACGATCAGGGACGCCCCATCCTCACCACGGCGGCGCTTTATGACGCGCAGGGGCCGCGCGATTTCGTGCTCGGTCCCAGGGGCCAGCGCCTGTTGATCGGCGCGGCGGCGACAGTCGTCGCGGTCGTGCTGCTGACGATCGGCATTGCGATCGCCTTCGGCATGCCCTTTCTGGCGCTCGTCCTCCTTTGGCCCCTCATGCACAACCCGACGCACACGAAGCTGCGCGAATGGCTGACCCCGAGGCTCGACCGGCTGAGCGACTGAGCCCGCTTCCTTTCACGCCGCCGCTTATTTATACTCGTGTCAATAACGAGAGGAGCGCCGGACATGGCCTATGCCCACAGCTTCGCGGCGAACCCCCACTGGCTGCCGCGCAATCCCGATCGAGCCCTGGCGGCGATCCCGGGCGAGAATGGACTGCCCGTCATCGGCAATACGCTGAAAATCCTGAAAGACCCCCTCGGATTCGGGCGACGCATGGTGGCGACCTATGGGCATGTCTATCGCAACAACGCCTTTGGCGGCCCCACCGTCCAGCTCATCGGCCCCGAAGCCAACGAACTGGTGCTGTTCGATCGCGACAAGATCTTCTCGTCCGAACAGGGCTGGGGGCCGATGCTCAACCTGCTCTTCCCGCGCGGGCTGATGCTGATGGATTTCGAGAAGCATCGCGCCGACCGGCGCACGCTGTCGGTCGCGTTCAAGCCCGAGCCGATGCGCCACTATGCCGGCGCGCTCAATCGCGGCATCGGCGAGGCGGCGTCAGGCTGGGCGAACCGGCCGCTGCGCTTCTACGATGCGATCAAGGCGCTGACGCTCGATCTCGCGGCCGAAAGCTTCCTCGGCATGCCGCTGGGGCCGGAGGCCGACAGGATCAACAAGGCGTTTGTCGACGAGGTGCAAGCCTCGGTCGCGCCGATCCGCTTTCCTGCGCCCGGCACGGCCATGCATCGCGGCGTGAAGGCGCGCGCCTATCTGGTCGACATGTTCCGCCGCAAGATTCCCGCGCGCCGCGCGGGCGACGGGCAGGATTTTTTCTCGCAATTCTGCCGCGCGACCGACGAACAGGGCAGTCCGCTGAGCGACGACGCGATCGTCGATCACATGAACTTCCTGATGATGGCGGCGCACGACACGATCACATCATCGGCGACCAGCCTCGTCATGCTCCTCGGCCGCAACGCCGAATGGCAGGAAAGATTGCGCGAGGAGATTGCCGGCCTCGGCCTCAACCATGATGACGGCGCGCCGTACGACCAGCTCGATCGGCTGGTGCTGACCGAATATGCCTTCAAGGAAGCGCTCAGGATCATGCCGCCGGTGCCGTCCCTGCCGCGCCGCGCGCTCAAGGCGTTCGATTTCGGCGGCTATCATATCCCCGCCGGCACGTTCGTCGGCGTCAGCGTCGCCTTTACGCACCAGATGGCGGAGCTGTGGCCCGATCCGAAGCGCTTCGATCCGCTGCGCTTCACGCCGGAGGCCTCGCGTGGGCGGCACAAATATGCCTGGGTTCCGTTCGGCGGCGGCGCGCATATGTGCCTGGGGCTGCATTTCGCGACGATGCAGATCCGCCTGCTGATGGCGCATCTGCTGTCACGCTACCGGATCGAACTGCCCGAAGGCAGCGGCGAGGACTGGCAGGCCTGGCCGATCCCGCGCCCGCGCGACGGCCTGCCGGTGCGGTTCGCGCCGATCAGGTAGACGCCCCGCTCGCGCCCGGCGAAGTCAAAAGGAAGGGGCCGGCGCTTCGCCTGCCTCTCGACTTCGTTCGGCGCGAGCGGGGAACGGGGCTCAGGCCGCTTCGCTTTCGAGCGCCGGGTAATCGATATAGCCCTCCGGCCCCTGGCTGTACCAGGTCGCCATCGAATCGGCATTGAGCGCCGCGCCGCTGGCGAGCCGCGCAGGCAGATCGGGATTGGCGATGAAGGGACGGCCGAAGCTGATCGCATCCGCCGCGCCCGAAGCGACATCATCCTGCGCCTGATCGAGCGTGTAATCGGAATTGAGGATGAGCACGCCATCAAACGCCTTGCGGATAGCGGGCGACTGCTTCGGCACGTCGGTGCGGCCGAATGTGCCTTCGGGGCCAGGCTGGCGGAGTTCGAGGAAGGCGATGCCGATATCCGACAACGCCTTCGCGGCGAGCGGAAAGACGACATCGGGGGCGCTGTCGTCGACGCCCTGGCTGTCGCCATTGGGCGACAGGCGCACGCCGGTGCGATCGGCCCCGGCAACGCTCACCACCGCTTCGGTCACTTCGCGGAGCAGGCGGATGCGGTTTTCGGGGCTGCCGCCATAATCGTCGTCGCGATGATTGCTGCCGTCGCGGAGGAACTGATCGATGAAATAGCCGTTCGCCGCGTGGATCTGAACGCCGTCGAAGCCCGCGGCGATCGCATTGCGCGTGGCGTTTGCATAATCGTCGAGCACGCCGGGAATCTCTTCGACGCCGATCGGCCGCGCCTCGACATAATCGAGCCGGCCTTCATAGGTATGCGCCTTGCCGGGCGCGCGCGTGGCCGAGGCCGAGACAGGCAGGTCGCCGCCGATAAAGCTGGGATGGACGATGCGCCCCATATGCCAGAGCTGGGCGACGATCCGCCCGCCGGCCTTGTGCACCGCCTCGGTCACCGGCTTCCACGCCTCGGTCTGCTCGGGGGTCCAGAGGCCCGGCGCGAAGGGCCAGCCCAGCCCCTGACGGCTGATCCCCGTCGCCTCGCTGATGATAAGCCCGGCGCCGGCGCGCTGGGCGTAATAAGTCTGCATGATTTCGGTCGGCACATGATCGCGTGTCGATCGCGCGCGCGTCAGGGGCGCCATGATGATGCGATTGGGCGCGTCGATCGCGCCGATGCGAATCGGATCGAAGAGAGTGGGCACGATATCAGTTTCCTTTTGAAACGAGACTGCCAGCCCTTAGGACGCTAAAGGGCCGCATGCACGAGTCAAATGCAACCGGCGGCGAAAGAAAAGTCATACCCCCGCAAAGCGTCGACCGCCTTGCGTTCATCGCATTGCTGCTCGGCAATATCGCGCTCGCCTTCGGCCCGCTCTTCGTGCGCATGGCCACCGATCAAGGCGGCATCGGCCCGCTTGCCTCGGCCTTCTGGCGGCTGGCGCTCGCCGCGCCGGCCCTGCTGCTGCTGACGCGCGTGACGCGCCAGCCGATCGGGCGGATGACGCCCTGGCTGTGGGCCACGCTTGCACTGGGCGGGCTGTTCTTCGCCGGAGACCTGGCAAGCTGGCATCTCGGCATCCTCAAGACCAAGCTGGCCAACGCCACCCTGTTTGGCAATTCGACCAGCCTGATCTTCCCGATCTACGGCTTCATCACCGCGCGCGCCTGGCCGACGCGATCGCAGGGCATGGCGCTGGCGCTGGCGGCGGGCGGCGCGATCCTGCTTCTCGGCCGGTCCTACGAACTGTCGGCGCAGAATATGGTCGGCGATCTGCTCTGCCTGCTCGCCGGGCTGCTCTACACCTTCTATCTGATCGCGATCGACCGTGCGCGGGCGACGCTGATGCCCTGGCCGGTGCTGACGCTCTCGACGCTTTTCGGGATCGTGCCGCTGCTTGTTTTCGCGGCGGCCTTCGGCGAGTCCATCGTCCCGACCGACTGGACCGCGCCCGTGCTGCTGGCGCTGTGCAGCCAGATTGTCGGCCAGGGACTGCTCGTCTTTGCGATGGGTCATGTCCGCCCGCTGATCGTCGGCCTCGCGCTGCTCTCGCAGCCGATCGTCGCCGCGACGATCGGTTTCGTCGCCTATGGCGAGACGGTGACGACCCCGGACCTGATCGGCGCGGCCGCGATCGGCTTGGCGATCATCCTCGTCCGGCGACGCGGCAAGCCGACCGAGCTTCCCCTTGAGGACGCCAATCTCTAGGATCAACTTCATGGACAAGCTTCCCGACGATCCGACTCTCGACGAAATCCGCGCCTGGCTCGGCGGGCGGCTCGCCATTCATGCGGCGTTCGACGGCTGGAAGCCCGAGGCGATCGACAGCGCCGCCGCCGAAGCGGGCGTCGACGCGGGCATAGCGCGCCTCGCCTTCCCCGGCGGCGCGATTGACATGATCGACGCATGGTTCGGACATGTCGACCGCGTGATGCAGGAAAAGCTGCCAGTCGAAAAACTCGCGACGATGAAGATTCGCGATCGGATCCGCGCGCTCGTCACCGCCCGGCTGGAAGCGGTCGCCGGCGAACGCGAAGCGCTGCGCCGCGCGCTCGCCATCCTCGCCATGCCGGCCAACATGGCCGCCGCCGCGCGTTTCGGCTGGCGCACAGCCGATCTGATGTGGCGGCAGGCGGGCGACACCGCCGCCGATTTCAATCATTATACTAAGCGCATGACGCTGTCGGCGCTCTATGCCTCGACGATCCTGGTTTTCATCGACGACGAAAGCGCCGACTTCGCCGACACGCGCGCCTTTCTTGAACGCCGCATCCAGAATGTGATGGATTTCGAGAAAGCCAAGGCCGGTCTGCTCGCGCGGCGCGAGCATATGCCCAGCCTGTCGCGCTTCATCGGCCGGCTGCGCTATCCGGCGGTGTAACCCCCATCGGTGACGCGAAGCCCCCGTCGTTGCGAGCACAGCGAAGCAATTCAGCCCCTGCCTTCGATACCGATCCGGATTGCTTCGTCGGGTCCGCCGTCTGGCAATGACGAACATGTCCGCATATTCGCTGGCGTCGCGCCGCTGTTATTGATAATCGCTTGCAGCATGAGTGCCACCGCCGCGCCGTTGCGTCTCGATCAGCTTCCCCTGCGTCGTGAAGCCCACATTCTGTCGATCGACTGGGGGGCGCTTGCCGCCAATGAAGGCCGCCGCCTGCGCGAGCTGGGCTTCGACGAAGGCGTGAGCATTGAGGCGCTGCACCGGGGCGGCTTCGGGCGCGGTCCGATCGCCATCCGCGTCGGGCGCATGACCGTGGCCATCCGCCGCGCGGTCGCCGCCGCCGTATCGGTCAGCATCGACTCATGAACCCGTCGCCGATGGTCGCGCTGGTCGGCAACCCCAATGCCGGCAAGAGCGCATTGTTCAACGCGCTGACCGGCGCGCGCCAGAAGGTCGGCAACTATCCCGGCGTAACGGTCGAGCGCCATTCAGGCAGGATGGCGCTGCCCGATGGCCGCCCGGTCGAGCTGGTCGACCTGCCCGGCACCTACAGCCTGGAGCCGTCCAGCCCGGATGAAGCGGTGACGCGCGATGTGGTGATGGGCGCGCAGGCTGGCGAGCGCCTGCCCTCGGCGCTCGTCATCGTCGTCGACGCCTCCAACCTCGACAATCATCTGCGCTTCGCGCTTCAGCTCATCGCGCTCGGCCTGCCCACCGTCGTCGCGCTCAACATGATCGATCTCGCCCGCCGCGACGGGCTGGAGATCGACACGCGCAAGCTTTCGCAGGCGCTCGGCGTCCCGGTGATCGAGACGGTGGCGGTGCGCAAGAAAGGCATTGACGAACTGAAGGCGCAGCTTGCCGACATGCTGGGCGACGGCGCGACGCCGATCCGCCCCGGCGCAGGCGAACGGCATGAGGACATCGTCACGCTTCAGCGCCGCGCCCGCGCGGTCGCCGCCGCCGCGACCATATCCGAAGGCGCGGCGCGGCGGGTGACGCATCGGCTCGATTCGATCGCTCTGCATCCGGTATTGGGACCGATCATCCTCGCTGCGCTGATGTTCGTCATGTTCCAGGCGGTGTTCGCCTGGTCCGAAGCGCCGATCGGCTGGATCGAAGAAGGCATGCAATGGCTGTCCGACACGGTCTCTGCAGCCATGCCCGAGGGGTTCATCCGGTCGCTGATCGTCGAGGGGCTGATCGCGGGCGTGGGCGCGGTCGTCGCCTTCCTGCCCCAGATCCTGATCCTTTTCGGCTTCATCCTCGTGCTCGAAGCGTCGGGCTATATGGTCCGCGCCGCCTTCCTGATGGACAGGCTGATGGCGCGCGTCGGCCTTTCGGGGCGCGCCTTCATCCCGCTGCTGTCCTCCTTCGCCTGCGCGGTGCCCGGCATCATGGCGACGCGCACGATCGAGGACCCGAAGGACCGGCTGACGACGATCCTCATCGCGCCGCTGATGACCTGTTCGGCGCGGCTGCCCGTCTATACGCTGATCATCGCCGCCTTCATTCCCAACCGCGCGGTGTGGGGCGGAATCGGGCTGCAGGGGCTGGTGCTTTTCTGCCTCTACATCGCCGGCATTTTCGGCGCGCTGCTTGTCGCCTGGGTGCTCCGCCGCACCGTGACCAAGGGGCATGGCAGCGGGTTCATGATGGAAATGCCCAAATATCAGTGGCCGCGCCTTCGCGACGTGATGCTCGGCCTGTGGCAGCGCACGGTCATCTTCCTCAAGCGCGCGGGCACGATCATCGCCGCGACCACCGTGGTGCTCTGGCTGCTCGCCAGCTTCCCGCAGGCGCCGGAAGGCGTGAAGCAGAGCGACTATTCCTTCGCCGGCCGCATCGCGTCGGGGATCGAGACGGTAGTGCGCCCGATCGGCTTCAACCACGAAATCGCGCTGGCGCTGCTCCCCGCCATGGCGGCTCGCGAGGTCGCGGTCTCGGCGATCGCGACGGTCTATGCGATCGATTCCTCGGACGAGGACAGGATGACCGTGTCGCTCGAGCAACGGCTGCAGGGCCGCTGGTCGCTGCCGACCGCGCTCGCCTTCCTCGCCTGGTTCGTCTTTGCGCCGCAGTGCATCTCGACGATCGCGGTGACGCGGCGCGAAACCAATGGCTGGAAATGGCCGCTCTTCATGGTCGGCTATCTGTTCGTCATCGCCTATGCGGCGGCGGGCCTGACCTTCTGGGCGGCGACGGCGGCAGGGCTTTGATCCGTAACTGGGGATAAGTGCCCGCGCCGGTTGAACGGCCGCGCGGGACTCGCTAGCCACATCATAATTTCGCGAAGGAGCAAGACGTGGCAGGCAGCGTCAACAAGGTCATATTGGTCGGCAATCTCGGCAACGATCCCGAGGCGCGGTCGCTCAACAATGGCGGCGAGGTCGTCAATCTCTCGATCGCGACGTCGGAGCGGTGGAACGACCGCGACGGCCAGCGCCAGGAACGCACCGAATGGCACCGCGTCGTGATTTTCAACGAGAATCTCGGCAAGATCGCCAAGCAATATCTGCGCAAGGGATCCTCGGTTTATCTCGAAGGCCAGCTCCAGACGCGCAAGTGGCAGGATAATAACGGGCAGGACCGTTATTCGACCGAGGTCGTGCTCCAGCGCTTCCGCGGCGAACTGGTGCTGCTGGGCGGGCGTGACGAAGGCGGCCGCGGCGGCGGTGGCGGCGGCGGCTGGGACGATGATCGCGGCGGCTTCGCGGGCGGTCAGTCGTCATCGGGCGGCTATGGCCAGTCGCGCGGAAGCTCGGGCGGCGGCCAGGGCGGCGGGTCGCGCGGCCCCAGCCCATTCGACAGCGATCTCGACGACGACGTTCCGTTCTGACGCCCTGCGGGCAAGGCCTGCAGGACGATCTGTTGAACGCGGCGTCAGGCGCGGACGCTACCCGCGCGCCGCGAGGCGGCGGAAAACCGGGTGTCATCCATGAAGCTGGCAGGTCTAGCGTCCCCGAAGGGACAGCGCGCCCCGGTGAACCGCCGACCGTTGGCCTGCCGCGCTAGCATGATGCGCGGCCGGCGTGCGATCCCGGCCCCGGCCGCCTCAGGGCGTACGGCCGTCGCGCCCGCCGCCGCTGCCGCCCGGGATTGTCCCGACCTGGCCGATATTGCCGAACAGATCCTCGAAGAAGCCGCGCTTGCGGCCCAGTGACGGCGTCACCTTGCCATAGGGATGGATCTTCGAGACCAGTTGCATCCCCATATTGTCGACGGTGGCGACGTTGCCGGCGCCGTCGAAGCTGACATGCAATATCTGCTGTTCGACCGGGTGGGGCGTCGAGAAGGCGAGCTGGCGAGTCTCGCGCGAGACATAATACCAGTCATTGTCAGTGAACTCGCCCCGGAAACTCGGATGGCCGAGCGTCTTGGTCACCGATTCCTTATTGTCGACGCCGGGCGCAATCGTCGCGACGAGCGTGGGATCGAAATAATAGCCCTGATGACCGCGCACCTGCGTGCAACCGCCAAGCGCCGCCGCCGCCAGCAGAAGGGCGGCCAGTGCCGGCGTGCGCCGCGACGTCGAAACCATCATGCTCTCCAAATCCACTTCACGCCCGATACTCGTCATACAGGGCGTTGCATCGCGCGCCCGACGCCTCAATATGCGGTGAATTGCGCCCGAACAAGGGCGCGGCATTGATCCGGAGCCTGAACGCTTGGCGATCCTCGACCGACTGTTCCGCCGTGGCGACGACCGCGCGGCGCTGAATCCCCTCTACAGCGCCGTCGTGCGCGCCGGCCGCGCGCCACACTGGTATGTCGAAGGCCGCGTGGCGGACACGATCGACGGGCGCTTCGACATGCTCGCGACAATCCTGTCGGTCGTGCTCGTCCGCATGGAAGCGAGCGATGCGTTGCGCGCGCCTTCAGTGCGTCTCACCGAATTGTTCATCGACGATATGGACGGCCAACTGCGCGAGATCGGCATCGGCGACGTCGTCGTCGGCAAGCATGTCGGCAAGCTGCTGGGCGCGCTGGGCGGCCGAATCGGCGCGATGCGCGAGGGAATGGCCCCCGGCGGCGACCTGCCGGCCGCGCTCGTCCGCAATCTCTATCGCGGCGTCGCGCCCGGTGCGGACGCGCTGGCGCATGTCGAGGCGCGGCTGCGCGCCCTCGCCGCCGGCCTTGCCGCAACGAGCGATACGGCGCTGCTCGCCGGCGCGCTGGAGGCGGCATGACCACGGCTGAATTCGCCCGCCCCGTTGCGATCGACACGATCGGCGACGGCGCCCGAACCGTCTCGATCGACGCCGGCGACAATGAGCGCGCGGCGCTTGCCCGGCGATTCGGCCTGAAGTCCATCGATTCGCTCGCCGCGCAATTCAGCATCCTGCGCCGGAACGGCTTTCCCTTCGCGGAAGGCCGGGTGACGGCCGACGTCGTCCAGTCCTGCGTGGTCACCGACGAGCCGATCGCCGCGCATGTCGACGAACGCGTCGCGATTCGCTTCATCCCCGAAAGCGAGACTGCAGGCGGCGAGGAGGAAATCGAGCTCGAAGCCGATGATTGCGACACCATTTTCTACACGGGCGGCGCGATCGACCTGGGCGAGGCGGCGGCCGAGACCATGGCGCTCGCCCTCGATCCCTTCCCGCGCGGCCCCAATGCCGACGCGGCGCTCAAGGCCGCCGGCGTGCTGAGCGAAGGCGAAGCCGGACCGTTCGGCGCACTCGCCGCGCTCAAGGGCAAGCTGTCGGGGGAAAAAGGCTGATCCACAGCCTGCCGTTCGCGTCAAGCGCGGCCGGGACAAGCTCCCGACGCGCGGGCAAGCCCCCGACTTCGCGCAAGGCGAACGGCCCCTGCCTCCCTACCGGGCGATCCCGGCTGCGGCGAGCACAGCCAGCGTCATCAGATCCGATGCGTTCGATCCCATGGTGGCGATCTGCACCGGCTTTTCCATGCCGATCAGCATCGGGCCGATCACCGATTCGCCGCCCAGCTCGCGCAACAGCTTGGCCGAGATATTGGCCGACTGCAGCCCCGGCATGATGAGCACGTTGGCCGGCCCCGACAGGCGGCTGAACGGGTAGTTTTTCGCCACGTCAGGATTGAGCGCGACATCGGGCGCCATCTCGCCTTCATATTCAAAGCTTACGCGGCGCTTGTCCATCAGCTCCACCGCGTCACGGACATTGTCGAGCCATTTGCCGGGCGGGTTGCCGAAGCTGGAATAGCTGAGGAAGGCGACGCGCGGCTCCTGCCCCATGCGCCGTGCGACCGCCGCCGTGCGCTCGGCAATGTCGGCCAGTTCCTCGCCTGTCGGCCGTTCGTTGACCGTGGTGTCCGCCATGAACACGGTGTGCGCGCGCCCGACGAGCACATGGATGCCGAAGGGCGCCTTGCCTTCGTCGGGATTGAGCACGCGGCGTATCTCGCGCATCGACTGGGCGTAGGTGCGGGTGACGCCGGTGACCATCGCGTCGGCCTCACCCATTTCGAGCATCAGCGCGCCGAAGATGTTGCGATCGCGATTGACCATGCGCTGGCACTCGCGGCGCAGATAGCCGCGCCGCTGAAGACGGGCATAGAGCCGGTCGACCATCGCCGGGACGAGCGGCGAATGGACGCTGTTATGCACCTCGAAGCGCGAAGGATCGTCGACCCCCAGCGCACGCAGCCGATCGTGCACGTCGTCGCGCCCGATCAGCACGGGAACGCCGTAGCCGCCGTCGCAGAACTGGATCGCCGCGCGCAGCACCACTTCCTCCTCGCCCTCGGCGAAGATCACGCGCTTGGGGTGGCTGCGTGCGGCTTCATAGGCGAGCGACAGCGTCGAGGTGGTCGGGGTCAGCCGCCCGCGCAACTGCTGGCGATAGGCCGCCATGTCGACGATGGGATGCGTCGCAACGCCCGAATCCATCGCCGCGCGCGCGACGGCGGCCGGCACGATCTCGATCAGGCGGGGGTCGAAGGGCGCCGGGATGATATAGTCGGGGCCGAAGCTGCTCGCGCGGCCGCCATAGGCGAGCGCCACTTCCTCCGGCACCTGCTGTCGCGCGAGATCGGCAAGCGCCTGCGCCGCGGCGATCTTCATCTCGTCATTGATCGTCGTCGCGCGCACGTCGAGCGCGCCGCGGAAGATGAAGGGAAAACCAAGGACGTTGTTGACCTGGTTGGGATAGTCCGACCGGCCCGTCGCGACGATCGCATCCTGGCGGATCTTGTGGACTTCGCCGGGCGTGATCTCGGGATCGGGATTGGCCATGGCGAAGATGATCGGCTTGTCGGCCATCGAACGGACCATGTCTGGCGTCAGGGCGCCGGCGACTGACAGGCCGAGGAACACGTCGGCCCCGCGCATCGCATCTTCCAGCGTGCGCGCATCGGTTTCGACCGCATGCGCCGACTTCCACTGGTTCATGCCTTCGGTGCGCCCCTGGTAGATGACGCCCTTTGAATCGCACATCAGGACATTTTCGTGCGGTACGCCCATCGCCTTCACCAGTTCGGTGCAGGCGATCGACGCCGCTCCCGCGCCGTTCACGACCATGCGGACGTCCTTGATGTCGCGCCCGGTGATCTTGAGCGCGTTGATGAGCCCTGCGGCGGAGATGATCGCGGTGCCATGCTGATCGTCATGGAAAACCGGGATGTTCATCCGCTCGCGCAGCGTCTGCTCGATGATGAAGCATTCGGGCGCCTTGATATCCTCAAGGTTGATGCCGCCGAAGCTCGGCTCCATCAGCTCGACCGCGTCGATGAAGCGATCGACATCCTCGGTCTTGAGTTCGATGTCGATCGAATCGACGTCGGCGAAACGCTTGAACAGCACCGCCTTGCCTTCCATCACCGGCTTCGAGGCGAGCGCGCCGAGATTGCCGAGGCCGAGGATCGCGGTGCCGTTCGAGATGACGGCGACGAGATTACCCTTGGCGGTATAATCATAGGCGGTGGCCGGATCGGCGGCGATCGCGCGGACGGGCACGGCGACGCCCGGCGAATAGGCCAGGCTCAGGTCGCGCTGGGTCGCCATCGGCTTGGTCGCCACGATCTCGATCTTGCCCGGGCGACCGTCCGAATGGAACAGCAGCGCCTCGCGCTCCGAAAACTGGACGTTCGATCCCTCGCTCATGCCACCGGCTCTCCTTGTCATTGCCTTTGCCATAGCCGGGCGGGCCGCAACGGCGGAAGCGCTTTTCCCCAATTTTTGTGACGATAGCCGCATCGGGCGCACGCATCGCTGTTTCCCGCGCGCGGGCGGACGGCTAGTCAGGGGCGATGCACGCACCGGCCAAAAACGCTGCCCCGACCCCGATGATGGCGCAATATCTGGCGCTGAAGGCGGAAGCGGGCGATTGCCTGCTCTTCTACCGCATGGGCGATTTCTTCGAGCTTTTCTTTGACGACGCGCGCGCCGCCGCACAGACGCTGGACATCGCGCTCACATCGCGCGGCGAGCATCTGGGCGAGCCGATCCCGATGTGCGGCGTGCCCGTCCATTCGGCCGAATCCTACCTGGCCCGCCTGATCCGCGGCGGCCACCGCGTCGCGATCGCCGAGCAGACCGAAAGCCCGGCCGAGGCCAAGGCGCGCGGATCGAAGGCGCTCGTCGCGCGCGCGATCGTGCGTTTCGTGACGGCGGGGACGCTGACTGAGGAAGCATTGCTCGATTCGCGCGCCGCCAACTGGCTGGTCGCGGTCGGCGAGGCGGGCGGCCAGATCGGAATCGCCGCCGCCGACATCTCGACCGGGCGCTTCGAGCTGGCCAGCGCGCCGCGCGCCGCGCTTGACGCCGAGCTGGCGCGCTACGGCGCGGCGGAGGTCGTCGCGCCCGAAGGCTTCGACCTGCCCGATGTGGTGATGCGCCCGCGCGGCGGCTTCGACAGCGCAGGCGGCGAGGCAAGGCTGAAAACGCTCTACGGCGTCGCGACGCTCGACGGGCTGGGGCAGTTCAACCGCGCCGAGCTGGCGGCGGCGGGCGGCCTCGTCGCCTATCTCGATCATGCCGGCAAAGGCAGCCTGCCTTTCCTCCAGCGCCCCGTCGCGCGAGGCCGATCAGCCTATATGATGATCGACGCCGCGACGCGCGAAAGCCTTGAGCTGACGCAGGCGCAGGCTGGCGGCCGCACGGGCAGCCTGCTCGACTGCATCGACCGCACCGTCACCGGCGCTGGCGCGCGGCTGCTTGCCGCCGATCTCGGTGCGCCGCTGATGGACCGCGCCGCGATCGAGGACCGGCTCGATCTGGTCGATCATTACGCCCGCGATGGCGGCGCGCGCGACGCCATGCGCGGCGCGCTCCGCGCCTTGCCCGACATTGGCCGCGCACTCGGCCGCCTCGTCGCGGGGCGCGGCGGCCCCCGCGATCTGGCGCAGCTTCGCGACGGGCTGGGCGAAGCGCGGCTGATGCGCGAGCGCCTGGCGAAAAGTGACGCCATGCCGCCTCTGCTGAAGGCGCTGCTCCCGGCCTTCGACGGACATGGCGCGCTGGTCGACCGGCTGTCGCGCGCCCTGGTGCCCAGCCCGCCGCTCGACGCCTCGCAGGGCGGCTATATCGCCGAGGGCTATGACGCCGCGCTTGACGATCTGCGTCTGCAGGGCGGCGACGGCCGGCGCGCGATCGCCGCGTTGGAGGCGCGCTACCGCGACCAGACCGGCATCGCCTCGCTCAAGATCCGGCATAATGGCGTGCTGGGTTATCATGTCGAAGTCGCGGCGCGGAACGCCGATCCGCTGATGCGCGCCGAATCGGGCTTCACTCACCGCCAGACGCTGGCCGGCGTCGTGCGCTTCAATGCGCCCGATCTGCACGAGCAGGCGCAGCGCGTCGGGCAGGCGGGCGCGCATGCGCTCGCCGCCGAGCAGGCGCATCTGGAGGAACTGGTGACGCTGGCGGTGGAGCGCCGCCACGCCATCGCCGCCACCGCCGACGCGCTCGCCCGGCTCGACGTCGCGAGCGCGCTGGCCGAACTGGCCGTCACGCTCGGCTGGTGCCGTCCGCTGCTCGTCGACCAGCCCTGCATCGAGATCGAGGGCGGGCGCCACCCCGTCGTCGAGGCGGCGGTCGCGCGGACGGGGGAGCGCTTCGTCGCCAATGACTGCCGGTTGACCGAACAGTCACGGCTGTGGCTCGTCACCGGCCCCAACATGGGCGGCAAATCGACCTTCCTGCGCCAGAATGCGCTGATCGCCGTGCTCGCGCAGGCAGGCGGATTCGTGCCTGCGACCAGCGCGCGCCTGGGGCTGGTCGATCGCCTGTTCAGCCGCGTCGGCGCGTCGGACAATCTCGCCCGCGGCCGATCGACCTTCATGGTCGAGATGGTCGAAACCGCCGCGATCCTCGCACAGGCGACCGAGCGCAGCTTCGTAATCCTCGATGAGGTAGGGCGCGGCACGAGCACCTATGACGGGCTCGCCATCGCCTGGGCGGTGGTCGAGGCCGTGCACGAGACCAATCGCTGCCGCTGCCTGTTCGCCACCCATTATCACGAGCTGACGCGGCTGGCCGACCGGCTCGACGCGCTGTCGCTCCATCACGTTCGCGCGCGCGAGTGGAAGGGCGACCTCGTCCTGCTCCACGAACTCGCCGATGGGCCCGCCGACCGCAGCTACGGCCTTGCCGTCGCCAAGCTGGCGGGCCTGCCCCCCGCCGTGCTCGCCCGCGCGCGCGATGTCCTGAAGAAGCTCGAGGCCGGGCGCGAGAAAACCGGCGGGATCGCCGCTGGTCTCGACGATCTGCCGCTATTCGCGGCGGCGGCGGAGTCCGAGCCTGCCGTCGATCCGCTGCGCGAAGCGCTGGCGGCGATCGACCCAGATGCGCTCGCCCCGCGCGAGGCGCTGGAAGCGCTATACCGTCTCAGAACAATGCTCGATTGATACAAAATCAAAACGACGCATTGGAATAAAAGCAAAATAAATCGCCGTTCATTTTCTTTTCGGAGTCTCTCCTCCGGCGATTTTTTCGGCCCCACTTTCGTGATAAAAGCGCGTCGACTGCCTGTGCGAGGGGACGTGCCATGGCTTCACTTGCAGATATGGACGCTGGCAAGCCGCTCCGTGGGGGCGCGGCGCAATTTATCGATCGCTGGATCTACGTGTTCATGGCCGGGCTTTTCCTGGTCGCCATATTCGCCGGCTTCATTCCCGATTCGCTGGCGAAGGTCGCCGCGGTGAAGGCGGGGCAAAGAGCGCCTTTCCCGATGGTGTTGCATGCCCATGCCGTACTGATGGGCGCATGGATGCTGCTGCTGCTGGCGCAGACGACGCTGATGGCGACGGGCCGGCAGACGCTGCACAAGCAACTCGGCATCGCATCCTTCGTGCTGGCGCCCGCGCTGGTCATCGTCGGCTTCCTGCTCGTGCCGACCATGCACTATCAGCTTGCCGACGCGATCCGGAACAGCCCGCCGCAAGTCGCGGCGGCGATAAGGCCGGCCCTCGGAATCGTGCTCGACATCATGCTGATCCAGATCAGGGTGGGCATCGTTTTCGCCATACTGATCGGGATTGCGATCGCCGTGCGGCGCAGCGATTCCGGCCTGCACAAGCGACTGATGATCCTTGGGACGGCCGCCGCCTTGTCCGCCGCAACCGATCGCATAAGCTGGCTGCCCAGCACGATGCCGCACAGTCCGCTGACGGCCGACCTGTGGCCGCTCGTTTTGATCGCGCCGATGTTCCTCTGGGATCTCTACCGGCTGAAACACGTCCACTCCGCCTATGTCATCTATCTGCTTCTGTGCCTTGCCCTCGCGATTCCGATGAACCTGCTGTGGAATACGCCCTGGTGGCGGGACACCGCCATGCAGATGACCGGAATCGCCGGCGTCTAGCGCTTCCGGCCGCCGACCGCTTCGTCGATCCAGCCAAGATAGGCGGGGGATCCGCCCACGACGGGAAGCACCACGATCTCGGGCACGTCATAGCTGTGCAGCGCGACGATTCGGGCGGAGGCCGTCGCCGCCAGCGGCGCGCGCGTCTTGACCTGCAACGCCACTTCCGCCGCTTGCTCGACGCCGCCTTCCCAGCGATAGACGCTTTCGATCGCGCGCATCTGGACGCAGGCCGCCAGCCCTTCCTCGACGAGCGCGCGGGCGATAGACTCCGCCTCGGCGCGCGTCGGCGCGGTGGACAGGATGATGACATGCTCGGTCATGGCCGTTGCTCCTTCCGGTCCCTGCGCGGTTGACGCGAATCGCCTTCTCCGCTAGTGCCCCCCACTTTCCGGGCAACCGAAACTCAGGACGAAGATCATGTCGCGCATTTGCGAGCTGACCGGCAAGGGCCGGCAGGTGGGACACAATGTTTCCCACGCCAACAACAAGACCAAGCGGACCTTTCTGCCCAACCTGCAGAATGTCACGCTGATCTCCGACGCGCTGGAGCGCGGCGTGAAGCTGCGCGTCTCGACGCACGGCCTGCGTTCGGTCGAGCATGTCGGCGGCCTGGACAACTGGCTGCTCAAGACCAACGACGAGAAGCTGAGCCTCAAGGCGCGTCGCCTGAAGCGCGAAATCGCCAAGAAGCAGGCGGCCTAAGGCCCCTTCGCTTCAAGAGCGCGGCGCCGGCCCGCTCCTCCTTCCGGTCAGCGTCCGTTCGCGGGCGTCATCCGGGCGGTGGAGCGGGCCGGAGTCGCGTCTGTGGGAAGCGCGCCCAGCGCGAACTTCATCAACAGCGTGCGCTGGTAGAAGGCGAAATTGTGATCCGATGCGATCCACAGGATCGTGCGGCCTTTTTCCTCGCTGATCGCCATCGCCTCGAAATTGTCGGCGGTCATCGGCCAGGCGAGATGCGCGACATCGACGCCGTCGACCACGCCGCCATCCTTCACCCCCTTGAGGTCGATCACCCGGATCAGCGAATCGATGCCGCGCACCAGCCTGGGCGCGCCTTCGATCCAGGCGACCTTCATCTCGGCCAGGCGGACGCGGCGGTGGAGGACGAGCAATCGCCCGTCGGGCAGCTCGGCCACATCGGTGACGCGCCAGCCCGCAGGCCGCCGATAGCCGAAGCGCAGCGGCCTGATGCCGAGCGTGGTCGGATCGCCGGGAAAGATCAGCGCATCGTCGGCCCCCTGCGGTCCCGGCGCCGCCTCCGCAATCACCACGAATCGGCCTGAGCGCAGCCTTACCATCGCCTCCGGCCCGCTCGCCTGCGGCCAGGCCCTCATCGCAGGCGGCCAGGCCTTTTGCTCGCCGCGCGCGAAACCGGGCGCGTAACGCCAGATCAGATTGCGATTCTCGAAGGCCACCCAGATTCTGCCGCTCGCCGGATCGACCGCCATGGCCTCGCTGTCGCGCGCGCCCTTGCTGAATCCGCCATGCGGCCCGGCAGGCAGATCCAGGAAGCGGATGTTCGCGGTCACGCCGGCGCCATCCATGTCGAAGATCATCACCCCGCCCGAATCGCTCAGCATCGTGAAGCGATACCCCTTCGCGGTCGTCGTCATCATCATGGCGGAGACGCTGCCGAAGGCGCGGTCCGGGCTGCTGAGCGACCAGCCGCCGAGAAAGGTCAGCGCCCCCACCGTACGGCGCGCCGGATTTGCGGGATCGAGCGGCACGGGTCGCGTCAGGATCGGCGCGCCGGGGCCAAGCAGCGGGCGCGCCTCCTCCCCCGCATAGTCGCCGACGCCAAGGACGAGCAGCAGGGCGGAGGCGAGGAAGCGCGGCATGGCGCGCCTTGTAACGGCGCGCGCCGCAAGGGGAAGCGGCCTGAGCAAGCTGAACAATAGCTAACAGTCATGTTCAGCCACGCCTCAAACGACTCAAGGCATAAGCAATCCTGTCAGCGGGGAACCGCAGACAAGACCGGAGGAGATTTCAAGATGATCACCAAGCTGAGCATGATCGGCGCGGCCCTCGCGATGACGGCCGGCGCGATCATCCCCGCCGCCTCTGCGGAAGCCCGGCCCTATTATAACGACGGCTATTATGGCCGCGGCTATAATGGCGGCTATTACAACGGCGGCTACAATGGCGGCTACTATAACAACGGCTATCGCGGTTATGATCGCGGCTACCGTTACCAGGATCGGCGCTATTATCAGGGCTATCGCTGCCGCAGCGACGGCGCCGGCGGCACGATCATCGGCGCCATCGCCGGCGGCCTGATCGGCAACGCCGCAGTGGGCCGCTATGGCGACCGCACGGCGGGCACCATCGTCGGCGCAGGCGTCGGCGCCCTTGCCGGCCGCGCGATCGACCGGTCCGACAGCCGCTGCTGACCCATCCCATTTCCGAACTACCCTCGAGTGGCGTAGCGAGGGCGGCCTTCCCCCGGTGGCGTAACGGGGAAGGCGGGGGCCGGGGCCGAAAGGCTCCGGCCCTGATCTTTTGAAAGGGGCTGCGCCCCGCCCTGTCCCATTGCCCCCGGCCGGAAAGCCGCATATCCTGCGGCGAGCCAGAGGAGTCTGCGAAATGGTCCGGCGTCACCGCTAAGGCGGAAACATCAGTCGCCAGCGGAGCGATCCGCCGACATGATTCCATTTCGGGGTTCATATGCAAAGATTGAAGGACAAGACGTGCGTCGTCACCGGCGCCGCGCGCGGCATCGGCCGTGCGATCGCCGGCCATTTCCATGACGAAGGCGCCATCATCGTCATAGCCGATATCGACGAAGCCGGCGGCGCTGCGGCTGCGGCGGAAATCGGCTGCCATTTCCAGAAGCTCGACGTGCGCGAGGAGGGCGACTGGCAGAGGCTCGCCGAAGCCGTCCCGCGCGCGGACGTGGTGGTCAATAATGCCGGAGTAACCGGGTTCGAGGCGGGCATGGTCGCGCACGACCCCGAACATGCCAGCCTTGAGGACTGGCGCGCGGTTCACCGCGTCAATCTCGACGGCGCTTTCCTCGGCTGCCGCTATGCGATCGCCGCGATGAAAGGCCGGGGCGCGGGATCGATCATCAACATCTCGTCGCGCTCCGGGCTGGTCGGCATTCCCCTTGCCGCCGCCTATGCCTCGTCCAAAGCCGCGATCCGCAATCACAGCAAGACAGTGGCGCTTTACTGCGCGCAACAGGGCTGGAGGATCCGCTGCAACTCGATCCACCCCGCCGCGATCCTCACGCCGATCTGGGAACCCATGCTGGGCGCGGGCGCCGAACGTGAGGCGCGGATGGAAAAGCTGGTCGCCGACACGCCGCTCAAACGCTTCGGCATGCCCGAGGAAGTCGCCGCGATCGCCGTGATGCTGGCGTCGGACGAGGCGACTTACATCACCGGCGCGGAAATCAGTATCGACGGCGGCTTGCTCGCCGGATCGGCGGCGTCGCCCGGCTGAGGGCGCGGCGGCGCGCCTTATTCCGTTATGCCGGCAGGTCGAACAGCCCGGCAAGCTGTTCGACCATCGTCCCGCCAAGCTGCTCGGCGTCCATGATCGTCACGGCGCGCGCATAATAGCGCGTCACGTCATGCCCGATGCCGATCGCGCACAACTCCACCGGCGACTTGTTCTCGATCCAGTGGATCACCTGGCGCAGATGCTTTTCCAGATAAGTGCCCGAATTGACCGAGAGCGTCGAATCGTCGACCGGCGCGCCATCGGAGATCACCATCAGGATGCGCCGCTCCTCCGAGCGGGCGATCAGCCGGCTATGCGCCCATTGCAGCGCCTCGCCGTCGATATTCTCCTTGAGCAGCCCTTCGCGCATCATCAGCCCGAGCGATTTGCGCGCGCGCCGCCACGGCTCGTCGGCCTGCTTATAGACGATATGACGCAGATCGTTGAGCCGCCCCGGATTGGGGGGACGGCCGGCCGCCAGCCATTCCTCGCGGGACTGGCCGCCCTTCCACGCCCGTGTCGTGAACCCCAAAATCTCGGTTTTCACCCCGCATCGCTCCAGCGTGCGCGCGAGGATGTCGGCGCTGATCGCGGCGATCGAGATCGGCCGCCCACGCATCGAGCCCGAATTGTCGATCAGCAACGTTACCACTGTGTCGCGGAACTCGGTGTCGCGCTCGACCTTGTAGCTCAGCGAATGGGCGGGATCGACGATGACGCGCGCCAACCGGGCGGCGTCGAGAATGCCTTCCTCCTGATCGAAGTCCCAACTCCGGCTCTGCTGCGCCATCAGGCGGCGCTGAAGGCGGTTGGCGAGCTTGGTCACCGCGCCCTGCAGATGGACGAGCTGCTGATCGAGATAGGCGCGCAGCCGGCCCAGCTCATCATCGTCGCACAGGTCGGTCGCGCTCACCACTTCGTCGAAGCGCGTGGTGTAGGCGTGATAATCGAAGCCGGGGCCGTAATCGGCGGGCGGGCGATTGGGGCGGACAGGCATCATCCCCTCCTCGCCTTCGTCGCCCTCCTCGCCGCCGTCGTCGGCCATCTCGTCGCCGGGCTGCTCGCCCTCGCTGTCGGCGTCGGCGCTGTCGTCCGACTCAGCGCGCGCCTCGACCTCGCCGGCGGCGCTGCCCGACGAATCGTCGCCGTCGTCAGCGTCGTCGGTCTCGCTGTCGTCCTCGCCCTCGCCGTCCTCGCCTTCGCTGTCGGCGTCGTCGGGGGTCATTTCGCCGTCGACCAGTTCGAGATCCTCGAGCAGCCGCGTGGCAAGCGCCGCAAAGGCCTGCTGGTCGTCAAGCGCCAGCGCGAGCGAATCGAGATCGGCGCCCGCCTTCTCCTCGATCCAGTCGCGCACCATGGCCAGCCCGGCCGCCGCGCTTTCGGGGGCGGCGCGCCCGGTAAGCCGCTCGCGGACGAGCAGCCCCACGGCCGTCGACAGCGGCACTTCGTCGCGCCCGCGCGCGCGGGCGATCGGATCGGACCGCATGCGCAGCCGCAGCGCGGAGTCTAGGTTGCCGGCGACGCCGGCCATCGACTTCGTGCCGATCGCCTCGATGCGCGCCTGTTCGGCAGCGTCGAACACGGCGCGGGCCACCGCGTCGGCCGGCGCGCCGCGCACGTGCATCGCCGCATCATGGTAGCGCAGACGCAACGCGAAGCTGTCGGCGAAGCCCCGCGCCTCCGCGACCTGATCGGCCGGCAGGTTGCGCGCAGGCATCGGCACCTTGATATGCTTGCCTGATGCGGCCGGGGCGTCGGCGGTGAAGGCCAGCTCAATCTCCGGCTCGCGCGCGATCGCCCGCGCGGCGCCGGCAAGCACCGTCTTGAACTGGTCGAGAGGCGATTGTTCGGCCATTGGTCCGCCGCCGCGCCCCTTGCCTCAGCCCGCCCGCTTCGCCACGCTTTCGGGCAGATCCTTGCCGAACACGCGCTGATAATATTCCGCCACCAGCGGCCGTTCCGCCTCATCGCACTTGTTGAGGAAGGACAGGCGGAAGGCGAAGCCGACATCCTTGAAGATCAGCGCATTCTGCGCCCAGGTGATCACGGTGCGCGGGCTCATCACGGTCGAGATGTCGCCGGCGATGAAGCCCTGGCGGGTCAGGTCGGCGACCTTGACCATATTCTCCACCGTCTCCTTGCCGCCGGGCTGATCATATTCGCCCGACTTGGCGAGCACGATCTGCGCCTCGGTCGCGGCCGGCAGATAATTGAGCGTGACGACGATGTTCCAGCGGTCCATCTGACCCTGGTTGATCTGTTGCGTGCCATGATAGAGGCCCGTCGTGTCGCCGAGGCCGATCGTGTTGGCGGTCGCAAACAGGCGGAACCACGGGCTCGGCCGGATGACGCGATTCTGGTCGAGCAGCGTCAGCTTGCCTTCGGTTTCCAGCACGCGCTGGATCACGAACATCACGTCGGGGCGGCCGGCGTCATATTCGTCGAAAACGAGCGCGGTCGGCGTCTGCAGCGCCCAGGGCAGCAGGCCTTCGCGGAACTCGGTGACCTGCTGGCCCTCCTTGAGCACGATCGCGTCGCGCCCGATCAGATCGATGCGGCTGATATGGGCGTCGAGATTGATGCGGATGCAGGGCCAGTTGAGCCGCGCCGCCACCTGCTCGATATGGCTCGACTTGCCGGTGCCGTGATAGCCCTGGATCATCACGCGGCGGTTGTGCGCGAAGCCGGCGAGGATCGCGAGCGTGGTGTCCGGATCGAACACATAGGCGGGGTCGAGATCGGGAACACGCTCGTCCGCCTCGCTGAACGCCGGCACCGTCATGTCGATGTCGATGCCGAACAGCTCGCGCACCGATACGCTCTTGTCTGGCGCGTCGAGCACCATGTCGGATCGGCTGTCGGGCTGGATATTGGGAATATCGGTCATGATCTGAAAAACACCGTTCGCGCAAAAGCGGCGCGGCGCGCCGTCATCTCTCCACTGCGAAGCCTTGACCCGTTCGTCAACCCGCCGCGCGCTTGGGCGGCAATGAGAAAAGGCGAATGACGCGGCTGGCCATCATCGCAATGACGGCCGAAACCCGTCTCTCAGGCGAAGGCCGCCGCGCCTTTCAGTTGCGTATAGGCGGCGATCACCTCGCCCAGCATCTTTTCCCGGCTGCGGTCGCCGCCGTTGCGGTCGGGGTGATATTTGCGAACCAGCTCGGTGTAGCGCTGGCGCAGCGCCCGGCGGTCGGCGTCAATCGGCAGGCCCAGCGTCTGCAGCGCCTTGCGGTCGGCGGCCGACAATGGCCGCCCGTCGGCGCGCGGCGCGATCTCCTCGCGGCGGCGGGCGAAGCGCGCGCCGATCGCGTCGAGCGGATCGGTGAAGTCGGCCCAGCGCGGCCCCTGCGATCCGTTGGCCGCGAAGGCGCGCGTCTCGCGCTCCCAGCCGGCATAGGGGCGCTGCTCGGCCTCGATCTCCTCGCTGCTCATCCCCGCGAAATAGTTATAGCCCGCGTTGAACTCGCGCACATGATCGAGGCACAGCCAGCGCCAGCCGCGCGGACCGTCGAACCCCGATCCGTTCCCGCCTTCCAGCGGCGCGCGAAACTCGCCCGGATTGGGGCAGCCGGGAACGGCGCAGGCGTGCGCGCTGTCCGCCACGCGGCCGTGGAAGCGGGCGTTGGGTCTGTCCTGTCTGATCTTCGCGCGCGCCAACTTGGCTCCCCGGAATGGATAAACGGGCTATATAGGCGGCATGACCGAACAAACGAAGGGGCCGGTCGCGGCCCAAATCGAAGCGCGGCTGGCGGCCGCCCTCTCCCCCCTCCGCCTCGCCGTGATCGACGACAGCGCGAAGCATAGCGGCCATGCCGGGCATGATCCGCGCGGCGAATCGCATTTCACCGTCGAACTGGTCAGCGCCGCTTTCGAGGGCGTGGGAAGGGTCGAACGCCAGCGCCTCGTCAACCGTGCGCTCGCCGATCTGCTCGTCGATCGCGTCCATGCGCTCGCCATCGTCGCCCGCGCGCCGTCGGAAATCGCATGAGCGAGCTGGACGGCCTCAGGCCCCGCCCCGCCGCGCGCATCCTGTTGCTCGATCCCACGGGCGCGGTGCTGCTGTTCCGCTTCGTGCCCGAAACGGGGGCCGGGGCCTTCTGGGCTACGCCCGGCGGTGCGGTCGACCCCGGCGAGGATCATCCCGCGGCTGCGCGGCGCGAGCTTTATGAAGAAACCGGCCTCCGCCTCGATCCCGGTCCGGAGGTGGCGCGCCGCCATGTCCGCTTCGTCACCGTCGAGGGTGAGCCGGTGAGCGCCGACGAGCGCTATTTCCTCATCCGCGTCCCCGATCGCAGCCTCGACCAGTCGGCGTTGACCCCGCTCGAACTGCGCGTGATGACCGGCCATCGCTGGTGGACGCGCGCCGCGCTGGAATCCCCTGACGAACCCGTTTTCCCGACCGACATCGTGGCGATGCTCGATACGGTCGCGCCCGGCTGGCACCAAGGAGCATGACCGTGACCGACGATCTCTTCATCCAGACGATCACGCCGACCACGCATGATCTGGGCGGCTTCAAGGTCGCGCGCACCCTGCCGTCGAAGCCGCGCACGATGGTCGGCCCCTTCATTTTCTTCGACCAGATGGGGCCGGCGACACTTGCCCCGGACAGCGGGCTCGACGTGCGCCCGCATCCGCACATCAACCTGTCGACCGTCACCTATCTGTTTGAAGGCGCGATAGATCATCGCGATTCGCTGGGCACCTTCGCGACGATCCATCCCGGCGCGGTCAACCTGATGACCGCCGGCCGCGGCATCGTCCATTCGGAGCGCTCGCCGGCGGCGGAGCGCGCCGGCGGCCCGCGCCTGTCGGGCATCCAGACCTGGCTGGCGCTGCCGCAGGCGAAGGAGGAGATGGACCCGACCTTCGAGCATGTCGCGGCGGAGGACCTGCCGCTCGTCGAGGATGACGGCGTTTCGGCGCGCGTCGTCATGGGGACTTTGTGGGGCAGGACCGCAGCGACCACCTGCCATGCCGAGACGCTTTACGCCGACATCATCCTCGGGCCCGGCGGCGCAATCCCCATCGATCCCTCGAGCGACGAACGCGCCGTCTATGTGGCGCTGGGCGAGGCGAGCATCGACGGCATGCCGCTTGAGCCGCAGACGCTTTACGTCCTCCGCCCCGGCGCGGCGGCGACGCTGCGTTCCGGAACGGGCGGGCGCGTGATGCTGTGCGGCGGCGCGGCGTTCGAGGGCCAGCGTCATGTCTGGTGGAACTTCGTCTCGTCGAGCCGCGATCGCATCAATCAGGCGAAGGACGACTGGAAGAACGGCCGCTTCCCCAAGGTGCCGGGCGACGACAAGGAGTTCATCCCCATCCCCGAAATCCCCAAGACCGTCTCCTATCCCTGACACGCAGTTGCCGTAAACGGAAAGCACAGGCATGACTGCACGGGAACGAAAAGACGAAGGAGAGGATATGGTCGGGCTTTCACGCGAGCGGATCGCGCTTTCGACGGGCGTAGAACTGGATGTGACGTTGGGCGGCCCGCGCGACGCCGATCCGATCATCTTCCTCCACGGCTTCCCCGAATCGTCGCGCACCTGGCGGCGCCAGCTTGCCGATCTGTCGATCGACCATTTCGTCGTCGCGCCCGATCAGCGCGGCTATGCCGATTCGTCCAAGCCCGAAGGCGTCGAGGCCTATAGCCCCGACAAGACGATCGGCGACATCTTCGCGCTTGCCGATGCGCTGGGCATCGGACGCTTCACGCTGGTGGGACATGACTGGGGCGGGGCGATCGCCTGGGGCGCGGCGCTCTCGGCGCAGGATCGCGTGGCGCGCCTGATCATCCTCAACGCCCCCCATCCCTTCATCTTCCAGAAAACGCTGATCGACGACCCGGACCAGCGCGCCGCGAGCCAATATATCCGGGCTTTCCGCACGCCGGGGATCGAGGCGACGATCGGCGCGATGGGGCCGGACAAGTTCTTCGACACCACCTTTTCGCGCCATGCCGACACCGGATCGATGGAGCCCGAGGAGCGCGCGGCCTATATCGCCCAGTGGGGGACGCCGGGCGCGCTGACGGCGATGCTCAACTGGTATCGCGCCTCGACCATCATCGTCCCCGCGATCGGCGAAGCGGTGGAGCGCCCCGCCTTTCTCGACGCCCCCTTCCCGCACCTGACCATGCCGGTTCTGGTCATCTGGGGATTGAAGGACATCGCGCTGCTGCCCTCGCAGCTCGATGGGCTGGACAAGCTGATCGACGATCTTACGCTGACAAAGGTCGATGCCGGCCATTTCGTCACCTGGGAGGCCCCCGCCGCCGTGAATGCTGCGATCCGCGATTTCCTGAAGGCGCGCCCCATCGCATGAGCGGCGGCCGTTCGCGCTGGGTGCGCAAGGCGGGCCATGGCGGCCATGCGCGCGTCACCAACCTTGAGCTGTTCTTCGATCTCGTTTTCGTTTTTGCGATCACCCAGCTTTCGCACCGGCTGCTGACGCATCTCAGCCTCCACGGCGCGATCGAGACTTTGCTGCTCTTCTGCGCGACATGGTGGGTGTGGATCTTCACGAGCTGGGTGACCAACTGGCTCGATCCGGACAGCGTGCCGGTGCGGCTGATGCTCCTGCTGCTGATGCTCGGTTCGCTCGCGCTCGCCATCGCCATTCCGGAGGCCTTTGCCGAGCGCGGGCTGATCTTCGCCTGCGTTTATGTTGCGATGCAGGTCGGGCGCAGCCTGTTCGCCGCCTTCGCCTTCGCCGGGCACGATCCGCGCGGATGCCGCAACTTCCTGCGCATCTCCGCATGGCTCGCGATCGCAGCGCCTTTCTGGATCGCAGGCGGCCTGAGCGAAGGCGACATGCGGCTGGGGCTGTGGGTGGCGGCTCTCGCGATCGAATATGCGGGGCCGGCCATGGGATTTCGCGTGCCTTTCCTCGGCGGATCGAGCACTGGCGACTGGCAGGTCTCGGGCGCGCACATGGCCGAACGCTGCGGGCTTTTCGTGATTATCGCGCTGGGCGAGGCGATCGTCGTCACCGGCGCCACGGTCGCAGAGCTGCCGCACGATCCGCTGGTTTTCGTCGCCTTCATTTCGAGCTTCGTCGGCAGCGCCGCCATGTGGTGGATCTATTTCGACAGCGGCGCGGATCGCGGGGCCGAGCGGATCAGCGCCAGCGACGATCCCGGCCGCATCGCGCGGCTCGCCTACACCTATATGCACATGCCGATGATCGGCGGGATCGTGGTCGTCGCGGTCGCCGACGAGATGATGATCGCCCACCCCGCAGGCCATGTTTCGCCCGCCTTCCTGTGGACGGCGATCGGCGGGCCGGCGCTCTATCTGTGCGGGACGATGACCTTCAAGCAGATCATCGCCGCGCGCCGCGCGCCGCCGCTGTCGCACCTCATCGGCCTCGGCCTGCTCGCGCTGCTGGCGATCGTCTCGCATGCCTGCACGCCGCTTGCCGTCGGCATGGCGGCGACGGGCGCGCTCGTCGTCGTCGCGATCTGGGAACGGATCGCGATCAGCCGCCCCTGATCCGGGTTCAGCCCAGCCATCTGATGTGATTGACGTGCGGTTGTCCGATGGCGAGCGTGCGCCGGCCGGTCGGCGGCGTGCGGTCGATCGCGGCCTCCACCGCGCGCAATATCGGCGCCGTCTGGGGCGATCCCGATCGTTCGCGACAGAGCGCACGGCTGAGGATCGCCTCGCGCGCCATCTTTTCGTTCATAGCCCTTGGTTGCCCTGAGGCGCGCCCCCAAGTAAAGCCGCGCCGCAATGTCCGAACCGCTGATCATCGCCGTCCCCAAAGGCCGCATCCTCGAGGAGGCGCTGCCCCTGCTCGCCCGCGTCGGCATCGAGCCCGAACCTGCCTTCTCCGACGAGAGCAGCCGCGCGCTCCGTTTCTCGACCAACCGGCCGGACATCTCGCTGATCCGCGTGCGCGCCTTCGATGTCGCGACCTTCGTCGCGCACGGCGCGGCGCAGCTCGGCATCGTCGGGTCCGACGTGCTGATGGAGTTCGACTATTCGGAGCTTTACGCGCCCGTCGATCTCGGCATCGGCCGCTGCCGCGTGTCGATCGCCGAGCCTGTGGCGCTGGCGCAGAGCGACGATCCGCGCGGGTGGAGCCATGTCCGCGTCGCGACCAAATATCCGCACCTCACCGCCCGCCATTTCGAGGCGCGCGGCATCCAGGCCGAATGCGTCAAGCTGAACGGCGCGATGGAGCTGGCCCCGTCGCTCGGCCTGTCGAGCCGGATCGTCGATCTCGTCTCCTCGGGCCGCACGCTCAAGGAAAATGGGCTGGTCGAGGTCGAGGTGATCGCCGAGGTCTCGGCGCGGCTGATCGTCAATCGCGCGGCCTTCAAGCTGCGCGCCGCGCAGGTCGCCCCGCTGGTCGAAGGCTTCCGCGCCGCCGCCGAGGCGCGGGCGGCATGATGAAAGCTCCGCTTCCTCTCCCGTTCGCCCCGAGCGCGGTCGGGGAGTATCGCCCATGATCCGCCTCGACGCCGCCGCGCCCGATTTCGTCGCCGCTTTCACCGCACTGGTCAATGCGCGACGCGAATCCGATCCCGATGTCGCGCGCGACGTGGCGGCGATCATCGCCGGGGTGCGCGAACGCGGCGACGCGGCGCTTGCCGATTATACGCGGCGCTTCGATCGCTTCGATCTCGATGCGGAGGGCTGGACGGTCAGCGCCGCCGATCGCCGCGCCGCGCTCGATGGCCTGTCGCCCGATCTGCGCCGCGCGCTCGATCTCGCGGCGACGCGCATCGCCGCCTACCATGCCGCGCAGAAGCCGACGGACAGCGACCGCATCGACGCCGCCGGCGTCCGCCTCGGCGCACGCTGGCGCGCTGTCGACGCCGCCGGCCTTTATGTGCCGGGGGGCCGCGCCGCCTATCCCAGCTCGCTGCTGATGAACGCCATTCCGGCCAGGGTCGCGGGCGTCGCGCGCCTCGCCATGGTCACGCCCACGCCCGACGGCGCGATCAATCCGCTCGTCCTCGCCGCGGCCGAGATCGCCGGGATCGACGAGATCTGGCGCGTCGGCGGCGCGCAGGCGATCGCCGCACTGGCCTATGGCGCCGGGCGCATCGCCCCGGTCGACGTCATCACCGGCCCCGGCAACGCCTGGGTGGCGGAAGCCAAGCGCCAGCTTTTCGGCGTCGTGGGAATCGACATGGTCGCGGGGCCGAGCGAGATCGTCGTCGTCGCCGACGCCGCCAATGATCCCGCTTGGATCGCCGCCGACCTGCTCAGCCAGGCCGAGCATGACCCGACCAGCCAGTCGATCCTGTTCACTGACGACGCGGCCTTCGCCGACGCCGTCGTCGATGCCGTCGAGGCCCGGCTGAAACTGCTCGCGACCGAGGCCACAGCGCGCGCAAGCTGGGACGCGAACGGCGCGATCATCGTGGTGCCGGCGCTGATCGACGCCGCGCCGCTGGTCGATCGCCTCGCGCCCGAGCATCTTGAGCTTGCCGTCGCCGATCCGCAGCCCATTTTCGACGCCGTCCGCCACGCCGGATCGATCTTCATCGGCCGCCACACGCCCGAAGCCGTGGGCGACTATGTCGGCGGCCCCAACCATGTGCTGCCCACCGGGCGGCGCGCGCGCTTCTCGTCGGGACTCTCGGTCACCGATTTCATGAAGCGCACCAGCTTCCTCTCCTGCGACGAGGCCGCGCTTGCCGCGATCGGCCCCGCCGCCGTCGCCCTCGCCGAGGCCGAAGGGCTTCCCGCCCACGCCGCCTCGGTCGCCATAAGGCTTGAAACACGATGACCCAGCCCGCCCGATCCAAATCACGCTCCGCCGCCCGCCTCGCCGCGGTCCAGGCGCTGTACCAGCAGGAAATGGAAAAGACGCCGCTGCGCGCGCTGCTCCACGAGTTTCATCACCACCGGCTCGGCGCGACGATCGAGGATGTCGAATATGCGGAGGCCGAGGTCGGTTTCTTCGACGATCTCGTCTCGGGCGTCGATGCGCGCCGCGAGGAGATTGACGGGCTGATCACCGCCAAGCTGGCCGAAGGCTGGAGTCTCCAGCGTCTCGACCGCCCGATGCGCCAGATCCTGCGCGCCGGAACCTATGAGCTGCTCGCACGCGCCGACGTGCCGGTGGGCAGCGTCATCAGCGAATATGTCGATGTCGCCCACGCTTTCTACGACAAGCGCGAAACGGGCTTCGTCAACGGCCTGCTCGATGCGATCGCCAAGGGCGTGCGCGGCTGAACTTGCCCGGGCGGGCCGGCAGTGATAGCGCTCGGCCCGGTTCTGGCGGCGGGGACGTTTCGGGCGAATGATGCGGATAGGCGACCATTATCTGCGGCCCAACGCGAATAATCTCACGATCACCCGCCTGATCCTCGCCGCATCGGTCATCTACTCGCACTGCTTCTCGCTTTTCGTCCCGGGCGATTATGACGATCTGATGTGGCTGATCGGCGCGCCGATCTCCAACTATGCGGTCGACGGCTTCTTCGCGCTGTCGGGCTTTCTCGTCTATCGCAGCCTCGCGCAGAATGGCGCGGTCGGCCGCTTCCTGATGGCGCGCCTTACGCGCCTGTGGCCGGGGCTGGCGGTGATGTTGCTGCTGACCGTCATCGTCGGCGCTTTCCTCAGCACGGCGTCGCTGCGCGACTATCTGCTCGGCCGCGAAACGCTGCGCTTCATCGCCGGCAATCTCAGCCTGGTGCGCGCCGAATATCTGCTGACCGACGTGTGGTGCAACGGCGAGCTCTGTTCGGCCAACGGCTCGCTGTGGACGCTGCCCTGGGAAGCGCGCTGCTATGTCGTGCTTGCCGTGCTCGCGCTTGTCGGCCTTGCCAACCGCACCGCGATGCTGCGCCTGATCCTGCCCGCCAGCCTGGTTTTCGCCGTGCTGTGGGACGTGCCGGCCGTCGCCGCTTGGGTAGAGGCGCATCTCGGCCAGGGCGTCGCACATAATCTCGCCAACTGGGATCGGCTGTGGACGGCCTTCGCGATCGGCATCGCCGCCTATGAGTTCCGCCACCGCATCCCGCTTAGCTGGTTCATCCTCGCCGCTCTGACGGCGCTGACGATCATCGTTTACCGCGTCGCGCCCGGCGCTGCGCTCCATGTCCGCGAGCTGTGCATCGCCTATGCGGCGCTGTGCATCGGCTTCCTCACCGCCCGCACCCGCGCCATCTCGGCAAGCTGGCCGGACTATAGCTACGGCATGTATATCTACGCCTTTCCGGTGATGATGCTGGCGCAGGGCCTGTTCGGCTTCGCTTCGCCCTACACGCTCGGGCTCGCCAATCTGCTGCTGACCATACCCTTCGCCGCCGCTTCGTGGCATTTCGTCGAGAAGCCGGCGCTCGACTGGTTGCGCCGCCGCCAGCGCACCGCATATGCGGCTCGCGTCGAACCTGACGACGTGACGTTGAAACCCGCAGAGGGCCCCGGAACGCAGGGATGAGTGCTGCCGAAAGCGAGTTTATCGCGGCGTTGCGTGGCATCGCCGACGATCCCGCCGCGCGTGGGCTGGCCGATGATGCGGCGGTGCTGGGCGATCTCGTCCTGACGCACGACATGATCGTCGAGGGCGTGCATTTCCTTGCCGCCGATCCGCCCGCCGACGTCGCGTGGAAGCTGCTGGCGGTCAATCTCTCCGATCTCGCCGCCAAGGGCGCGACGCCGATCGGTTGCCTGCTCGGCGCGGGGCTGACGGGCGACGCCGCCTGGAACCGCGATTTCGTCGCCGGGCTGGGCGCGGCGCTCAGGCGCTTCGACCTGCCGCTGCTCGGCGGCGACACCGTCGCGATGCCTGCGGGCGGCCCGCTGACGCTGGGGCTGACGGCGATCGGCCGCGCCCCCGTCGCGCCTTCGCGCAGCGGCGCGCGCGCCGGCGACCGGCTGTGGGTGACGGGGACGATCGGCGACGCAGCGCTCGGCCTCGCGCTCCTCAGGGCAGGCAAGGCCAGCCCCAAGACCGCGATCAGCGCCTATCGCCGCCCCACCCCCCTGCTCGCGCAGGGCCGCGCGCTCGCGCCGCATGTCAGCGCGATGATGGACGTATCGGACGGGCTGCTGCTCGACGCCGCCCGCATGGCCGAGGCAAGCGGCCTTGCGCTCGACATCGCGCTCGACGCCATACCGCTTTCGCAAGTGGTGAGCGCTTCAGGCATGGGGACGCTCGCGGCCGCGACGGCGGGCGACGACTATCAGCTTCTGTTCGCAGCGGCTCCGGACGCGAAACTGCCCGTCGCCGCGACGCCCATCGGCCGTTTCTCAGCAGGCTCGGGCATGAAGCTCACCGATGCCGGCCGGCCCGTTCCGCTTCCCGATCGGCTGGGCTATCTCCACGGCTGAGCGTTGGCATGGCAATGCGCGGGAGAGGGCCGGCGCCGTAATCCAACGCAAGCCGGAACATCGACCAACCGCTTGTCAAATCGAAAAATCGCCCTCTATACCTTATCCCAACAATAAAGCAGGCTGGCGACTTGGCCGGACCTGCGAATCCAGGGGAAGGAGCAGCGGATGTCAGTAGTCTCGCTTGCCATCATCTGTGGCGCGATTGCGGTTCTCTACGGACTCGTCACCGGCCGGCAGGTTCTCGCCGCATCGCCGGGCAATGAAAAGATGCAGCAGATCGCCGGCGCCATTCAGGAAGGCGCGCAGGCCTATCTCGGCCGCCAATATCGGACCATTGCGGTCGTCGGCGTCGTCGTCGCGCTGCTCGTTTTCTGGTTCCTCGGGCCGGTCTCGGCGATCGGCTTCGTCACCGGCGCGCTGCTTTCGGGGGTCGCCGGCTATATCGGCATGAACATTTCGGTTCGCGCGAACGTGCGCACGGCGGAGGCGGCGCGCAGCTCGCTGCAGAGCGGCCTCACCCTCGCCTTCCGGTCGGGTGCGATCACCGGCATGCTGGTGGCGGGCCTCGGCCTGCTCGCGATCGCCGGCTTCTTCTGGTATCTGACCGGGCCGGGCGGCCACACGCCCGACGAACGGATCGTGATCGACAGCCTCGTGGCGCTGGCCTTCGGCGCCTCGCTCATCTCGATCTTCGCGCGCCTCGGCGGCGGCATCTTCACCAAGGCGGCGGACGTCGGCGCTGACCTTGTCGGCAAGGTCGAGGCGGGTATCCCCGAGGACGATCCCCGCAACCCCGCGGTGATCGCCGACAATGTCGGCGACAATGTCGGCGACTGCGCGGGCATGGCGGCCGATCTGTTCGAGACCTATGTGGTCACGCTCGGCACGACGATGGTGTCGATCGCGCTGCTCGTGCAGACCTCGACGACCGATCTCACGGCGTTGATGGCGCTGCCCCTGATGGTCGGCGGCGTGTGCATCATCACCTCGATCATCGGTACCTATTTCGTGCGGCTGGGGTCGAGCGGATCGATCATGGGCGCGCTCTACAAGGGCTTCTGGGTCACGGCGGCGCTGTCCGCCGTCGCGCTCTATTTCGCCACCCAATATGTGCTGGGCGACATGCACCGCCCGATCGGCGGGGCGGAGACCTTCCTCAGCGGCGCGGCGGAGGGCTTCCCCGATGGAACCGTCGTCGCCAGCGCGACCACCGGCGTGGTCGGCGCGCTGACCGGCATGAAGCTGTTCTGGTGCATGCTCATCGGGCTCGCCGTCACCGGCCTGCTCGTCTGGATCACCGAATATTACACCGGCACGCGCTATCGCCCGGTCAAGTCGATCGCCAAGGCCTCGGAAACCGGCCATGGCACCAATGTGATCCAGGGCCTCGCGATCAGCCTTGAATCGACCGCGCTGCCGACTTTGGTGATCGTCGTCGCGGTGATCGCCGCCTATCAGATCGCCGGCATCATCGGCATCGCCTTCGCGGCGACCGCAATGCTCGCGCTCGCCGGCATGGTCGTCGCGCTCGACGCCTATGGGCCTGTTACCGACAATGCCGGCGGCATCGCCGAGATGGCGGGGCTCGAGGATGAGGTGCGCCACAAGACCGACGCGCTCGACGCGGTCGGCAACACCACCAAGGCGGTGACCAAGGGCTATGCGATCGGCTCGGCGGCGCTGGCCGCGCTCGTGCTGTTCGGCGCCTATACGACCGATCTGGGAATCTTCTTCCCGACGCTCGAGGTCGATTTCAAACTGTCCAATCCATATGTGGTTATCGGGCTGCTGCTCGGCGCGCTGCTGCCCTATCTGTTCGGCGGCATCGGCATGACGGCGGTCGGCCGCGCGGCGGGCGCGGTGGTCGAGGAAGTGCGCGCGCAGTTCCGCGACAATCCGGGGATCATGGAAGGGACGAGCCGGCCCAACTATGCCCGCACCGTCGATCTCGTCACCAAGGCGGCGATCCGCGAGATGATCGTGCCGTCGCTGCTGCCGGTGCTGGCGCCGATCGTCGTCTATTTCGTGATTACCGCCGTCGCCGGGCAGGCGCAGGGCTTCGCGGCCACCGGCGCGCTGCTCCTCGGCGTCATCGTCTCGGGGCTGTTCGTCGCCATTTCGATGACCTCGGGCGGCGGCGCGTGGGACAATGCCAAGAAATATATCGAGGACGGCAATTATGGCGGCAAGGGCAGCGAGGCCCACAAGGCCGCCGTCACCGGCGACACGGTGGGCGATCCCTACAAGGACACCGCCGGCCCCGCCGTCAATCCGATGATCAAGATCACCAACATCGTCGCGCTCCTCCTCCTCGCCGCACTCGCGCACGCGGCAGGCTGAGCGCTCAAAAGATCGTCAGACCCGACGATGCTGCCCCGCCCGGCGACGGGCGGGGTTTTTTTGTCCGAAGCGGAGATGGTTGATCGCGCCAGGGCGGCCCGCCGCTCCATAACGGAGCGGGAAATCCTCTCGTCCGCCTGGCCGGGCGGGCATGGTTTCCGCATGCGGAACGACCCCGGCAACCGGCTCTATTACGGCGACAATCTCGATGTGCTGCGCCGCGAGGTCGAAAGCGCCAGCGTCGATCTCATCTATCTCGATCCGCCGTTCAACTCGAACGCCAGCTATAATATCCTGTTCAAATCCCCGACCGGCAAGGGCGCCGACGCCAGCATCGAGGCGTTCGACGATACATGGAGCTGGGGCCCCGCGGCGGCGGAGGCCCTGCTCGACATCGCACAGAGCGGCAATCACCGCCTTCACGTGATGATGCAGGCGATGCGCGACGCGATCGGCGAGAATGCGATGATGGCTTATCTGGCGATGATGGCCGTCCGCCTCGTCGAGCTTCACCGCGTCCTTAAACCCACCGGCAGCCTCTATCTCCACTGCGATCCGACCGCGAGCCATTATCTCAAGCTGGTGCTGGACGCGGTGTTTGGGGCGCATCGCTATGTGAATGAAATCGTTTGGAAGCGCACGACGGCGCACAGCAATGTCTATAGAGCATTTGGCGACATCACAGACTCGATCTTCTTTTATGCGAAGGGTGAGGAGCGGTGCTGGAATCAGCTATATCGCCCGATAACCGCCGATCGTCTCGAAGCCGCTTTCCCGCATGCCGACCCCGATGGCCGGCGCTGGCGGTCCGAAAACATGCGCAATCCGGGTGTGCGGCCGAACCTGCACTATCCATATGCCGCCTCCAACGGAGTCACCTATCAACCGCATCCCAACGGCTGGACGGTCAGCCTTGAGAAGATGCGCCGCTACGATATGGAAGGACGCCTGCACTTTCCGACGAACCCCGATGGCCGCTTGCGTCGGAAATTTTACGCGGACGAAACACCCGGCGCGAAATTGCAGAATCTCTGGGACGATATTTCTCCAATCGGAGCGCAGGCGCAGGAACGCCTCGGCTACCCGACCCAGAAGCCGCGCGCCTTGCTCGAACGCATCATCTCCGCTTCGTCCAATCCCGGCGACATCGTGCTCGATCCCTTCTGCGGCTGCGGCACGGCGGTCGACGCCGCGCAAAAGCTCGGGCGGCACTGGATCGGCATCGACGTCACGCATCTCGCGATCGGGCTGATCGAGAAAAGGCTGCGCGACGGCTATGGCGAGACTGCGCGGTTCGAGACGATCGGCGTTCCCGCCGATCTCGAAAGCGCGCAGCGCCTTGCCGTCGACGATCCCCATCAGTTCCAGGCGTGGATCACGCTGCGGCTTGGCGGCTGGCCGTGGATGGGCGGGCGCAAGGGCGGCGACCGCGGCGTCGATGGGCATTTCTACTATGTCGGCGAAGGCGGGAAGATCGAGACCGGCGTAATCTCGGTCAAGGCTGGCAACAACGTCAATCCGGCGATGGTTCGCGATCTCGGTCGCGTGATGGCGCGCGACAAGCATCGCCTCGGTCTGTTCGTTTGCGCGGCGCTCCCCACGCGCGGCATGGAGCAGGAAGCAGCGAGCCACGGCGTGATCGAAACCGAATTCGGCCGCTTTCCCGCGCTCCAGATCTTCACGCTCGCCGAACTGTTCGCCGAGCGCAGCCCACGCCTGCCGCCGCTCGTCAGCCCCAATCGCCGCGCACCGCGCGTCGAGCAGCGCCCTTCGCACCAGCCGGGCGCCCAGGGCAGCCTGATCTGACGACGGCGCGGGGCGATTGCAGAACTGCCGCAAAATGGGATTGGTTTCGCGCAGCATCGCGCCATAGCTTCACTTTTGGCGCATCTTCCGCTAAGGCGCGCCGTTTCCCGGATTCCTGCACGCTAGAGGCTCTGTTTGGCTAAAGAAGAACTGCTCGAGATGCGCGGCCAGGTGGTTGAGCTCCTGCCCAACGCCATGTTCCGCGTCCGGCTCGAGAATGACCATGAAATCCTCGGCCACACCGCCGGCAAAATGCGCAAGAACCGTATCCGCGTTCTCGTTGGCGACGAGGTGCTGGTCGAGCTGACGCCCTACGACCTTACCAAGGGTCGAATCACCTACCGCTTCAAATAGGCGGGCGGCCCTTGCGGCTGATCCTTGCCTCGTCGAGCCCGCGCCGCCGCGATCTGCTGACGCGCATCGGCGCCGCGCCCGATGCGATCGCGGCGCCCGAAATCGACGAAAGCCCGAAGCCCGGCGAGCTGCCGCGCGCCTATGCGCTGCGCCTCGCGGCCGAGAAGGCGGCTGCGGTCGCGCGCCAGCCCGGCGATCTGGTGATCGCGGGCGATACGACGATCGCGCTCGGCCGGCGCATCCTGCCTCCCGCCGACGACGAACAGATCCAGCGCCGTCTGCTCGGCCTGCTGTCGGGCCGCCGCCATCACGCGCTGAGCGCGGTCGCGCTGATCGACGGCGAAGGGCGGCTGCGCACGCGCATCGCCGACACGGTCGTTGCGTTCAAACGGCTGACTGCGCAGGAAATCGACGCCTATGTCGCGTGCGGCGAGGGGCTGGGCAAGGCGGGCGGCTACGCGATCCAGGGCCGCGCCGAGGCCTTTGTGCGTTTCATCTCGGGCACCCATTCGGGCGTCGTCGGCCTGCCGCTGTTCGAGACGCGCGCGCTGCTCGTCGCCGCCGGCTATCCCCTTGGCTGAATGGCTGTTCGAGCAGGGCATCGGCGAGGCGCGCGCCGCGCTGGTCGAGCATGGCCGCATTGTCGAGGCGCGGATCGAGCGTGACGATGGCGGCCTTCGCGCCGGCGCGATCCTCCCCGCGCGCCTCGTCCGTCAGCTCATCCCGCGCCGGCGCGGCATCGCGCTGATCGAAGGCGGGCACGAGGCGCTGGTCGAACCCCTCCCCCCCGGCCTGACCGAAGGCGGCGGCTTCCTCGCCCTCGTCACGCGCGAGGCGATCGCCGAGCCCGGCCATCCCAAGCGCGCCAAGGCCGTCGCCGCGCCCGCCGACGCGCAACCCTCCCCCGGCCCGACGCTCGCCGAACGACTCGCCCTGACGGACATCCCCGTCCGCCCCCTCCTCGCGCACGCGCCCGATGCGCTTGAGGCCGCCGGCTGGAGCGAAACGCTCGAGGAAGCGGCGAGCGGCGACATCGCCTTCCCTGGCGGCGGCCTGCGCATCAGCCCGACGCCGGCGATGACGCTGATCGACATAGACGGCGCGCTCGATCCCGCAGCCCTCGCCGTCGCGGGCGCGGGGGCTGCGGGCGAAGCGATCCGGCGGCTCGATATCGGCGGCTCGATCGGCATTGATCTGCCGACCATGCCCGATCGCGCGGCGCGGCAGGCGGCGGCCGCCGCGCTCGATGCTGCGCTCCCCCTGCCCTTCGAGCGCACGGCAGTGAACGGCTTCGGTTTCCTCCAGATCGTCCGCCGCCGCGAACGCGCCTCGCTGCCCGAATTGCTGCGCGGCGATCCCGCGCTGACGGCCGCGCTCGCGCTGCTCCGCCGGGCCGAGCGCAGCGGGGGTGTCGGCGCGCGCACCCTTGTCGCCGCGTCCGCCGTGGTCGCGATCATCGATGCGAATCGCGGCTGGATCGACATGCTCTCGCGCCGGCTGGGTGCGCCCGTCGCCTTGCGGGCGGAGCCGGGACTCGCCATATCGGCCGGGCATGTCGAAGCTCGCCCCCTCTGACGCCTGCCCGCTCTGCGGCAAGCCTGCGGCCCCTGCGCACAAGCCCTTTTGCAGCCAGGGCTGCCGCGACCGCGATCTGCTCAACTGGCTGGGCGACGCCTACCGCGTGCCCGCGCAAGATAGTGATACGGACGGGCTGGACAGCACCCCCCAACCGCCTCTATAGGCCGCGCTTCCCGCATTCGCGGCGATGCCCAGGTAGCTCAGTTGGTAGAGCATGCGACTGAAAATCGCAGTGTCGGCGGTTCGATCCCGTCCCTGGGCACCATCTCCCGACATCGCTGAAAGCTGATCCGGCCTTGCTGGATCATGTGCGGCACCGGCCCGCTCCCCCACCCGGCCTCCCACTCAGTGTATCGTCGATGGGAGGCCGGGTGGGGGAGCGGGCCGGTGCCGTTTCCACCTCGGCAGAAAACAAAATCAACGCTCCCGCCGGTCATGCGCCAGTCCGCCCAGCCGCGCCAGCTCGCGCGTCTCGCTCAGCAGGCTCGCCCACATCGCCTCGCCCAGCGCCGCGCGCAACGCATCCTGCGCCTCGCGCCATAGCGGCAGCGACCGTTCCAGCGCCGCAAAGCCCTTGTCGGTCATCCTGACCAGCTTCCGCCGCCGGTCCTCGCGCCCGGTGACGATCTCGACATGCCCGCTCCGCCGCAGCAGATCGACATTGCGCGCCATTGTCGTCCGGTCGGTCTCCATATGCGCGGCAAGGTCGCTCATCGTCGCCTCGCGCAGATAATAGAGCCGCGTCAGCAAGGACGACTGCGCCGGGCTCACCTCCGCCCCCGCCATGTGCGCGGCATAGATTTTGCCCACCGCGCGATTGGCCGCGCGCAGCCCTTCGGCCAGGCAGACATGCGGGCTGTGGCGCAGCTCCTCCAGATAATCGATCGATCGCCGTTCGGGCGCCTGCTGCATGATCCAGACCCTGTGATGCGTTGACGCCGCTTATAATGTGTAGATACACATATATCAAACAGGCGAGTCGGCGAACAGCGATTCAGCCGGGCGGAGGATGACTTGATATGACGACGAAGGGCTCGGTCGCGATCGTTGGCGCCGGCGACTATATCGGATCGGAAATCGCGAAGCGCTTCGCGCGCGAGGGCTATGTCGTCCATGTCGGCCGCCGCAATGGCGAGAAGCTGGAGCCTTTGCTGGCCGAGATCAGGGCGGCGGGCGGCGCGGCGCACGGCCGCTCGCTCGATGCGCGCGAGCCGGAGGACGTCACCGCCTTCCTCGCCGAGACCGATGCCCTCGCGCCGCTTGAGCTGTGCATCTTCAACGTCGGCGCCAACGTCAATTTCCCCATCCTCGAGACGACCGACCGCGTCTTTCGCAAGGTATGGGAAATGGCCTGCTTCGCGGGTTTCGTGACGGGGCGGGAGGCGGCGCGGATCATGCTGCCGCGCGGCCGGGGCAAGATCTTCTTCACCGGCGCCACGGCGGGGCTGCGCGGCGGCAAGGGCTATGCCGCCTTCGCCTCGGCCAAGTTCGGCGTCCGCGCCGTCGCCCAGTCCATGGCGCGCGAGCTGTGGCCGCAGGGCATCCATGTCGCGCACCTCATCATCGATGCCGGCGTCGATACCCAGTGGGTGCGCCAGATGATCGCGCAGCGCCAGGGCGCGGAGGCGCTGGACAATCTGCCGCCCGATCAGCTCATGCCCCCCGCCGCCGTCGCCGAAGCCTATTGGGCGCTGTTCGATCAGAAGCCCGCCGCCTGGACCTTCGAGCAGGAGATCCGGCCTTATGGGGAGACGTGGTGAGCCATGGCGAAGGTTGAGTTCCTCTTCGATTTCGGCAGCCCCAACGCCTATCTCTGCCACCGCGTGATCCCGGAGATCGAGGCGCGCACCGGCGCGACCTTCGATTATGTGCCCGTGCTCCTTGGCGGCATCTTCAGGGCGACGGGCAACCAGTCCCCCGCCACCGCCTTCGGCCATATCCGCAACAAGCCCGACTATGACGATCTGGAGATGAAGCGCTTCGTCGCACGCCACGGGCTCGCCGAGTTCCGCATGAACCCCTTCTTCCCCGTCAACACGCTGGCGCTGATGCGCGGCGCGGTCGCCGCGCAGCGGATCGGGGTGTTTGATCGCTATGTCGACGCGATGTTCGATTATATGTGGGCCGATTGCCGCAAGATGGACGATCCCGCCGTGCTGATGGCGGCGCTCGCCGAAGCCGGCCTCCCCGCGCGCGAGCTGGGCGAACTGGCGCAGGATGCCGGCGTGAAGCAGCAGTTGATCGACAACACCACCCAGGCCGTCGAACGCGGCGCCTTCGGCTCACCGACCTTCTTCGTCGACGGCGAAATCTATTTCGGCAAGGACCGCCTGCGCGAGGTGGAGGAAGCGATTCTTGGGGCGGAGGCGGTGTGAGACTGAGAGGAGGCACCCCTTGGCCACTACTACAGGATGCCTTATTGCTGCCATCTTCAAAGAAGGCGTCCATTATGACTCTATCAAAAAGTCGTATCGACAAGGCTGGGCGCTCATTAGCGCATCCCGCGGAATTGACTATGGAAATAATGGAGCTCGAGGAAGATTTCGACGAATATCGAATTTCTCATCTTGAGCCGCTCTCACTAACCACGTTAGAACTTCAGAGTTGGCTTCATGGCTACGGCGGCGGTTACTATATTGCGCAACGCGTAAAACGCAAACCCCAAATCTTACGGAAACTACGCCGCCTAAGTGTACGCCTTACGCAGCTTCAAGACATCGGCGGATGTCGGATAATTGTAGAAAAAAACGAAGATGTTGATCGCTTGATTGCGTTCATCAAAGAGAATGTCTCGAAGTTTGATTCTTTTTCCGTTAAACGCGTAACAGATTACCGCGAAAAAGGACGCGATGAAACTGGGTATCGTTCGGCCCATCTTCTTCTAGAGAGAAGCGGTCGATCTCTTGAACTTCAGATTCGCAGTAGGATTCAGCATTACTGGGCAGAGTCAGTCGAGCGAACATCAGTAATTTATGGAAAGTACCTTAAAGAGCAAGAGGGAGACCCGATAGTAATCGAGTATTTTCAACATCTTTCTGATGTCTTTTACGAAATTGAGAGCGGCCGCGATCCGAGCGTCCAATCGAAAGTTAAGCTTGATAAGATGCGTGAAAAAGCTCAAAATATTATATATGAATCTGATAGAAATCGGATATTTGACAGTTCTGTGAATGAAGATATCGTCAGAACTCTTACTAATACCCAAGGAAGCGAAGGAGACCTCATTAACTGGATTATGGTGTTTAATTGGAATTCTGGTGATTTCGTCACGTGGGATATCGTCGGTCGCGAGGCAGAGAGCGCAAAGGCAAAATACACCCAATACGAAAGCCAATTTTCTTCGGATGATGGATTCGAAGTTGTGATGATCGGATCTTCTGACATTGCTACGGTACGTCAAACTCATAGTCATTACTTTGGAATTGAAAAATTTGACACGATACTTGAGAGTCTCGATCAATCAATCGCTGGGTTTAAGACGAGAATGGACATAGATGTTGGGGCAAGACAGATACTTGCTTTATTGGTACGAAAAAAATATTGGGGCCGCAAAGGAGCTACAATAGACACGTTGAGAAATCATTTTGCCAAAGGAGTTAACACCTTTGATTCATCGCTATCTACGTTAAAAGACATGGGACTAATAAATATGGCGGACGCCCATTCTCCAGTTTCTTTAAATTTGAAAAAAAAATCTGAAATTGACGGGTATTTATAGTTTACGGCATCATATTATTTATATATTTAGATAGTTATAAATGTCGTATTGATAACATAATATCTGCATTGTAGTTTATCTAGAAACACGACCCATATCATCTATCAATCGAAAAGCTGTCCTACACCCCCCGCACGATGCTACCTTGTCCGCCGGCGTATTCCGCCCCGCTCTTTGACATCGCCCGGATTCCGAAGTTGAGAATACCCCTCCAGCCTCTCAACTTTGTCAACTTCCGGAAGGCAAAACCGCGCTTTTCCGCCATTCCCTACATGAACCATCGTCACGCTGCCTTGCTCTCCGCCCGCACCGAAAAAAGCCGGAGCAGCCACTGGATCGGCGTCGCTTATACCGCCATGCTCGTCGCATGAGCCTTGAATCGGTCCGCACCTTCCTCGCCGCGCACGCCCCCGACGTCGAGATCATCGAGCAATCCGCCAGCACCGCCACGGTGATCGAGGCCGCCGCGACGCTGGGGGTCGAGCCGGCGCGGATCGCCAAGACGCTGTCGGTGCGCGTGGGCGAAGCGGTGGTGCTGATCGTGGCGCGCGGCGATGCGCGGCTCGACAATCGCAAGGTCAAGGATGCGCTGGGCGGCCGCCCGCGGATGCTGGGCGCGGAGGAGGCCGAGGCGCTGACCGGCCATCCGGTGGGCGGCGTCTGCCCTTTCGCGCTGGCGACGCCGATGGCGGTCTATTGCGATCTGTCGCTGCGCGATTTCGACATCGTCTATCCCGCCGCCGGATCGCGCACCAGCTCGGTCCGCATCTCGCCCGATCGCCTCGCCGAACTCACCGGCGCGCGCTGGGCGGATCTTTGCACATGCGCCTAGGTTCGGGTTCGGCTCCGGCGCACTCCCCCACCCGGCCTCCCATCCAGGATACACTCAGTGAGAGGCCGGGCGGGGGAGAGGGCCGGAGCCGCCCGGATCAATGCCTGAATCAATGCTCGAACGGCCGATGCCTCGCGATCTCCTGATTGAGCTCGACACCGAAGCCGGGCTTGTCGAGCGCCGAGATCTTCAGCCGGCCATTTTGCGGCACCGGCTCGCCCAGCAGTTGCGGCGCGAACATCGGCACCACTTCGGTCGGCCCGGGGTGCATCATCAGGAACTCGGCGAAGGGCGAGTTATGCCGCGTCGCCACGAAATGGTAGGAATAGACCGATGATCCGTGCGGGATCACCAGCTTGCCGCGCGCATCGGCCAGCGCCGAGATCTTGAGCAGCTCGGTCAGCCCGCCGCACCAGCCCACATCGGGCTGGATGATGTCGCAGCATTCCATTTCCATGAGCATGCGGAAGCCCCAGCGCGTCGCCTCATGCTCGCCCGTGGTCACCAGCATGCCGCGCGGCACATTGTTGCGCAGGTCGCGATAGCCCCAGTAATCGTCGGGGTTCAGCGCTTCCTCGATCCACTTCAGCCCATGTTCGTGCGCCGCGATCGCGAGGCGCGTCGCATAGTCGAGGTCGAGCGCCATCCAGCAATCCCACATCAGCCAGAAATCAGGGCCGACGCGCTCGCGCATCTCGGCCAGTTCGGCGATGTTCTTCCGGAAGCCCTCGACGCCTTCGGCCGGGCCGTGATGAAGCGGCATCTTGCCGCCGATGAAGCCCATCTCCTTGGCCAGATCGGGGCGCGCGCCGGTGGCGTAAAAAACCAGCTCGTCGCGCACCGCGCCGCCGATCATCGCGTGGACCGGCTCGCCGCGCAACTTGCCAAGCAGGTCCCACAGCGCCAGGTCGACGCCCGAGATCGCGAACAGCGCCAGCCCGCGCCGGCCGTAAAACTGGGTCGAGAAATACATCTGGTCCCAGATCTTCTCATAGTCGGCGGGCGACTGGCCCTCGACGAAGCGCGCGAGATGCTTCTCGACGATATAGGCGGCAGGCTCGCCTCCCGTCGTCACCGCGAAGCCGACGGTGCCGTCCTCGGCCTCGATCTCGACGACGAGCGTGCCGAGCACGTTGATGCCGAAGCTGCGCCGGCTCTGCCGATATTCGGGATAGCGCGACATCGGGGTCGCGATGTGATCGTCGATCCAGTGGCCGTCCTGCTGATCATGATAGTCGGCGCCCCCGCCGCGCAGCACATAGGCCCGAACATGCTTCACACGCGCAACCATCTAACCCTCCATCGACGCCGTTTGGCGGCTGGCGATTCTCATTTTGTGAGATTGCGTCCTATATAAAGAGCAGTCCCGCGACAAGCGCGTCGGATCGGCTTATCGCGCCGCCAGGATCGATCCGTCGATCTTCGCCACGTCCGACACGCCGGTGAGCGTCATCGCCACGCGCATTTCGGCGGCCATGATCTCCAGCAGACGCGCGACGCCCGCTTCGCCCTCGGCGCCCAGCGCATAGGCCCAGGCGCGGCCGAGCATCACGCCCCTTGCGCCCAGCGCGAGCATCCGCACCACGTCCAGCCCCGATCGCACCCCGCCATCGGCGAGGATGGTGAGCTTGTCGCCCACCGCCGCCGCGATCGGGGGCAGCGCCCTGGCGCTCGACAGCACGCCGTCGAGCTGCCGCCCGCCATGGTTGGAAACGACGATGCCGTCCGCGCCCAGCGCCGCCGCCTGCCGCGCATCATCGACGTCGAGAATACCCTTGATAATCAGCGGCCCGTCCCACAATTCGCGGATCCAGCCGAGATCCGCCCAGGTCACTGTCGGATCGAAATTGCGCGCCATCCAGCCGATGAAGTCCTCAAGCCCGCTATTGGCGCCAAGCACGGGCGCGATATTGCCCAGATTGTGCGGCTTGCCGCATATGCCGACATTCCACGCCCAATGCGGGTGCGTCATCCCCTGCAGCACGCGGCGCGGCGCAGCCCAAGGCCCCGACATGCCCGAATGACGATCGCGGTAGCGCGCGCCGGGCAGCGGCATGTCGACCGTAAAGACCAGGGCGGTGCAGCCCGCGGCCTTCGCCTGCGCGATCAGGTCGCGCATGAAGGCCCGGTCGCGAATGACGTAGAGCTGGAACCAGATCGGCCGATCAGACGCGCCCGCAACCTCCGCCACCGGGCAGACCGAAACGGTCGACAGGCAGAAGGGTATATCCGCGCGCGCCGCCGCCCGCGCCGCCTGCACTTCGCCGCGCCGGGCATACATGCCGCTCAGCCCCACCGGGCCAAGCCCGACCGGCAATGCCTGCCGCATACCGAACAGGCTCGTCTCCAGCCGGACATCCGCCGTGCCGGTCAGCA
>QFNN01000123.1 GCA_003240855.1 Sphingomonas sanxanigenens
GATACAGCCAAGCTGGTGGCGAAGGCCGCGCATCCGCGCGTCATCGGCATCGGCGAGACCGGGCTCGATTACTATTACGACCATAGCGACCGCACCCGTCAGCAGGCGAGTTTCCGCGCGCATATCGCCGCCTCGCGCGAGACCGGCCTGCCGCTCATCGTTCATACGCGCGACGCCGAGGAGGATACGGCGGCGATCATGGCCGAGGAAATGGGGAAGGGGGCCTATCCGGGCGTGATCCACTGCTTCACAGCGAGTGGAGATTTCGCAGACAAGGCATTGGATCTGGGATTTTATATCTCGATCTCGGGAATCGTGACATTCAAGAACGCCCGCGATCTGCAGGAGACCGCCGCGCGGCTTCCCGCCGATCGGCTGCTGATCGAGACAGACTCGCCCTTCTTGGCGCCGGTGCCTCATCGCGGCAGGAGTTGCGAACCCGCTTTCGTCGCAGATACCGCGCGTTTCCTTGCCGGTCTGCGGGGGGTGAGCGTCGAGGAACTGGGCGCACAGACCAGCCGCAACTTCCGCACCCTGTTCGCCAAGGCGCACGCGTGAAGGCTCGCATCCTTGGATGCGGCACTTCCTCCGGCGTTCCCCGTATCGGCAATGACTGGGGCGCCTGCGATCCCGCCGAACCGCGCAACCGTCGCTCACGCGTTTCAATCATCGTCGAGAGCGCCACGACGCGCATTCTGGTCGATACGTCTCCCGACATGCGGGAACAGTTGCTCGCCGCCGATGTCGCGTCGGCCGATGCGGTGATCTGGACGCATGACCACGCCGATCATTGCCACGGCATCGACGATCTTCGGCAGCTTTTCCACGCAGCAGGACGCCCCGTCGCTGGCTATGCCCGCGTGGATACGCTCGCATCGCTGACCGCGCGTTTCGCTTATGCGTTCCATGGCAGGGGCAGTTACCCCGCAACGGTCGAAGGACGCGCCCTACCGGACAGGCTTATGATCGGCGACATCGCGGTCGCAGTCATCGATCAGCCGCACGGCAGCATCACGTCGGCGGGACTAATCTTCGCACATGACGATAAGAAAATCATATATTCTACAGATTTCAATATTATAATAGACGAAATGCTGATCGGATATGAAGGGGCTGACCTGTGGATCGTCGATGCTCTGCGCGAACGCCCACACCCAACGCATTCGGACCTTGCGACCACTCTGGCAGCAATCCGGAAAGTGACGCCAAGGCTTGCCGTGCTCACGCATATGGATCAGTCAATGGATTATCAGGCGCTGGCGGCAAAGCTGCCCGAGCGCGTCATTCCGGGGCATGACGGGCTGGACATATGGGTTTGAGCGAAAATGACTCCATCCAGCTCATCTGGTCTGTCGGTGCGCTGATCCTTGTCGGCAGCGGCCTCATCGCGCGGCGATTGCCGATCGGGCAGACATTCAAACTGGTTGCGGTCTGGATCGCGATCTTTGCCGGCGCGCTGCTCCTGGTCAGCTATCGCGGGGCGATCACTGCCGCCTGGCGCCGTATCGTGGGCGAGCTCGTCGGCGGGCAGACCGTCGGCAACGCGCTGCGCATCCCGATGTCGGATGACGGGCATTTCTGGGTCAATGCCAGCGTGAACGGCGTTTCCCAACGCTTCCTGATCGATAGCGGCGCGACGACAACGGCCTTGTCGACCGCGCTGGTCAGAAACGCGGGGGTCGAAATCGACACAGGCGCAATGCCGCAGCTTCTGAGCACCGCCAACGGCGAGGTTCAGGCTCAGCCCGGGCGCGTCGCGGCGTTCACGGTCGGTCCGATCCGGTCGCACGACCTGCGCATCGTGACTGCGGCGGCATTCGGCGACACCAATGTCATTGGCATGAACTTCCTGTCGACCCTCAAGGCCTGGCGCGTCGAAGGGCAGACGCTGGTGCTGGAACCGTGGGGCGGCTGAGTTGCGCCCCCTCACGCGCCCGGGCATTGAGAGGGGGCGCATCGTCCAGGATGACGGCATCATCATTTTACATAATGTATATTATCGGACTTAGATATGCAGGCTGACGGTAATCCCCCGCTTGGAAAACTGGTCGCGATCATGGCGCGGCTGCGCGATCCGGAAAATGGCTGCCCCTGGGATATCGAGCAGGATTTCCGCACCATCGCGCCTTATACGATCGAGGAAGCCTATGAAGTCGCCGACGCGATCGAGCGCGACGATATGGCGGCGCTCAAGGACGAGCTTGGCGATCTGCTGCTCCAGGTCGTCTTTCACGCACGCATGGCCGAGGAAGCCGACCAGTTCGACGTCAGCGACGTGATCGGCGCGATCTGCGACAAGATGATCCGCCGCCATCCGCATGTCTTTGGCGACGGCGAAGCGCGCGACGGCGACGCCGTCATCGTCAATTGGGAGGCCATCAAGGCCGCCGAACGAGCCGACAAGGATGAAGATAAAAGCGCACTCGCCGGCGTCGCTGCCGCGCTGCCCGCCTTGCTCCGGGCCGAGAAGCTCCAGAAGCGCGCCGCCCGCGTCGGCTTCGACTGGCCCGATGCCGAAGGCCCCCGGGCCAAGGTCAGCGAGGAACTGGCCGAGATTGCACAAGCCTCCTCATATGATGAGGTTGAGGAAGAGGTCGGCGACCTCCTCTTCGCGACGGTGAACTTCGCACGCCATCTCAAGGTCGATCCGGAATCGGCCTTAAGAAAAGCAAATCTTAAGTTCGAGCGGCGTTTCCGGGCGATGGAGGCGTCTGCCGGGGCGCAATTCCCTGCACTGTCGCTCGACGCCAAGGAAGCCTTGTGGGAAGCCGCCAAGCGCGGCTGAAGCGCGCCTGTTCAGGATGCGTGACGCGACTGGAAGCGATCCCAGTCCACGTCTGACAGGCGCACGTCGATCGCCACTTTGTCGTCATCCGCGCGCCGCCCGACGACTTCGCCATGCTGGTGCAGCCAGGCCACCGCCGCCCCGTCGGCTACATCAAGCTCGACATGACGGATCCGGCTCGCACTGGTCAGCCTCGTGCTGGTCAGCCGGCCGAGCGCATCGACGCCGTCCCCCGACAAAGCCGAGATGACGACGACATCCTCGCGCCGGGCCGCTTCGTTGCGCACCGCTTCGGCCGCGTCGGGATCGAGCAGGTCAACCTTGTTCCACGCTTCTACGCGGAGCGGGCCCCCTTCCCCTCCCGCCCCGATCTCGTCGAGCACCTGCTCGACATCGGCGGCCTGCGCGTCGCTGTCCGGATGCGCGATGTCGCGGACATGGACGATCAGGTCGGCCGCCGTCACCTCCTCCAGCGTGGCACGGAATGCGGCAACGAGTTGCGTCGGCAGATCGGAGACGAAACCGACGGTGTCGGAAAGGATCGCCTTGTCGATGCCGGGCAGCGAGATTTGCCGCATTGTCGGATCGAGCGTGGCGAAAAGCAGATTTTCCGCCATGACGTCAGCGCCTGTCATCCGATTGAAAAGCGTTGATTTTCCGGCATTCGTATAGCCTACGAGCGCGACCACGGGCCAGGGCGCGCGCCGCCGCCGCTCGCGGTGGAGTCCGCGCGTGCGCGATACCGTTTCCAGCTCGCGTTTCAGCTTGGCCATGCGATCGCGGATCATCCGCCGGTCAGCCTCGATCTGCGTTTCGCCAGGGCCGCCGAGAAAGCCGAAGCCGCCGCGCTGACGTTCGAGGTGAGTCCAGCTCCGGACCAGCCGGCCCGCCTGATAATCGAGATGGGCCAGCTCCACCTGCAGCCGCCCTTCGGCGGTCGCGGCGCGCTCGCCGAAGATTTCGAGGATAAGCCCGGTGCGGTCGATCACCTTGGTCTTGAGCGCGGTTTCCAGATTGCGCTGCTGCACCGGCGTGATCGCGCCGTCGACAATGACCAGTTCGGCGTCGGCCATGCGCGCGTGCGTGGCGATCTGCTCCACCTGTCCGCTGCCGAACAGCGTCGCCGGCTTGGGCGAGCGGACCTTGAGCGCCAGCCGGTCGCGCACGTCGATGCCGATCGCCTCCGCCAGGCCCGCCGCCTCCTCAAGCCGCGCGTCGGCGTCGCGATCACCGCCGCCGCCGAGATCGGGGTAGGCGATGACCGCCGGCGCGCCGCGCGCGAAATCGTCATCCTGCTTGTTAAAGACGCTCAATCGTCCTCGCCTTCGGCCGCCAGATTCAGCGGATGGGCGGGCTGCACGGTCGAGATGGCATGCTTGTAAACAAGCTGCACCATGCCTTCGCGCTGCAACAACATGCAAAACAGGTCGAAGGCCGCGATCTGCCCCTGGAGCATAACGCCGTTCACCAGGAACATCGTCACCGGATCGCCCGACTTGCGGACCGCGTTGAGGAAAATCTCCTGCAACAGCGGGTTCTTGCGGGCGCCTTCCTCGAAGCCGTTCTGGAGCGCGGTGAGGTCGACGGGGGCCGCCGGCATCACTGTCGATATGGCATGCTTGTAGACGAGTTGGGCGCTGCCGTCGCGCCGCAGCAGGACGGAAAAATTGTCGAACCAGGTGATGATGCCCTGGAGCTTGACGCCCTTGACCAGGAACATGGTCACCGGGGTTTTCGATTTTCTGAGGGAGTTCAGGAAGATGTCCTGAAGATTATTGGTCTTGTCGGCCATTGCCGGTTCTCCGGTTGTTGGCGGGCTCTTGCCCGCTGGGTCGCGTCGTTGATCAACGTCTACGGTCGAGAAAACGCCTCGCCGCGCGGCCTAGATAGGACGACCGCACGCTTTCGTCACCCAGAGAATGGCAAATCGGCTATTCCTCGTCGCGCGGATCGGAGAGGCCGAGCAGCTTGAGCTTCCGGTGCAGGGCCGATCGCTCCATGCCGATGAACGTCGCGGTGCGCGAGATATTGCCCGAAAAGCGCCGGATCTGAATGCGCAGATATTCTCGCTCGAACGTCTCGCGCGCCTCACGCAGCGGCGCTCCCATGATCGCGCTGGCCGTCGTCCCGCCTGCAAGCGAAGGCTGGTCGCCCATCACCTCGGGCGGCAGCATGTCGATCTCGATCCGGCCGATACGATCCCCCGGGGCCATGATGATCGTCCGTTCGACAATGTTGCGAAGCTGGCGGACATTGCCCGGCCAGTCATAGGCCTGCAGCGCAGCGACGGCATTGTCGGCGATTTCGGGCGTCGGCACGCGGCGTTCGGTCGCGTAGCGCGCGACGAAATGCTCGACCAGCGCCGGTATGTCCTCGCGGCGGTCAGTCAGCGGCGACAGGTGAACGGGTACGACGTTGAGCCGGTAATAGAGGTCCTCGCGAAAACGCCCCTCGGCGATCTCGCCCGCCAGATTCTTGGCGGTTGCCGAGACGACGCGCACATCGACCTTGACCATGCGCTGCCCGCCGACGCGATTGAAGCTCTGGTCGGTCAGCACGCGCAATATCTTGGCCTGCGTCGTCATCGGCATGTCGGCGATCTCGTCGAGGAACAGCGTGCCGCCATGCGCCTGCTCAAGCAGCCCGGGACGGACCATTTCGCCCGTCTGCTCGACGCCGAACAATTCCTCCTCGACGCGCTCCGGCGTCATCCGCGCCGCGCTGACCACCACGAAGGGCGCCTCGCCGCGCAGGCTCCACGCATGGAGCAGCCGCGCCGCCACTTCCTTGCCGACGCCCGCCGGGCCGGTAATCAGCACGCGGCTGCCGGTCTGCGCCACGCGTTTCAGCGTCGCGCGCACGCCGTTGATCGCCGCGGACGATCCGGTCAGTTCGTCATCCAGGCCGATCTGCGCCTTGAGCGTCGCATTCTCGCGCTGGAGCCGCTCGGTCTCGGTCGCGCGGCGGACGAGGTGGAGCAGCCGTTCGGCCTCGAAGGGCTTCTCGATAAAATCGGCCGCGCCGCGTCGGATCGCGGTCACCGCCGTATCAAGATTGCCATGCCCCGAAATGACGAGCACCGGCAGCGAGGGATCGCGCCGCTTGATTTCGTCGAGCAGGTCGAGTCCGTCGAGCCGCGATCCCTGCAACCACACGTCGAGCAGCACCAGCGAAGGACGGCGTTCGTCGATCGCGGCCAGAGCGGCGTCGCTGTCGGCTGCCAGCCGCGTGCTATAGCCTTCGTCCTCAAGCACGCCTGACACGAGTTCGCGAATGTCGCGTTCATCGTCGACGATCAAAACGTCCAGGGCCATGATTTCAATCCGCCTTCATGCTTGTCAGTCGCTCGGGGCCTTCGGGTGCGGCGCGCGCGCCCGCCTCGGCCCCTGATCCCGCCAATGTCGCCAGCGTCGCGACATCGAGCGACACGGTGACAATGGTTCCTCCCCCCGGCCGATCGGCGAAACCGATCGTGCCCATATGTTCTTCAACGATCTTCTTCACGATCGCGAGCCCCAGCCCGGTGCCGCGCGCGCGCGTCGTCACATAAGGCTCGACCAGCCGTTCGCGGTCGCCGGGCAGGCCGATGCCGTCGTCGGCGACGTTGATCTCCATGCGGCCAGCGCTCGGCGCGGCGATCGTCATCGCGACCTCCCCCTGCGGCGGATCGCCCTTCTGCTCGATCGCCTCCACCGCATTCTTGACGATATTGGTCAGCGCCTGGCCGAGCTGGCGGCGGTCACAGACGATCACCGGCGACGGCGAAGGCGCGTCGAGCGAGAAGCGCACGCCCGGATGCGCAACTTCATGGAGGAAGAGCGACTGGCGCGCGATATCCACGATCGCCTCGGGCCTGAACACCGGCTTGGGCATGCGCGCGAAGGATGAAAATTCGTCGACCATCCGCCTCAGGTCGCCCACCTGCCGCACGATGGTGTCGGTCAGGCGTGCGAACGTGGCGGGATCGCTCTCAATCTCCTTGCCGAAGCGGCGCTGAAGCCGTTCGGCTGCAAGCTGGATCGGGGTCAGCGGGTTCTTGATCTCATGCGCGATACGGCGCGCCACGTCGGACCAGGCCGCACGCCGCTGATCGAGCAACTGCTGCGTGATGTCGTCGAAGGTCAGAACATGTCCGCCGGCATTGACCACGCGGCGCACCGCCAACGTACGCTGTTCGTCGCCGCGCGCCATCTGCACGATCGCATCGCGCTCATGCCCGTCCAGCATGTCGGCCAGCTCGGGCGCGAAGCGGCGCAGCGGCTCGCCCGTCACCGTCGCCGGATCGGCGCCCAGCAACTCCTGCGCCGACATGTTCATCATCCGGATACGCCGCTGGCCGTCGACCGCAACCACGCCCGCCGACACGCCTGAAAGCACAGCCTCAGTCAGCGCGCGCCGGCTGTCGAGCAGATCATTGGCCGAAACCAGCGCGCTCGTCTGCTCCTCCAGCCGCCGCGTCATCCGATTGAAGGCGTTGGCGAGCGTCGCCACCTCGTCGCGGCGGCGCGGCGTCGGCACGCGCGCGGAAAGATCGCCCGCCGCGACCTTCCGCGCAGCCTCGACCAATTCGCCCACGGGCCGCACCAGCCTGTCGGCGACGGTCAGCGCGATCCACACCGCTACGCCGACGATCAGCAGCGAAATCAGCAGCAGGGCCGCATTGAAGCGGAGTTGCAGCGACCGCGATCGTTTGAGCAGCGCGTTATAATCGGCCAGCACCGCATTGGCGCGGGTCAGCCCCTGCGGATCGTATAGCCGCGACGCATAGAGATAGATGTCGGAATCAGGATCCAGCCGCGTCACCGCTTCGACGCGGTCCTTGGTTTCGCTGATCACCACCGGCTCTTTCTTCAGCCGCTCGACGATCTCCGGCGTCACACGCTGTTCGATGTCGCGTTCTTCGGGGTTGATGATCGCCAGCGTCTGCGGCTGGCGGCCCTTCGGCGCTTCGACAATCGCGGATTCGTTGAGCTTGCGACCCACGACCTGAAAGGCATAGCCCTCGCGGAACTGCAGGCTGTCCGACCTGACCTGCGCCAGATAGGTGCGCAGGTCCGACGCCATGGTGACGGTTTCCTCCGCCACTTCGCGCCGCTGCTCGTTGTAGAAGGACCGCGCCAGCGCGCCGGCATTCTCCAGCATCCCGCGCGCGCGATCGGAGAACCAGAACTCGACGCCATATTGGAACAGCAGCGAGGCGAAAATCACGACGAGCAGCATCGGCACCGCCGCGATCAGCGAGAAGAGCGCGACGAGCCTGACATGCAGCCGCCCTCGCCCCCCGACCGGCGATCGCGCCGCCCGCCCCTCCGCCACGCGCCGTCCGATCAGCACGAGCAGGGCGATGCCCGGCACCAGGTTGGCGACGAGCAAAAGCGCGACGAGCGGCGGCGTCAGCAGGCGCTGCGCGTCGTGGGTGCTGCTGATAAGGTGGTAGCTGAAAGCCCCGATCGCCACTGCGACGAGG
>QFNN01000124.1 GCA_003240855.1 Sphingomonas sanxanigenens
AGGACAGCAGTGTTCGCAGGGACTTGTCTGTCTTTCGCGTCGCCCCCGGGGCGGCCGCCCCGGGGTGGTCGCCGACGGGACGGGTGCGGACCGGTTAAGCGACAGGCACGCCGAACAGATCGTGCTCGTCCGCGTCCTCGACCAGCACGCTAAGGATGTCGCCGGGCTTCGCGCCATGCGCGTCGCGCAGGTGAACCGCGCCGTCAATCTCTGGCGCGTCTGCCTTGGAACGGCCGCTTGCGCCGCCTTCGTCATCGGCCTCGTCGATCAGCACGTCGATCGTTCGCCCGACTTTGGCGGCGAGCCGCGCGGTGGAGATGGCGGCGGTGTGCGCCATCAGGCGTTGATAGCGCTCTTCCTTGATCTCTTCGGCGACGGGATCGGGCAGGTGGTTCGCCGCCGCGCCTTCGACAGGCTCGAAGCGGAAAGCGCCGACCCGGTCGAGCTGCGCCTCGCTCAGCCAGTCGAGCAGATATTGGAAATCCTCCTCGGTCTCGCCGGGGAAGCCGACGACGAAGGATGACCGGATCGCGAGATCGGGGGCGATGGCGCGCCAGCCCTTGATCCGTTCCAGCACCTTGGCGTCGTTGGCCGGCCGCTTCATCGCCTTCAGCACCTTCGGGCTGGCATGCTGGAAGGGGATGTCGAGATAGGGGAGCACCAGCCCTTCGGCCATCAGCGGCACGACCTGTTCGACATGCGGATAGGGATAGACATAGTGGAGCCGCACCCAGGCGCCGAGCTTGCCCAGTTCGCGCGCGAGGTCGGTCATGTGTGCGCGGACGGGCGCGCCCTTCCACTGCCAGTCGGCGGCATGGCGCAGGTCGACGCCATAGGCCGACGTGTCCTGGCTGATGACCAGCAGTTCCTTCGTTCCCGCCGCGACCAGCTTCTCGGCCTCGCGCAGGATCGCGTCGGGTCGCCGGCTGGCGAGGTCGCCGCGGATCGAGGGGATGATGCAGAAGGCGCAGCGATGGTTGCAGCCTTCCGAAATCTTCAGATAGCTGTAGTGGCGCGGCGTGAGCTTCAGCCCCGCCTCGGGCACCAGATCGATGAAGGGCGAGGGGATGGGCGGCGCGGCCTCGTGCACGGCGCCGACCACATCCTCATATTGGTGCGGCCCGGTGACGGCGAGCACCTGCGGGAAGCGCGCGCGGATAACCTCGGCCTCGTTGCCCATGCAGCCGGTGACGATCACGCGGCCATTCTCGGCAATCGCTTCGCCGATCGCCTCGAGACTTTCCTCCTTGGCGCTGTCAAGGAAGCCGCAGGTGTTGACGAGCACAACGTCCGCGCCGGCATAGTCGGGCGACATCTGATAGCCGTCGGCGCGCAGCTTGGTCAGGATGCGTTCGCTGTCGACCAGCGCCTTGGGGCAGCCGAGCGAGACCATGCCGACTTTCGGCGGGGAGGGGAGCGTTGTCGCCATGAAGGCGCGCGACATAGTCGCATTGCGCCGATTTTTCCAGATGCGGTTTAGCGAGGCTCGGTCGCGAGCGATTTTGGCAGGGCCTTGGGGGTTCCGACATCGGCGTCAGGGTCGACGATCTTCGTGCCCAGCTTGATCGCCCACGACAGTGGGTCCTTGCCTCCGCCATAGCCGTAGCGCCGCATTTCGGCTTTCGAGCAGCGCCGCTGATGCTGGAAAATGCCGCAATCGGCGTAGGAGATGGGTGCGGCGGATGCCGCCTGTATGTCGCCTCGCCGGGCGTTCCTGTCCTCGTTCGGCGTGCGTTCCTCGGGAAAGGGCAGGCGATATTTGTCGCCATTGCCCGCGCATACGACGATCTCGCCGTCCGTGCCCCGGCTGCAGCGCTGGTTGCCGGTGAGCGACCGGGCATGCGCCATCGCCTCGTCCGCCGAAACCGGCTGGGCATCCGCAGGCGTTGCGGCGAAGAGCAGGAGGGGGAGGAGGGGAGCAGACCTCACGCCGCACAAGTGTAAGCGTTTCATGGCTTTTTGAAGGCGCGTCGGGGGTGGCGGAACCGTTTGGACGCAGGCTCATTCTCACCGGAACAGGCAGCGTCATCGGAGGGAATATGAAACGGCTCGTCGCCTTCGATCTGGATGGAACGCTCGCCGAGAGCAAACAGGCGATAGACGCCGAGATGGCGGCGCTGCTCGCCAGCTTGACCGAAGTCGCGCTGGTCGCGGTCATATCCGGCGGGGACTGGCCGCAATTTCAATCCCAACTGGTCGACAGGCTGCCAGCCAATGCCCGGCTGGCGCGTTTCCTCGTCATGCCCACGACGGGCACTAAGCTTTACCGTCATGGTCCCGATGGCTGGATGCGCGTCTATGCCGAGCTTTTCTCAGACGCTGAGCGCGCGACGATCGAGGCGCGGCTGAAGGCCGCCGCAGAGCAGGCGGGGCTGGCGGGCCAGCAGGTCTATGGCCCGCAGATCGAGGATCGCGGCAGCCAGATCACCTTTTCCGCATTGGGCCAGCAGGCGCCGCTTTCGGTGAAGGCCGGCTGGGATCCCGACGCCGCGAAGCGCAAGGCGTTGAAGGCGATCCTTGATCCCCAATTGCCCGGTTTCGCGATCAACATCGGCGGCGCGACCTCGATCGACGTGACGCGCGCCGGGGTCGACAAGGGCTATGCCGTGCGTCGCCTCTCCGACGCGACCGGCGTGCCGCTGGATGCGATGCTCTTCCTGGGCGATGCGATCTTTCCGGGCGGCAATGATTATGCGGTGAAGGTCGCCGGCGTCGACAGCGTCCGCGTCCGCGATGTGGAGGAGACGAGGCGGGTGGTCGAGGCGGTGGTCGCCTGCCTCAAATAGGCCTGGCTGCCGCCCGCGCCGGGGCCTCGACCGGCTGGTCGGCCAGATGCCGCGCGATGAAGGCGCAGGCGATCAACTGGATCTGATGGAAGATCATCACCGGCAGGATGACGAGCCCGACCTGCGCGGGGGCGAACAGCACGCTGGCGATCGGCACGCCCGAGGCGAGGCTCTTCTTCGATCCGCAGAACAGCAGCACGATCCGGTCCTCGCGCGGCAGGCCGATCAGGCGGCCGCCATACCAGGTGACGAACAGGCTGGCGGCAAGCACGGCGGCGCAGACAAGGAAGATGATCCCGATCTCGCCCGCCGACATGCGGCTCCACAGTCCCTCGACCACCGCAGCGCCGAATGCCGAATAGACGACGAGCAGGATCGATCCGCGATCGACCAGCCCGACGATGCTCTTGTGCCGCCCGATGAAGCCGCCGATCACCGGGCGCAGCGACTGGCCGAGGAAGAAGGGCAGGACGAGCTGGAGCAGGATCGATTCGATCGACGACAACGACATGGCCTTGCCGCCGTTCGAGCCGATCAGCAGCGCGGCGAGCAGCGGCGTCACCACCGTGCCGAGCAGGTTGGAGAGCGATGCGCTGCACACGGCCGCCGCGACATTGCCCCGCGCGATCGCGGTGAACGCGATCGACGACTGGACGGTCGAAGGCAGCAGCGTGAGGAACAGGATGCCCGTCGCCGCGATCGCCGGCAGGAAGGGCAGCTTCGTCACGCCCAGCCCCATCAGGGGGAAAATGACGAAGGTGGCGGTCAGCACGGCGGCGTGAAGCCGCCAGTTCTTCGCGCCTGCGATCACCGCTTCGCGCGACAGCTTGGCTCCGTGGAGGAAGAAGAGCAGCACGATGCCGGCGTCGGCCAGCGTCGCGAATACCGGCGCGGCGGCCCCGCGCGCGGGCAGGATCGAGGCGATCAGCACCGTGCCGAGCAGCGCGACGATGAACGGGTCGAGAATGATTCTGAGCCTGGTCAGCATGGCGGGTTACCTAAGCCCTCGTCCCGCGCTGTCGATCCCACATCTTTGTATGACGCCGCGGCGGGAAGCTATGCGCCGGTCCGCGGTTTGCCGGTGCCTGGCACGATCTCGACGATCGAATCGCCGGGCTGGAGGACCATCGCCTCGGGCTCCCAGAAGCCATAGGGCCGGCCTTCGCGATAGACGCGAACGCCCATGCCCGTCTCCACCGCGCGCAGCGGCTTGCCGATCTCGTGCTCCGCCACCGGGCGTTCGGCAAGCTGAACGCGCCCGTCGGCCGCCGCCAGATCGACCATATAATCGGTGATATGCGGGCCAAAGCAGGATCCGGCGAGCAGCAGTCCGGCGAAGCTCGTCGGGTTGATCACCGTGTCTGCGCCCGCCTGCCGCGCGGGCAGCTCATTGTCCTCGGCGCGCACGATCACGCTGATCCTGATGTCGGGGGCCAGGTGGCGCGCGGTCAGGCAGATGAGGATCGACGTATCGTCGCGCCCGGCGGTGGCGATCAGGATGCGGGCGCGATCGACGCGTACGGCCTGCAGGATCGAATCGCGCGTCGCGTCGCCTTCATAGACGTTGAGGCCCTTCTCCTCGGCGCGCGCGATCGCCGCGCCGGATGGATCGATCACTACGATCTCCGACGCCGGCGTGCCGCGCGCGATCAGCTCGGCCACGGCCTCGGCGCCGCTGCTGCCGAAGCCGCAGACGATGACATGGCCGTGAAGATTTTTCTGGATGAGCGCCATTCGCCACCTGTCCCATGTGCGCTTGAATACGAAGCTATAGGCCGTCCCGATGAAGATGAGCACCACGAAGATGCGGATCGGCGTGACGACCAGCGCGTCGAACATGCGCGCGCCCGTGCTCACCGGAGCGATATCGCCATAGCCGGTCGTGGTGATCGAGATCATCGTGAAATAGACGACGTCGAGGAAGCTGACATGCCCGTCGGCATTGTCGCGCAGCCCGGTGCGGTCGAACCAATGGACGGCGATGGCGACGCCGACGAGGGCCAGCACCAGCAGCACCCGCCATGTGATCGAGATCCAGACCGGCGTGGTCGATCGGCGCCTGAGCGTTACGTAACGCGGCAGCCGCCTGCTCATCCGCGCGCCGGCAGCATGGTCAGAGGGTCGACGGGCGCTCGTTTGTTGCGGATCTCGAAATGCAGTCCGCTGTCGGTGCGGCCGATCACCTGGCCGCGCTTCACCGTCTGCCCTCGCGTCACCCCAAGCGCATCTGCGCGGGCATAGGCGGTGATCCATCCGTCGCCATGGCGGATCAGGATCAGCCCGCCATAGGCGGGCAGGCCGGTGCCGACATAAGCGACCACGCCGCCGGCCGCCGCGACGATCGGCTCGCCGGGGGTCGGCGCAAGATCGATGCCGTTGCTGACTTCGCCCAGCGACTGGCCGGGGCCGAAGCGGCGGACGACCCGCCCGCCGGCGGGCCAGATGAAGCGGCCGGAGAAACGCTCGGGCTCGCGCACCGCCACGGTCGGGGGCAGTGTGCGGCCGGGCGTGACGGCGGGCGGCGCGGCCGGCTGCTGGTTCTCGGCGACGGCGGGCTCGCCGCCGGTCAGGATCGAATCGATGTCGAGGCGGAAGGCGGCGGCGCGTTCCTCGATGCTTTGTTGCGGCTGGGTCGCTGCGTCGGGGATCAGCAGCCTGCGGCCGGCGCGCAGGATATAAGGGTCGCGCAACCCGTTGGCGGCAATGATCCGGTCCCATGAAATGCCGTAGGCGCGGGCGATCGCGATGCCAGAATCCCCCGCGACGATCGCATGATAGCGTCCGCCGGGGATTTTCAGCCGCTGGCCGGGGCGGATCGTATAGGGTGGGGCGATGGCGTTTGCGGCGGCGATCGCATCGATCCCCGCGCCCGTCTTGTGCGCGACGACGCCCAGTGATTCGCCGGGCCGGACAATGTGGGTGCCGGGGGCGACGCGGATGCCGTCGGGCCGCGCCGGGCGCTGGTCCCACACCGGCGGGGTTTCGGGCAGTCCGGCGATTTCCGCCTCCAGACGAGGCGGCATCTTCTGAGTCAACGGCTGATCGGCGTGGCGCGGCGCGACGCAGGCCGATAGGGCGGCGCAGGCGGCCGCCGCCGGTATCAGCCGCGATGTGCCGGACGCCTTCACCGGTAGGCGGCCTCCAGCGTCCCCATCGATTCGAAATGGGTCATGTCGAGGTGGAGCGGGGTAACCGCGATATAGCCTTCGGCAACAGCTTCCAGGTCGGTGGAATGCGCCGGGGTGCTGATCATCGGGCCAAGCGCGAACCAGTGATATTCATAGCCGCGCGGATCACGCCCGCTGACGATCTTGGTGCGGCCATAGTCACGCAGCCCCTGGCTGACGATGCGGATGCCTTTCACCTGATCGGCGGCGAGCGCGGGGAAGTTGACGTTGACCAGCGTGCGCGGCGCCAGCGGCGCTTCGATCAGCGGACGCAGAACTTTCTCGCCCCAGGCCTGCGCGGCGGCGAAGGGCACGTCGTCGCCCATGCCTTCCTTGGCGTAGACCTGGCTGAGCGCGATCGATCGCACGCCCGCCAGCGCGCCTTCCATCGCGGCCGATACGGTGCCCGAATAGGTTACGTCCTCGCCCAGATTCGCGCCGCGATTGACGCCGGAGAGGATCAGGTCGGGCGGGCCGTCGGCCATGATCTTGGCGAGCGCCATCATCACGGAGTCAGTCGGCGTGCCTGAGACCGAATAGCGCCGCTCGCCGAGGCGGCGGACGCGAAGCGGGCGGGTGAGCGTCAGCGAATGGCCGGCGCCCGATTGTTCCTCGCTGGGCGCGACGATCGTGATGTCATCAGAAATAGTGCGAGCAATGGCCTCCAACACTTTGAGGCCAGTGGCATGAACCCCGTCGTCATTGGTCAGCAGGATCTTCATTTCGGCGCGAGCACGGTGGCCCCTCCCATATAAGCGGTCAGGGCCTGCGGAACGCGCACCGACCCATCCTTGTTCTGATAATTTTCGAGCACCGCCACCAGGGTGCGGCCGACCGCCAGCCCCGAACCGTTGAGCGTATGGACGAAGCGCGTGCCCTTCGCCTCGCCCGCAGGCCGGTAGCGCGCATTCATCCGCCGCGCTTGGAAGTCTCCGCAGTTGGAGCAGGACGAGATTTCCCGGTAACGCTGCTGCCCCGGCAGCCACACTTCGAGGTCAAAGGTTCTGGCCGCTGAAAAACCCATGTCGCCCGTGCAGAGGAGCATCCGCCGATAAGGAAGCTGGAGCGCTTCCAGGATCGATTCCGCCGCGCGCGTCATCCGTTCATGCTCGGCGTCCGACTGTTCGGGGGTGGTGATCGAGACAAGCTCGACTTTCTCGAACTGGTGCTGGCGGATCAGCCCGCGCGTGTCGCGCCCCGCCGCGCCCGCTTCGGACCGGAAGCAGGGGGTCAGCGCCGTGAAGCGCTGCGGCAGCGCCGCTTCGTCGAGGATCGACTCGCGGACGATGTTGGTCAGGCTCACTTCCGCGGTCGGGATCAGCCAGCGGCCATCGGTCGTGTGGAACAGATCCTCGGCGAACTTCGGGAGCTGCCCGGTGCCGAACATCGCCTCGTCGCGCACCAGCAGCGGCGGCGCGACTTCCTCGTAGCCCGCATCGAGCGTCTGCCGGTCGAGCATGAACTGGCCGAGCGCGCGGGCAAGACGCGCGACGGGGCCGCGCAGCAGTGCGAAGCGCGCGCCGGCGATTCCCGCCGCCGTCTCGAAATCAAGGCCGAGCGCGGGACCGAAGGCATCATGCTCGGCGGGGGCGAAGTCAAAGGTCGGTTGGTCGCCCCAGCGTTTGACCTCGACATTCTCGTCCTCGTTCGCGCCCTGCGGCACATCCTCCGCCGGCAGATTGGGGATCGCGGCGAGATGGTCGTCCAGCGCCTCGCCCAGCAGCTTTTCGCGCGCTTCGAGCGTCGGAAGCGATTCCTTGAGCGCCGACACCTCGGCCATCAGCGCCTGGGCTAACTCTTCGCGCTTCTGCGCCTTGGCCGCTCCGATCGCCTTGGATGCCTCGTTGCGGCGCGCCAGCGCGGTCTGCAACTCGGTCGCGAGTGCGCGGCGGCGCTGGTCGAGGTCGAGCAGCGTGGCGGAAGCAGCTTCCAGCCCCCGACGGGCGAGTGCGGCGTCGAAAGCGTCGGGATTGTCGCGGATCAGGCGGATATCGTGCATGGCACCCGGCTATGGCCGGGCCTTATTCGCCGCGCAACCCCGCTGGGCCGCGTCTAGCTCTTTCGACGCGCAGCATATCGCTGGCGTGCGACCAGTCCGGCGGCCGCCGCGCCAAACAGAAACAGCATCGGCGGCGCCGGAACATCAGGCGGCGGAGGCGGCGGGGGGCCGCCGGAAGAGCCGCCGCTGCTCGACGCGCTGGAGCTGCTCGTCGACGAGGCCGAGCTTGTTGAATTGCCGAAGCTCGACGAG
>QFNN01000125.1 GCA_003240855.1 Sphingomonas sanxanigenens
AGATGCCAGCCTGGCCGATCGGCTCCGCTGCGCTCCGCCTCCCGCCCAGGCTGGCATCGGAGGCCCACATCAACTAACTACACAACCCGACCAGTCATCCCGGGCAGTCCAGATCGGGCGGATGCGGAGCGCCTCCCTTCAGCCTCGCGCTTTATGCTCGGGGCGGGAACTGGGGCCACCCTCTTTCATCGTATCAGCGCCAATGGCAACCCTGACCGCTAAAACGCCGGCTGTGTGCGTTTATCTACTAACGCGAATGCAGGGCTCCGGGCAGGTTGCCCGCCATGCAGTCCCGGCACCAGGTGGCGCATCATTCGGTGATCAATGAAAGGATGGCATCGTCGCTACGGAAATCAGCCAATGACCATATCATGCAGAACTATGGCATCAGCTCTCGCTGTCACTCCAACAGCATTACGCCGCCCGCCGCGCATCCCTTTTCGGGCTCAAACCGGAAATAGGGAATGTACACCCCTCCCCGTTGAACCGTCAGGAAGTAGGGCACGACACCATCGGGCAAGGACGCGCTCATATCCTGCCAATGCCCTTTTTCGAAATCATGCCATGTTCGCCACCGGATAAGCCTCGCGGTTGAGGGATCGCTGCCATGGGCATAGGTTTTGGTGAAAAAGTTGGTACCATAATACCAGTCACCGGCCTTTTCGACGTCGTTCAGCACCAGGCCGGTCATGTCGAGCGCCCCTGCCGGGAAATCTCGATAGGGTGTGGCCGACCTTGCCGCGCTGTTGGCAGGCCTGGGACTGCGAAAGACGGTATAGCTGCGTCTGTCATAATCGTCGATCCGCCAGACTTCGCCTCTGCTCGAATGGATGACGTGCAACTTGCCATCGAACCAGGATAATGCGCGGGCATAGTCCATTTCGCGCGGGCTTTCGAACGTCCAGGTGTCGATCGGTCCATCAAGCGACTTGAAACGGAAAAGATGGCGGCCCCCGTCAATCAGATAAATATATCCTGTCGACGGATCGAGAATCTGGTCATGGGGCCGGTTGAGGCGGATGCCTGCCAGCTGCTCGCGAACGACATTCCGGCCAAGTCCGGAAATGTCGTCCATCTCCACGATGCGATGATTGTTGGTGTCGTTGATGAGCCAATGGCCATTTGGCATGCGAAGAATCGAGTGCGGACTGTTGAGAGCCACGTCGGCGTCAAGCCATGGCCCTTGTCCCACCCGGTAATGGAGCGCGGGAGCGGAGCCCCCCGCGATCACGGTGGTCAGCGCGCCGAAGAAGCCCACCGAAGTAACCGAGCAAAGGCCATTCCGCGCGGCCAGTGGCGCGAGATCGAGCGGATCGGAAGCCGCTTGCGCCGCTCCCGATCCTCCCGTCAGACCCAACAGGAGCAAGCCCGTCAGGATCATGGTCAAAACGCCTTGCGGATCGTGAAGAATACCTCGCGCGGCGCGGCATAAGCCGAGCGCCGGTCCATATAGGCCTTGTTACCAATGTTGGTGCTCTTGATGCTGAAAGTCAGCCTGCCCGGCAGTTCATAATCAATGCCGCCATCGAAGACGATGTAACTGTCCTGATGGATAAGCGAGTTGGCCGGAATATTGTTGAGCAGGAGGATCGGCCCCTCGCGCCATAAGGTTCCCGCATTGAGGGACAGACGACCCGGCCCCACATCGCCGAGATCATATTTGGCGAACAGGGATGCGGCGTTTTTTGCGACGCCCTCCAGAGGGGCGCCGACGGTGGCCGCGTTGCTCGAACTGAGCACCTTGGTATCCGTATAGGCGTAAGAACCAAAGATGGACAGGGACCGGCTGATCTTCCCGGAAACATCGAATTCCACGCCGCGCGAGCGTTCGCCCCCCGACAGGTTGAGATGGGGACGAAGCGGGTCCTGGCTCGCGGTCGCCTGGAGGACGTTGGTTCGCTTCAGGCTGAAGAAGGCCAGCGTACTCGAAAGGCGATGGCCGAACAGATCGAACTTGAATCCAAACTCCCGGTTCTGCCCGACCTCAGGCGGGAAAGTCACGACCTCCCCGGTGTCCAGATAGGTGTAGGGCGCGTTGAGACGAAAGGATTCGCTGTAGAGCGCATAGGCCGAGAGCCAGTCATTCAGGCGGACGTTTCCGCCGATCTGCGGCGTAAAACGACCGACTCCATTGAGGCGGTCATAACGCCCGCCGGCCAGCACATGCAGTCGATCGTCCAGAAGCGATATCTGGTCGATAATGTAGACGCCGGAGGATTTCGTCGGCGCAGTGTCCGTCAGCCTCACATTCTTCATCATGTCCGCGCGGGTCGCGGGAATAGCGTAGTGAACGGCGTAATCGTTCGTGCGGATATTCCAGACCGGGCCATAATCGCTGAACCTGCCGTAGCCCTGTCCAGATCGCTCAAGATGCTGTCCGCCGAGGATCACCTTATGCTGCATGCCCAGAAAGCTGAATTGCGTGGAGAAATCGGCAAACAGAAAATCCGTCTTCTGCCTGTTCTGCTCCAGATAGACGCGGGTACGCGTTTGTGTCAGCGAACCGGGCAGGATATTGCCGCTGAAGGCATTGAACTGATCGGCGCGGATGTCCGTGTGCGCGGCGACCAGGCGCAGCACCGTCGTCGGCGTGAAACTGTGCGTCAGGCGCGCCTCGAAATTCTGAACCTTGTTGATATTGCGGTTCTGCGGGAAAATCGGGCTATAGCGCGAACCAAGGTCGGGATAGGCGTAGGCGACGTTCTTTGCATCGAAGAGCAAGGGATAGCCTTCGCGCAGGCCGCGGGAATTCTGCCGGCGATATTCGTAGTCGAGGACAAGCCGGGTGTTGTCGGTCAGGCCGATATCGACGACCGGATTGACGAAGATCGTTTCATCCTTGCCATTGGCGAGCCACGATCCCGAATTGGTGTAGGCACCGACAAGGCGATAGTTGGTATCGCCGAATAATGGGCCGGTCAGGTCGGCTTCGGTGCGATAATAACGGTAGGTTCCAACCGTCTGGCTGACGCTGTAACCCGGCTTGTCCTGAGGCGCCTTGGTGATGAAATTGATGAGGCCGCCGGGATCGTTGAAGCCATAAAGGATGGAGTTGGCGCCCTTCACGACATCGATCTGCTGGATGTTCGCGGTATCCGAAAAGACATTATAGGGTACGCCGTTCCGCATGATAAGGCTGGAATTGAACCCGCGAATGGCAAATCGTTCACCGCGGGCCAGATTGTCGTTCCGGTTCACCTTGTTGATGCCGCTGACATAGCGGATGGCGTCTTCGATTTTGCGTGCGCCAAGATCCTCGATCAGTTCGCGATTGACGATCTCCACGCTCATGGGGAGGTCTTTGACCGCCGTCATGATGCGTGTACCGCCTGCGGTTTCCCCGACGCGATACCCGGTCACGACGATGTCCGTTCCCTCCTGTGCGGGCGTCGTCTGCGCGACCGGCTTCCGGTGAGAATCATCCCCTTCTTGCCGATTTTTTGTTCGTGCCCCTGACGAGCGAATGACCAGAGACCCCGATGGAGTTGTCGTGACCACCAACGTCTTCCCAGCGATCAGGCGGCGCACGGCATTGATCGCGGTCATTCGTCCGCGCAGGGCCGGCGCCTGCATCCCGGCGACATCGCCGCCCTGAAATAGTATATCAACTTCCGCGAGCCGTGAGACCTGTGTCAAAGATTGTGCAAGCGACTGCACCGGTATCGAATAGAGCCGGGGAGCATCTTGCGCATACGCCGCTCCGGGCACGGCCAGCGTCGTAGCGGCGCAGACGAGAACGTAACTAGATCGAAACTTGCTCACGTAACCCCCATCGAAACAACAGGCGCGTCATGCACCCGACATGGTCCCGACGCCCGAGCGCAGTGGAAGCCGCACGAGAATTTTGTTACATTTCCGTGAAATAGCGCTGGAAGTGGGCGCCCCGCAGGCTATGCCGAAGGGGAAATGAGAAGAAGGCGCGCTCCTTTAGGGCGCGTTGTCACGGGCAGCAGCATTTCCAGCGCTTCTGCAAATTTACGATTGTCACCTAGTCGGAATGTGCCGCTGATCTGCAGGCTGGAAAGATCGGTGCCCCGCAGATCCAACTGCACCTCGTCATAGCGGTTCATCAGCGTGACGGCATTGGCGAGAGGCTCATTGTCAAAGATCGCGCGCCCTTCCCGCCATGCCGTCATGCGATCCATCGTCGTGCTGTCCGGCCGGGAAAAGCTCGTTCCGTCGCCCGCCAGCAGGCCTGGCGCGACAAGATGGCGGCCTCTTCCATCATCCTCTTTGAACGAACAATCGCCCTTGATTAGCAGGAGAGTTTCCAATTTGCCCGTACGGCATTCCAGGTCGAACATCGCCGATCGCGCGACGATGACACCCCCGCTAAAATGTATGGCCGCGTCGTAGCCCGAGGCCATGACTCGCACGCGTCCTTGCTCGACATCCACTCGCCTGGCGCCGCTATCGACCCGCACGCATGTCAGAACGTCGAGGTCGAGACTCAGGCCTTGGGCGACATCGACATGACGTCGCTCGCCCCGCTTGGTCTCATAGGTTTTCGCGGCGGCTGCACTCCAGGTCAGCATGGCCCCGCCGCCCAGGACCGCCGTTCCTCCCATGGCGGCAAGCAATCGCCGGCGGGACAGGAGCGGCGCTCGGCTATCCATGGCGGCGGACAACTGCGGCTGGTTCAGCGTCCTGATCAGCGGCAACTCATCCCACGCGCTTTCCGCTTCCGCGAAAATGGCCATATGAACCGGCGAACGCTCCCGCCAGGCGAAAAAACGCTCCCGGTCGGCCGAGGTGCATCGATCGGATCGAAGGCGTGCTGCCCACGCCGCCGCCTCGCGTTCAATCCCTGGACGCCGCATCACCGCGTAGATGTCCCGCAACCCGGCCAAAATTTCAGCGCACTTTCAATTTCATCAGGGCCAAAATCGCCTTCGCCATGTGTTTCTCGACTGCGCTTTCACTGATCCCCAGTTTCTGTGCAATGACGCTATAGGTCAATCCATCGACGCGGTGCATGATCACGATCCGGGCGGTGCGGGGGTTCATTCGTTCAAGTCTGTCGAGAACAGCCTTGAGCCGCATTCGTGCATCGATCAAATCGTCTGCTAGCGGCATATCGTCACGGATTTCGAGCATGTCTTCAATCGGCATAGGCAGAGCTTGCCGGCGCTCGCGGCGGACATCGTCGCGTGCGATGTTGATTGCCGTGCGGACGAGAAAGGCTTCGGCGTTGCGGACATCAGGCCCCGCATATTCCGCGAGCCTGAGCCAGGCGCTGTTGAGATAGTCGCCGGCGTCCTCGCTGCGGCCAGTCGCCGCGCCTATTTGGCGAATGAGACGCGCCCAGAACGGCCCTTCTTTACTTAGGATCACGGCGCGATTGCGCGGTTTCATCGGTCGCGTGGCCCCACCAAACACTGCCTTGCCTGAGGCCGAGCCCGGCCGTTAAATGGCCGGCGCTACATTTCCGTGACACCGCCGAGAGATCTCTTTTCCTTCCGGCATATCAATTGCTGTCCTATGACAAAGCGGTTCTGGAGTGGGGCCTTGAACTATACGGGGCGACTGCGGCTCGATATCGTCATCCGGTTCGGCTTCGGACGGGCGTCGCCTTATTCTGCTCGGCAGGCGGACGCTGCCGTGATCGCGTGAATGGCGTAGAATGGTGCTGATTTAGCGTGCTGGTTATCTCGTGCTGACGACGGCAAGGCGCGGGCGCTGCGGGGTAGGCCGCTCCATCGTGGCGATAACGCAGCGATCGCGCCCCAGGTGCTTCGCCTCATAGAGGGCGCGGTCGGCCCGGCGCAGAGCATCGGTCAGGTCCTCGTCCTTCGAGACCTCTGCGAGGCCGATGCTGGCGGTGACACCCGACAGGCCGGGAATCGTCAGGCACGAAATGGACAGGCGCAAGGTTTCGCAAACCAGCCGTGCCAGTTCACCATCTCGATCGGGCAACAGCACAACGAACTCCTCGCCGCCAAACCGGGCAAGCGTCGATGTTGATGGCCGGCTCTTGTCGAGACAATCTGCGGCCAGTCGCAACACGTCATCGCCGCGATCATGGCCCAATTGGTCGTTGATGGCCTTGAAGTGATCGAGGTCGACGATCGCGATCGACATGGTGTGTGTGCGTGTCCTGCGGTCCAGTGCCTCGAATGCTTCGTGGAGGGCGCGTCGGTTCGGCAGGCCGGTCAACGGATCGGTACGCGCCTGGCCTTGACTGGTCCGCACGACGCGTTGCAGCACCTTGATCAGGATGAGGAGGCCCGCCGCCACCAGCAGTACGCCGCCACTTGCCTGGGAGAAGACGGCATAAAGCGACGAGGCGTAATCCTGGTTAGTGGTATCGTTGCCGAACTGGCCTGCCACAAACGGCTTCAGCAGGAAATGCAAGCCGGCGACGACGAACACACCACCCAGCGCCCGACTAATCGTCGATCTGGGCGCATCCCGATGCACCGTGAAGGCGCAGAGGAACATGCTGGCCGCGAAGAAGGATTGATAGGCCAGCGCATGCCACAGTGAACCCGCCGGCGATTCTCCCACGAACCAGTAGTAGAGTAGGCCGGCGAGAATGATCGCCCCGCACGCGATCATCATCGGACGCTTGCGGAAAAAGATCGACAAGGCCGGGGACATGAGCGCCAGCCCGATCAGGAAGCTGGAAGGGGCCAGGACCATCACCGGTCTTGGGTCGGCACCAAGATAGACAGCGAGATGCGAAATCGGCTCCACGACTCCGAAGGCGTAGCTGACCGCCATCCAAACGGTCCGGCGGGCGGATGGATTGAGACAGGCGATCGTCAGGAACGCGGGTACGAACATCGACGCGATGAGCGTATTCATCAGCAAGGGCAGGACGGCTTGAGGTATCATCGTTCCGCGCATTGGAATGGGTTCACCGCAGTTGTGGGCCGATTCTAGCTAATATGTCCCTAAAGCGCGCTTTACGCCGGTGACGGCGCTGCAGGTGTCGTCGACGCCGGAAACGACAGCCGGCGCTTCCAAAGCCGTGGTTGACCGGCGCTCTCGCCCCATCTTCAGAACCGACCTGCGTACCCGCGCTGGACGTCTGCTCAATCCTGAAAAGAGAGCCCTCTTCGACGCCGATACGGTTTCCCGTTGCCCACCGATAAACAGCATCGACGAAAGCAAGCACGATCGTTTGGCCGCATTCCGCTGGGGCTCGGGACAAAGCCCAGCGAGGTTGCCGGTCTTGTCAACTTTTTCGCCGCTGACCGCGCAGGCAGCATTACAGGTACGGAATAGGTGATCTATGGTGCGACCGTTCTGACGGTGGGAAGGCCTGGGAAGCGGTCGGCCCGTTAGACAAGCGTATATCTGCTCCGTTTTAGAAGTTTGGGGCGCCAACGCTTTGCCGCCGCGCACGAAAGATAAGCAGACTGGCTATCAGCCTCCCCCATTGTCTAGGGTCAGGACCCATTGATATGATTGGATTTGTGCGATTCAAGCTCCGCGAGGAGACTGGAATTGAGTGACCTGCACTGGCTGAGGGACGAGCAGATGGCGCGGCTCGATCCGTATTTTCCGAAGAGCCACGGCAAGCCGCGGGTTGACGATCGCCGGGTATTGAGCGGGATCATCTTCGTCAATCGCAACGGGCTGCGCTGGCGCGATGCGCCGAAGGACTATGGGCCACACAAGACGCTGTACAACCGCTGGAAACGGTGGGGCGACAAGGGCGTCTTCCTTCGGATGATGGAAGGTCTGGCGCCCCCCAAGCTTCCGAATGTAAGACCGTCATGATCGACGCGACCTATTTGAAAGCCCACCGCACGGCATCGAGCCTGCGGAAAAAAAGGGGGTCCGGGACGCCTGATCGGGCGCACCAAAGGCGGCATGAACACCAAGCTTCATGCCGTCACCGATGCAAACGGCCGTCCGATCAGCTTCTTCATAACCGCTGGTCAGGTCAGTGATTATATCGGTGCGGCCGCCCTGTTGGACGAACTTGCCAAAGCCCAATGGCTGCTCGCCGATCGTGGCTATGATGCCGACTGGTTCCGCGACGCCTTGCAGGAAAAGGGGATCACACCCTGCATCCCGGGCCGGAAATCCAGGAGCAAGCCCGTCAAATACGACAAGCGCCGCTACAAACGCGGTAACCGCATCGAGATCATGTTCGGTCGCCTCAAGGACTGGCGACGGGTCGCGACCCGCTACGACAGGTGCCCAAACACC
>QFNN01000126.1 GCA_003240855.1 Sphingomonas sanxanigenens
GGCAGGTTCGGCTTAGACACCCAGTTCCTAATTCAGATCAGAGGCTTATGCCACTCCCGCCAACCCTCTCGGCCCAACGCGGTGAATAAGCCGGGCTAAGCCTCAAATCACGTTTTACGGCGCGCCGGTTACGGCGAATCAGGCTGCGGCGGTAGCCGACGTCATAAACGGTCTCGCCGCAAAAGAGGCAGGGCGTATGTTTTTGGCGAGGTTGCCTGCCAATATCAGTATCGTAGTCCATAAAGGTATGGGACTTGCGCAAGCGTCATGGGCAGAGAATAAAATTAGCATATATGAAAATGACTTAATAACAGGAGATTTTGAATCTTACTTTACGATATTACATGAGCTGACTCATCTGATTACTGGAAGGAATGGATTTACGAGCGATCCGCTATCTCCAACAGTTCGTGGACTCTCTTCTTGGTTAAACAAAATTAAAAATAACGAAAATTATGATTTCATTATTGAGCCATTAAAATTATTCAATGATAATGAAACATATACTCAAAATCTTGCTTCCATAGTTTGGGAAATGTCATTTGGTAATAGTGTAATTGATAATTATTACCTTCCAGATCGATATGTCGGTCAGCATCACGATGTTTTTCTTTCTGACTCCGATCGCGCTAGACTTTCTGACCTACTTGACAAAAAGGAGAGTATTCTCACTCCATCTACTCAAAAGTCCAATGTCTTGGCCTATGAGGAGTTTGCGCGCAGGGCGTCGGATGCAGGTCTCTTTTCCGAAGCCTACAAGGCTGAGTTGAGAGAAAAGGTTCGAATTTACAAAAGGCTCGCTGGGCTTCACGCTCGGACTAGCTTCGCTCCTTCTGGGGGAGAAGTCATGCGCGATATCGTCGATGGCAACGGCAATGTCATCGGTTACGAGATAACCAAGCAAGCGCCTGCGGGAAATGATGTCGTATTTTCATCTCACAAATACATTTATCAAGTCGATGAATATGGGAATCCACTCCGTAATTCAGATGGATCCCTATCCCGACCTATCGGGGAAATTGTTCAACAGAATGGATTGATTGTCAAAAGTAATTTCAAAATTGGGACTACTGATCCAGTATCTAATGATATCTTGCTTGGAGATGGCAGTTATCTTGTAGAATTCTCTCAGGCTGGAAATATAATCGGAAATTTTTTTGGAAGATATATGGTTGGGTCTGATGCAATTGCTGGAATTGCATCTTCGGCTTTGCTGAAAACAATCGGAGAGTCGATTGGGGATGTCATTGATGGGGCGGTATCGAGCGGATCTATTGGTGGTTCATTTGAAGCTGCTTTTGGTGAGTTCGGCGATGAACTTCTATCTAACCTTCAAGATGCCGGCATCGGAGCGGTCTCCTCTTATCTGACAGCGGAATTGGTCAACGTCCTCGGCGTTGACGGCTTCGCGGGCGAACTCGCGAACTCCGCTGGCGGAACAGTTGTCAACCAGATTGTCTCAAATATTGTCGCGAACCCGGGTTTGAACCCGTTTCGCAATCTCGACTTTGCGCAGATCGGAACGGCAGTCGGCTCATTAATCGGCACAAAGCTGGCATCGATTGTATGGTCGCCTGGTACAATCGGCGGGCAAATTGGATCGGCGGTCGGCTCATCGCTTGGCGTTCTTGCGGCGACGAGCGCCATTATTGGTACCGGGGCAGAAGCCGCTTTTCTCGGGGCGAAGCTGGGAGCGTTCGCCGGGCCGGTTGCAGCTGTAGTCGGCGCATTTGTTGGTTTCCTCGCTGGTGCTCTAATCGGCTCTGTGTTCGGCGGGACACCGCGTTCTGGCGCGGACGTCCTGTGGGATCCTGAAACGGGTCGCTTTTCAACGGGTAATAGCTATGCCCGAAAGGGCGGCTCGCAACAGGCGGCGCTCGGCATGGCTGATGCCGTTGCTCAGACCTTCAACGCGGTACTCGATGCGACGGGTGGGCGCCTCGCCAACGGTCAGGCAATCCAATCCGGCAACTACGGCATGCGCAAATCGGACTATGTTTACCGCCCCGTTTCGACACGTGACAAGGATGCGATCACGCAACGCTTCACGGGCGAGACCGGTGCGCAGAAGCTGATCGGTTATGGCACCTATCAGGGGTTGAGCGACTCCGACTTCCAGCTGATCGGCGGCGATATATACGCAAAGCGCGCATTCTATAATAGTTTCGCCAACGGTGGCCTTGATCCCAATAATTTCGATTCGAGTGTCATCCTCGGCAATATTTCGACCGCCAAACGATACGAGACGTACTTGGCCAATTCGACTTCGATCAACGCACTGATCGCGGCCGAGCCGGACAGTGTCTTCACGGCCGAATGGGCGATCGTTTTTGCGCGCGCTGTCGAACTAGGGCTGACGCGTCGTCATGCAGCTGACTGGTATGGCGGCTTCGGCCAGCTGATGCAGGACGCAGATGGTGTCACCCCTGCGTCGGTCAGCTTTGGTTTTGATTATGATCCATTCTCCGATCGCGTTTCGCGCTTGATCGGATTGGGCGATTACGTGATGGGCGACGCGATCGATGTCGCCGGCCAAGATCAGGTTGAAGGCACGGCCGCGGGAGACGTGATCCGTTTGTCCGGTGGTCAAGTACTTGCAACCAGCGGGAGCACGAACGCCAATCTGACCGTGAACGGCGTCGCGTTCGATGGTCAAGCAAAGACGATCGCTGTGGCCGCTACAGTCGATGCAGGCGACGGCAACGATCTCGTCTATGCGTCTGATCGCGGCGACAATGTGCTCGGCGGTGCCGGCAATGACACGCTCATCGGGGGAGTGCTGGATGACTGGTTGCTGGGCGGCGATGGCGACGACAAGCTTTATGCTGGGGCAGTGGCGGACGGGACGGTCTCGACGCTGACTGCACTCGCGACCAATGGCGGAAGCGGCAACTATCTCGACGGCGGTGCAGGCAACGATCTGCTTTATGGCTCGACCGGCTCGGACTGGCTCGCTGGCGGCGACGGCGTCGATGAGCTCCATGGTGGTGCTGGCGGCGATATCCTGAATGCCGGCACCGCAAATGACATTGTCATTCGCGGCGGCGGCGGTTCCGACCAGTATATTTTCAACCGCGGCGATGGGCAGGATGTTTATTTCGATAGCGCCGATTTGAACGCCACTCCCGGTGTGTCCGGCGATAGCATCGGTCAGGCCGTGCGTGATCGCAACGCCGGTAGCATGCAGAAAAACTGGTCGGGCGGTGGCGATTTCCTCATCGACGGTTCGACGGTAGGCGGCGAGGACGCCATCAGCTTCGGCGTCGGGATCACGATGAAGGATCTCGTGCTCCAACGATCAGGCTTCGTGGGCATGCCGGGCAACGACCTGATCATCAAGATTCAGGATGAGGACGGCAATTGGTCCGAGGGCGACGATCAGATTACCGTCAAGGACTGGTTCGAAGGCACGCGCCGCATCGAATGGCTTCGTTTCGCGAACGGCGAAGAAATTCGCGTCGGCGATTTCGTCAGCTTCAAGATCGGGACGGGCGCCAACGACGTGCTCGTTGGCACGAATGGCAATGATTTCCTCTATGGAGGAGATGGGAACGACAAGCTTTTCGGCTTGGCAGGCAATGATTTTGCCTCTGGCGGCAAGGGCAACGATCTCGTTTCGGGCAATGACGATAATGACGTGGTCTTCGGAGGCGCTGACGACGACGTCGTGCTGGGCGGCCTCGGGGACGATTTCGTATCGGGTGATGCCGGCAACGACAGCGTCTATGGTGGCGCAGGCAATGATATCGTCGTTGGCGGACGCGGCAATGATGAGGTCGCAGGCGGCGCGGGTGACGACATTTTCCGGTTCGAGCGAGGCGATGGTCGCGACACGTTCGTCGACGAATATGCCGGAACGTGGGAGCTGGTCTGGCAGAATGGTGCTTACGTCAACGGTTATGCGGTCGATAGCCAAGGCCGTGTCGTAAAGAATGGCATCGTCTATCACGATGGCAACGACTGGGTCGGGAAATATGATTATAACGAGCAGGGAAGTAACAAGAAGCTTCTTCGCCTGATCCAACCCACTTCCGGATATGTCTATCAAAACTCCGGCAACGATACACTGGAGTTTGGCGTCGGCATCGACATCCAGGATATCGTCCTGCAATCAGAGGGTTATGATCTACGGATCGGTATTTCCCAGTCCGGATCTTCTATTATCCGCTTTGAAGATTTAGCGGATCAAATCCGGATAAAGGATTGGTGGTACGGCGCTGCGGGAACGTCGATTGAGACCTTCTCCTTTGTGAATATCGGGTCGCTCAATCTTGTCGGTCGTGGCCTTGGTACCGGCACGGACGGCAACGACACGATCTGGGCCAACTGGGTCAATCCCAATTTCCCGACCATGGGCTACTGGGCGACGGGAGGCGCCGGCGATGATATCGTCTACGGCAGCAGCAACTCGGATATTCTGAACGGCAATAGCGGCAATGATCGGATCGAGGCCGCAGCTGGAGATGATGTCTTATATGGCGGAGATGGCGACGATATTCTGATTGGCGGCGCAGGAGCCGATAAGCTCTTTGGCGGCGCGGGAGCTGATACAGCTTCATATGTTGGCGCAACAGTGGGGCTGACCGCGTTCCTCGATGTCAGCCAAGGAACAAGCACCGGGGATGCTGCCGGCGACACCTTTGAGTCGATCGAAAATCTCACCGGTTCGAACTATAGCGACGTCCTATATGGCGATGCTGGCGACAATATAATCGACGGCGGCAACGGTAACGACACACTTTACGGCGGTGCCGGGGACGATATCTACATCTTCGAACGCTACACCGGTAACAAGGTGATCGTTGACCGTGTTATGAGCGGCACGTCGGCCGTCTCCGGTTCTGCCGGAGATGACCTTATTGAAATCGGCGAGTTTCTGAGCCTCTCCAACCTTGTCATTTCGCGAAGCTCCAATGATCTCGTCGTCGCGTTCGGGGGCCAGACACTCACGGTCAAGGATTTCTACCTGACCTCAGACGCCGTAGTCGAAGCAATGCAGTTTAGCGACGGCCTCACCGTTTCGCTGGTCGCGCTGAAAATCGCTCAAACATCCGGAGCCACTACATCAGGCACGAGCGGGGACGATTTCCTCGTAGGCGCTGCCGGCTCATCATATGACACGCTCGATGGTGGCGCAGGTAACGACATTCTTTCGGGCCAGGGCGGCAATGACATATTGCTCGGCGGCGATGGCGACGACATCCTCGAAGGGGGCGTCGGCTCTGATACGCTCAATGGCGGCTTGGACTCGCTGACCCTGGCGCTGAATAGCGCAGAGGCCGTGCGCGGCGATACGATCCGCTATGTCGGTTCGGCGGCTGGCGTCTCGATAAATCTGGCTACCAGAGCGGCTTCCGGCGGAGATGCGGGCGGCGATGTCATCGTCGCCGATTCCAATGGCGTTTCGACCATCGAGAATGTCACGGGTTCGTTGCTCGCCGATACGCTGACCGGCGACAGCAGAGCGAATATTCTGTCCGGATTGGACGGTAATGACACGATCGACGGCGGTGCCGGAGACGATGTCATTCTCGGCGGCGAAGGCGCTGACATTATCCGGGGTGGCGATGGCGACGACAATATCGATGCCGGCGGTGGCGACGACGTTGACGTGCGGGGGGGCAATGGCCGTGACCTCATCGCTGGTGGCGCAGGAAACGACACGCTGTTCGGCGATGCAGGAGACGACATGCTCGACGGTGGTGTCGGCAACGACACCCTCTGGGGTGGCGCCGGCGACGACACGCTCGGCGGAGGTGTCGGCAACGATGCGCTTTATGGTGAAGACGGCGCCGATAAATTGTCCGGCGGCGACGGGGACGATCTGCTGGTCGGAGGCGCGGGCAACGACGTGCTTTCCGGCGACCAAGGAAGTGATAGCCTGCAGGGCGGTGCGGGTGACGACGTTTATACGTTCGACGCTAATTCCGGCGCAGATACGATCCTTGACGCCGAAGGTGCCAATCGGATCCTGCTTACGGGAGTAAGTCACGAGCAATTGTGGCTCACGCGCGATGGAGACAGTCTCAAGATCAGCGTGATCGGCGGCACTACACAGATTTCTGTGAGTGGCTTCTTCGCGTCCTCGAACCCGAGCCTGGTTCGCGAGATAGCGACTCCAGATGCATCGATCTTCCTGAAATATGCTGGCGGTCAATCTTATGCGGGCTCGCTGATCGAAGCGATGACCGTTGCAGGCCCGACGCCGCCCGCCTCGCTATCGTCAATTCCGGCCGCCATCGCGACTATGCAGGCCGCTTCGTGGTGGGAGGGGGGCAAAGCTGCGCCGCTCGTAACCGATCAATCACTGTCGCTCGATGAGCGATCGGAGCCGGACGCGACAACGATATTGACCGGATCGGTCGCCGCCATCGATCATGACGAGAATATCTCGACCTATGCGCTGTCGATGGATGCCGAACACGGCGTCGTCGTGCTTAACCAGCAGACGGGCGTTTGGACGTATCGACCGACGACCTATTTCAATGGTCAGGACAGCTTCTCCATCCGCGTCACCGATGCCGATGGGCAAAGTACCGAGCAAAAAATCACTGTCGCAATTGCTGCAAAGAACAGCCGCCCTGTCGCGGTGATGCTTGCTGATGCGGTATCGACGATTGCCGAGCGCGATCGACCCTTGCTCGGGCAGAATATGGGCGCATTGTCGCTCGGCAGGTTGCTGATCGATGATCCCGACAATCGGCTGCAGACTGCGCTCGATGTATCGGTCTGGGCGGATATCGCCGGTTACAGCATCATAGTTGGTGGGGCGGACGCCGCCAAGTTCATGATCGACCTGGACCCCGGCAGTGCGACCTACGGCCATTTGATGCTGCGCGCCAACCAGGCTTTCGACTTCGAAACGCAAGGAACCGCGCAACTCACGATCAGTGTTGCCGATGCCGGCGGCCTTGCCATACTGGTCCCGCTTTCGATCAGCTTCCTGATTTCCGATCAGGAGGATCGTCTTGAAGCACAGGTCGATGGGCAGGCGCTCACCGGCCAGGACACCCGCAACGGTTCGGGTGGTAATGATCTGCTTGTCGGCTATGCCGGGGCCAATATTCTGCATGGCCTCTCAGGCAATGATCGCCTGTTCGGCGGCGCTGACAATGACGAGCTTTACGGCGATGCGGGTGATGATCAGCTCTTCGGCGAAAGCGGCGATGACAGACTGTTCGGCGGAGATGGCGCTGATACGCTCAGTGGTGGGAGCGGCGACGATTATCTCCATGGAGGTAGCGACAATTCGGCCGACAATCTTGCCGGAGGTGTCGGCAACGACGTCCTGATCGGCGGCGGCGGTGATGATATCCTCGTCGGTGGTGACGGCGACGACTTGATCGATGGCGGCGCGGGCGCCGATCAGATTGATGGCGGCCTCGGTACAGATACCGTGACGTTCGCTTCCGCACTAGCCGGGGTCACGGCGAAGCTGGCAAGCGCTGATCGGGCGGGTGACGCGACGGGCGACGTCTATGTTTCGATTGAAAATATGGTCGGATCTAGCTTTGCCGATATTCTGGTCGGTGACGGCAACGCCAACTGGATCGAAGGAGGCGCCGGTGCAGACTGGCTTCAGGGCGAAGGCGGTGATGACGTCCTGTTTGGCCAAGACGGAAATGACAATCTCTACGGCATGGATGGAAACGATCGCCTCGAGGGTGGCGATGGCGATGATTATCTCGAAGGTGGGGCCGGTAACGATAATCTGAAGGGCGGTGCCGGTAATGATACGTTGTTCGGAGGCGCCGGCGATGATCTGCTTGACGGTGGGCTCGGCAATGATGCGCTGGACGGCGGTGATGGTTCGGACACCTACCTGATCTCGGCCGATTCTGGCACTGATACCATCACAAATCAGCGTACCCCGGGTAATCCGGATATAGACGTGATCGGCTATCAGGGGGGGATTACGCGATCCAATCTCTGGTTCGCGCGAGCCGGCGATGATCTGGTGGTTTCCGTCGTTGGCACATCAACCGAAACCAGGATCAAGAATTGGTACGTGACGCTCAACGCGCAGGAGCGCACTAACCCGGCTTATTCACCGCGTTGGGCCGAGAGGGTTGGCGGGAGTGGCATAAGCCTCTGATCTGAATTAGGAACTGGGTGTCTAAGCCGAACCTG
>QFNN01000127.1 GCA_003240855.1 Sphingomonas sanxanigenens
GTCGTCCGCGAGCAGGAAGAGGCATAAGTCATGGGTCAGAAATCCAATCCGATCGGCCTGCGCCTGCAGATCAACCGCACCTGGGACAGCCGCTGGTTCGCCGAAGGCCATGACTATGGCCGGCTGCTGCTCGAGGATCTCAAGATCCGCAAGTACATCCTGAAGAACCTGCCGCAGGCAGCGATCTCGAAGGTTGTGATCGAGCGTCCGGCCAAGCTGTGCCGCATCTCCATTTATGCCGCGCGCCCTGGCGTGATCATCGGCAAGAAGGGCGCGGACATCGAGAAGCTCCGCAAGACGCTGGGCGCGATGACCTCCTCGGACGTCTCGCTGAACATCGTCGAGATCCGCAAGCCCGAGATCGACGCCAAGCTCGTCGCGCAGGGCGTCGCCGATCAGCTCGAGCGTCGCGTCGCGTTCCGTCGTGCGATGAAGCGCGCCGTTCAGTCGGCGCTGCGTCTCGGCGCAGAGGGCATCCGCATCACCTGCGGCGGCCGTCTTGGCGGCGCCGAGATCGCGCGCACCGAATGGTATCGCGAAGGCCGCGTTCCGCTGCACACGCTGCGCGCGAACGTCGACTATGCCGAGGCCGAAGCCCACACCGCCTATGGCGTGTGCGGCGTGAAGGTCTGGATCTTCAAGGGCGAGATTCTGGGTCATGACCCGCTCGCGCAGGACCGGCTGATGATGGAGGCTCAGACCTCCGGCGTCCGTCCGGCGCGTTAAGGAACCAAAGAGATGCTGCAACCGAAGCGCACCAAATTCCGCAAGGCCTTCAAGGGCCGCATCCATGGCGATGCGAAGGGCGGCACGTCGCTCAACTTCGGCTCCTACGGGCTGAAGGCGATGGAACCGGAGCGGATCACCGCTCGCCAGATCGAGGCCGCGCGTCGCGCGATCACGCGTCACATCAAGCGCCAGGGGCGTTTGTGGATCCGCGTGTTCCCGGACGTGCCGGTTTCGTCGAAGCCTGCCGAAGTCCGCATGGGCTCGGGCAAGGGCGCGCCCGAATATTGGGCCGCCCGCGTGAAGCCGGGCCGTATCCTGTTCGAGCTGGATGGGGTTCCGGGTCCGATCGCCGCCGTGGCTTTCGCCCGCGCCGCGATGAAGCTGCCGATCAAGACCAAGGTCGTCGCCCGTCTTGGCGACACCTCGCACCTGGGAGCCGAGTGATGGCCAAGGACGATCTGAAGGTGAAGACCGACGATCAGCTTAACGAGCAGTTGGGCGATCTGAAGCGCGAGGCGTTCAACCTGCGTTTCCAGGCTGCGACCAACCAGCTCGAAAAGCCGTCGCGGGTCCGCGAGGTGCGTCGCACCATCGCCCGCATCAAGACGCTGCAGAACGAGCGCGCGCGCTCGGCCGCGAAGTAAGGAATACGAGACATGCCGAAGCGCGTGCTGACCGGACAGGTGGTGTCCGACAAGACCGACAAGACGGTGGTCGTCCGTGTGGAGCGCAAGGTCAAGCACCCGCTCTACGGCAAGATCATCCGCCGCTCGAAGAAGTATCACGCCCATGATGAGGCCAATGCCTATCACACGGGCGACACGGTGCGGATCGAAGAGACCGCTCCGATTTCGAAGCTGAAGACCTGGAAGGTCATCGAGCGCGTCGATACGCACAAGACCCCGGAAGCGGTCGAGGTTTAACCCGTCTCCCCGGAGACGGGGCTGATGTTTGAGAAGAAGGAATTGGATCGATGATCCAGATGCAATCCAATCTCGACGTCGCCGACAACAGCGGCGCGAAGCGAGTGCAGTGCATCAAGGTGCTGGGCGGGTCCAAGCGCCGTTTCGCTGGCGTGGGCGACATCATCGTCGTCTCCGTCAAGGAAGCGGCCCCGCGCGGCAAGGTGAAGAAGGGTGACGTTCACCGTGCGGTGATCGTGCGCACCGCGAAGGACATTCATCGTCCCGACGGTTCGACCATCCGTTTCGACACCAATGCGGCTGTGCTGGTCAACAAGAACGAGGAGCCGATCGGCACCCGTATCTTCGGGCCGGTCGTGCGCGAACTGCGCGGCAAGAAGCATATGAAGATCATTTCGCTCGCGCCGGAGGTGCTGTGATGGCTGCCGCGAAGATCAAGAAGGGTGACAAGGTCGTCGTCCTGTCCGGCAAGGACAAGGGCCGCACCGGCGAAGTCACCAAGTCGCTGCCGAAGGAAGGCAAGGTGATCGTTTCGGGCATCAACGTGGCCGTGCGTCATCGCAAGCCCGACCAGGCGAACCCGCAGGGCGGGCTGGAGCGTCGCGAAGCGCCGCTGCACGTGTCGAAGGTCGCCGTCGCCGACCCCAAGACCGGCAAGCCGACGCGCGTCCGCTTCGAGATCAAGGACGGGAAGAAGGTCCGCGTGGCCGTCAAGTCCGGGGAGACCATCAATGGCTGATGCTTATGTGCCTCGCCTGAAGAAGCTTTATGACGATCGCATCGCCAAGGCGATGACCGAGAAGTTCGGTTATGCGAACGTCATGGAGATCCCGCGCATCGAGAAGATCGTGCTCAACATGGGCGTCGGCGAGGCGACCCAGGACCGCAAGAAGGTCGAGAGCGCGGCTTCGGAGATGGAGCGCATCGCCGGCCAGAAGCCCGTGGTGACCCGCGCCAAGAAGTCGATCGCGCAGTTCAAGCTGCGCGAAGGCATGGCGATCGGCGCCAAGGTGACGCTGCGTCGCGAGCGCATGTACGAGTTCCTGGACCGCTTCATCACGATCGCGCTTCCGCGCGTTCGCGACTTTCGCGGCCTGAACCCGAAGTCCTTCGACGGTCGCGGCAACTATGCCTGCGGTCTGAAGGAACAGCTCGTGTTCCCCGAGATCAACTATGACCAGGTCGACCAGATCCGCGGCATGGACGTGATCGTCACCACGACTGCAAAGACCGACGACGAGGCGCGCGAACTGCTCCGCCTCTTCGGTTTCCCCTTCCCGAAGGAAGGTGAAGCCGAGAAGCAGGCGGCCTGATTGGCCGCGCCCGTAGAGATTGAAGGAAAGAGAACTTAAGTCATGGCGAAACTGAGTTCGATCAACAAGAACGAGCGTCGCAAGAAGCTCGTGAAGCAATATGCCGGCAAATATGCCAAGCTGAAGGCGGTCGCGGCGGACAAGTCGCTCGACGAGACCGAGCGCCTTATCGCGCGCCTGAAGATGGCCGAGCTGCCGCGCAACGCGAACCCGACGCGTGTCCGCAATCGTTGCGAGATCACCGGTCGTCCGCGTGCTTACTACCGCAAGTTCCGTCTCTGCCGCGTGCAGCTCCGTGATCTGGCCAATAAGGGCCTGATCCCCGGCGTCACGAAGTCGAGCTGGTAAGGGTCAGAAGATATGGCATTGACCGATCCCCTGGGTGATCTGCTCACCCGCATCCGCAACGGCCAGCGCGCGCGCAAGGACAGCGTCCTTTCGCCGGGCTCGAAGCTGCGTGTCCGCGTGCTCGACGTGCTTCAGCGCGAAGGCTATATCCGCGGCTACAGCGAGGAAGAAGTCGCCGGCCACGCCGGGCTTCGCATCGAGCTGAAATATTTTGAAGGCCAGCCGGCGATCCAGCATCTCGCTCGCGTCTCGAAGCCCGGTCGCCGGGTCTATTCGGGCTCGAAGGAGCTGCCGCGCGTTCGCAACGGCCTGGGCATCACCATCGTCTCGACGCCGAAGGGCGTTCTGTCCGACGCGGAAGCGCGCGAACAGAATGTCGGCGGCGAGGTTCTCGCGGAGGTCTTCTGATGAGCCGCATCGGTAAAAAGCCGGTCGTCGTGCCGGCGGGCGTCACCGCCACCATCGACGCGGGCACGCTGTCGGTCAAAGGCCCCAAGGGCACGCTGACCATGACGCTCGCCGACGATGTGAGCTATGCGATCGAGGACGGCAGCATTTCGGTGCAGCCGTCCAACGCCACCAAGCGCGCCCGGTCCTTCTGGGGCATGCAGCGCACGATGGTGCAGAATCTGGTCACCGGCGTGACCGAGGGCTTTTCCAAGACCCTCGAGATCACCGGCGTCGGCTACCGCGCCAACCTTCAGGGCAAGAATCTGAAGCTGCAGCTCGGCTACAGCCACGATGTCGATTTCGAGGTGCCGGAAGGCATCACGATCGCCACCCCCGATCAGACCACGGTCCAGATCAGCGGCATCGACAAGCAGCAGGTCGGCCAGGTCGCCGCAGAGATTCGTCGCTGGCGCAAGCCCGAGCCGTACAAGGGCAAGGGCATCAAGTATCGCGGCGAGTTCATCTTCCGCAAGGAAGGGAAGAAGAAGTAACATGGCAAAAATGTCTCTCTTCGATAAGCGTCGCCAGCGGGTCCGCACGGCGCTTCGCGCGCGTTCGGGCGGCCGCCCCCGGCTTTCGATCCACCGTTCGGGTCGTCACATCTACGCTCAGGTGATCGACGACGCGGCGGGCACCACCGTCGCTTCGGCCTCGACCCTCGAGAAGGACGTGCGCGGCCAGAGCGGCGCGACCTCCGCCGCCGCCGCCGAAGTCGGCAAGCGCGTTGCCGAGGCCGCGAAGAAGGCGGGCGTCACCAAGGTGGTGTTCGATCGCGGCGGTTTCCTGTTTCACGGACGCGTCAAGGCGCTGGCGGATGCCGCGCGTGAAGGCGGATTGGAGTTCTGATTATGGCTGACGAGATCGAAATCCAGCCGGAAGTCGCCGCCGAGGGTGGTGAGACCCAGGGCCGCGGCCCGCGTGGCGGCCGTGGCGGTCGCGGTGGCCGTGGCGGTCGCGAAGGCGGCGGCCGTGGTCGTCGTGACGATCGTCGTGGCGCCAACCAGGAGGAAGGCGGCGAGGAGCTGATCGAGAAGCTGGTTCACATCAACCGCGTCTCGAAAACCGTCAAGGGCGGCAAGCGCTTCGGTTTCGCCGCGCTCGTCGTCGTGGGCGACGGCAAGGGCCGCGTCGGCTTCGGCCATGGCAAGGCGCGCGAGGTGCCTGAGGCGATCTCGAAGGCGACGGCCTCGGCCAAGAAGAAGATGGTCCGCGTGCCGCTGCGCGAGGGTCGGACGCTGCACCATGATGGCGCAGGTCACTTCGGCGCCGGCAAGGTCTATGTCCGTTCGGCCCCGCAGGGCACCGGCATCATCGCCGGCGGTCCGATGCGCGCGGTGTTCGAGAGCCTGGGCGTCGCCGACGTCGTCACCAAGTCGACCGGCACGTCGAACCCCTACAACATGATCCGCGCGACCTTCGAGGCGCTCACGGATCAGTCAAGCCCCAAGACGGTGGCGCAGCGTCGCGGCAAGAAGATCGCCGACCTGCTCGGCCGTGGCGGCGCCGACAAGGCGACGGCGCAGGCCGAAGCCGAAGCGATCGCGGAGTAATCGATCATGGCGAAGATCAAGGTCAAGCAGACGGGTTCGCCCATCCGCCGCACCAAGGACCAGCGCGCGACGCTCGTCGGCCTGGGCCTCAACAAGATGCACAAGGTCTCGGAGCTGGAGGACAGCCCCGAGGTCCGCGGCATGATCAAGAAAGTTCAGCACATGGTCGAGGTGGTCGGCTAAGCCGGCCCCTCCCTGCGCGACAAAAGCGAAAGCGAGTGCACTGACATGAAACTCAACGACATCCGCGACAATGACGGCGCCCGCAAGGGCCGCATGCGCGTCGGCCGGGGCATCGGTTCCGGCAAGGGCAAGACTTCGGGCCGCGGCCAGAAGGGCCAGAAGAGCCGCGAAGGCGTCTCGATCAACGGCTTCGAGGGCGGCCAGATGCCGCTCCACATGCGTCTGCCGAAGCGCGGCTTCAACAACATCTTCGCCAAGGATTATGCGCAGGTGAACCTGGGCGTGATCCAGAAGCTGGTCGACGCTGGCAAGCTGGACGCCAAGAGCACGATCGACCATGCCGCGCTTAAGGCGGCGGGCGTCGCGCGCGGCGGCAAGGACGGCGTCCGCATCCTCGCCAAGGGTGAGTTTTCGGCCAAGCTGTCGTTCAACGTCGCCGGCGTTTCCAAGCCCGCGCGCGAGGCGATCGAGAAGGCCGGTGGTTCGGTCGACGTGATCGTCGTGGTGCCGGCCGCCGAGAAGGCCGCCGCGAAGAAGAACAGCGTTCGCGACGCGAAGAAGGCCAAGGGCTAAGCCCCGCCGCTCGCGTCAGCGCGATCGGGCTTAGACAAGCGCGACGCGGACACTATATGAGGCGGCGGGGGGCGGTGACGCTTCCCGCCGTCTTTTCGTTTCACGCGTCCGGCGACTGCATGCCGGGCCGATTTCGAGGTATCGCACGTGGCATCCAGGGCCGACCAGTTGGCGTCCAGCATCAACCTGTCCAAGTTCGGGCAGGCGACCGAACTCAAGAAGCGCCTGTGGTTCACGTTCTGGGCGCTGATCGTTTTTCGCCTGCTCAGCTTCGTGCCGCTGCCGGGCGTCGATCCGACCGCGCTGTCGGCGCTGGCGCGCCAGACGCAGGGCGGCGTTCTCGATTTCTTCAACACCTTCTCGGGCGGTTCGCTCGCGCGCATGTCGCTCATCGCGCTGGGCGTGATGCCTTACATCACCGCGTCGATCGTGGTGCAGCTCTCGACCTCGCTGTCGCCCGCGCTCGCCGCGATCAAGAAGGAAGGCGAAAGCGGGCGCAAGCGGCTTAACCAGTACACGCGCTACGGCACGGTCGGCCTCGCGGCGATCCAGGGCTATTTCATCGCGGTCGGTCTTGAAAGCTTCGGCGCCTCGCAGGGCGTGGCGGCGGTCGTCGATCCCGGCATCCTGTTCCGCGTGACGGCGGTCGTCTCGCTGGTCGGCGGCACGATGTTCCTGATGTGGCTGGGCGAGCAGATCACCAGCCGGGGCGTCGGCAACGGCATTTCGCTCATCATCATGGCGGGCATCGTCGCGCAGCTTCCGGTGACGCTGGGCAACCTGTTCGAGGGCGGCCGCACGGGCAACATCTCGCCGCTGCTGATCGGCGGCATCGTCGTCGTCGCGCTCGGCCTCGTCGCGTTCATCTGTTTCATGGAGCGCGCGCAGCGCCGCGTGCTGATCCAGTATCCCAAGCGCCAGACCCAGCAGGGGCTGATGCAGGCGGATCGCAGCCATCTGCCGCTGAAGATCAACACCTCGGGCGTGATCCCGCCGATCTTCGCGTCGTCGCTGCTGCTGATGCCGCTGACCATCACTCAGTTCGCCGGCCAGCGCGTGCAGGGCGAGAGCAAGTGGGGTGACTTCATCATCACCCTCAATCAGTATCTGCAGCACGGATCGCCCATCTACATGGCGCTCTATGCGGCGGGCATCATCTTCTTCTGCTTCTTCTACACCGCTGTCGTGTTCAATCCCGAGGAGACGGCGGACAATCTGAAGCGGTATGGCGGCTTCATCCCCGGCATTCGCCCGGGCAAGAACACCGCCGACTATCTGGATTATGTGCTCACCCGCATCACGGTGATCGGCGCGGCCTATCTGACGCTGATCTGCCTGCTGCCCGAATATCTGGTTTCGGCCGCCGGCATTCCCTTCTACCTTGGGGGGACCAGCCTTCTCATCGTCGTCAACGTGACGATGGATACGGTGACGCAGATCCAGAGCCACCTTCTCGCTCACCAATATGGCGACCTCATCAAGAAGGCGAAGTTGAAGGGCGGGAAGCTGCGTTGAGTCTCACAATAAGGTTGCGGGAGGGGCGTTGGTGAACATCATTCTGCTTGGACCACCGGGGGCAGGGAAAGGCACCCAGGCGGCTCGGCTCGTCGAAGGGCGCGGCATGGTCCAGCTTTCGACCGGCGACATGCTGCGCGCCGCGGTGAAGGCGGGCACGCCTGTCGGCCTCAAGGCCAAGGCGGTCATGGATGCGGGCGAGCTGGTTTCGGACGAGATCGTGTCCGACCTGATTGGCGACAAGCTCGACACGATGGTTCCCGGACAGGGCGCGATCTTCGACGGCTATCCGCGCACCGCCGCGCAGGCCGAATCGCTCGACC
>QFNN01000128.1 GCA_003240855.1 Sphingomonas sanxanigenens
CAATGCTGTCCTACCTCCTGGCTATTCGCTAGCGTCGGCGGACCATGATCCCCTGCCTGGCCCTCACCTGTCGATCATCCGCGGTTCAGGCGATGCGTCACAAGGCGGAGCGCGACGCGGATCGTGTCAACTTTGTCAACTTCGGGCCGCAGCCATGACCGGTTTTTCCTCTCTCATCTCCGCCGACAAGGGCCAGCAGGCGCGCGGCATCCACCTGGTCGATGCGGCCGGCCATGATAACTGGCTGAAGGGCCAGTCGCCGCGCGCGCGCGCCGCAGCCGCCGCTCAAGGCTTTGCCGGCAAAGCCGGTGAACAGGCGATCCTGCCTGACGAAAAAGCGGATGAATGGTCAGTGGCGATCGGCGTCGCCGATCGCGCGGCGCTGACGCCCTGGTGCCTGGCGCGCGCCGCCGACACGCTGCCCGACGGCTATTATCGCCTCGTCGACGCGCCGCCCGGCGCCGCGGCGCTCGGCTGGCTGCTCGCCCAGCATCGCTTCGATCGCTATCGCGCCGCCGACAAGCCCGCTGGCGCGCGCATCCTGCTGACCAGCGAACCCGCCGCGATCGACGAGACCGTCCGGCTGGCCGAGGCCGTCGCGCTCGTCCGCGACATGGTCAATACGCCGACCGAGGACATGGGGCCGGCCGATATCGAAGCGAAGGTGCGTGAGCTTGCCAAAGCTATCGGCGGCGAGGTCCACGTGACCAAAGGCGACGAACTCGCAACCGGCTACCCGATGATCCACGCCGTCGGCCGCGCCGCCGCCAAAGGGCGCGAACCACGGCTGATCGAAATGACATGGGGCAATCCCGCGCACCCGCGCCTTGCATTGATCGGCAAGGGCGTGTGCTTCGATTCGGGCGGGCTCGACATCAAGCCCGCATCGGGAATGCGCCTGATGAAGAAGGATATGGGCGGCGCGGCGCACGCCATCGCCCTCGCCCGACTGGTAGCCGGCGGTCGTCTGCCCGTTCGCCTGCACCTGCTCATCCCCGCCGTCGAAAACGCCATTGCGGGCAATGCCTTCCGCCCCGGAGACGTGCTGCGCAGCCGCAAGGGACCGAGTGTCGAGATCAGCAACACCGACGCCGAGGGCCGGCTGATCCTGGGCGATGCGCTTGCCCGGGCATTTGAGGACAAGCCGGTGCTCGCGATTGATTTCGCGACGCTGACGGGGGCGGCGCGCGTGGCGCTCGGCCCTGATCTTCCCGCCATGTTCGCCAATGACGACCTGCTGGCCGAAGATCTGCTGAAAGCGGGAACGGCTGCCGGCGACCCGCTGTGGCGGATGCCGCTGTGGGCCGGTTATAACGACATGCTCAAATCGGACATCGCGGACATCGACAATGCGCCCGAAGGCGGGATGGCAGGTGCGGTGACGGCGGCGTTGTTCCTGCAGAAATTCGTGCCCGCAGACGCGCTCTGGGCGCATTTCGACACCTTCGCCTGGCGGCCCTCGTCGCGCCCCGGCCGCCCCAAGGGCGGCGAGGCGCTCGGGCTGCGCGCAGCCTGGTCGATGCTTCGCACACGTTTCGGCTGATCGCGAAAATCTGTCATTTTTCCTTCCCGCTGCGAAACCAACCGCCGCCGCGATGCGTTGCCCGGCGTAACGATCCGTAGAAGCGCCAGGCGCGACGAGGAGGAAGCAGGACGTGAGTGATGACCGGTTGAACACCTGGAAGCAGACGCTTGTCGACTATGTGCGTTCAGGCGAGCCCGATCTCACCAATCGCCAGATGGCGCTGCTGATGCTCGTCCACCTCGAGCCCGGGCCGCATACCGTGCGCGGCCTGGCCCGCGGCCTGAACGTATCAAAGCCCGTCATCACGCGCGCCTTGAACAGGCTGGGCGCACTCGGCTATCTGCGCCGCCAGCGTGACGACGCCGACAGGCGCAATATCTTCGTCGCGTCCACGCACGAAGGGGCCACTTTTCTTGACGGGTTCAAGTCTCTCATCCTCGGTCGGACACCCGATCACAACTGATCGGTTCACGACGCATTTCGCGCTTTCTGGCCGTTCGACGAAGCTCGACCCGCGCGTCAACGCCGCGCGCGGCGACATTGCCGACATCGCCCTCGCCGGGACGCTGTTCGCGCCGCATTATGCTCGCCCGGTGCTGCGTCGCTGCGCAGCCCCGTCCACGCCCATGCGCGCGGCCGGCGCGGTCGATGCGCCGCTTGTCTCTCAGCTTCTCCACGGCGAGGCCTTTGCGGTGCTCGACATCAGCGGCGGCTGGGCCTGGGGCTATAGCGCGCACGATCATTATGTCGGCTATGTCGCGGCCGATGCGCTGGGGCGGGACGAACGCTTCACCCACCGGGTCAATGCGCCCGCCGCGCTCGTCTATGCGACGCCCGACCTGAAATCGCCCGCCATCAACCGCTTCACGCTCGGCGCGCTGGTCGAGGCCCGGGGCGAAGGCGACTGGCTGATGGTAGCGGGCGGGCATATGTTCGCGGCGCAGCTCGACGCCCTGGGGGCAGTCCGGTCCGATCCGGCGGCACTCGCCGAGGCGCTGGTCGGCGAACCCTATCTGTGGGGCGGGCGCGGCGATGGCGGCTTCGACTGTTCCGGACTGGTGCAGCTTGTTTTCGGCCTTTCAGGCCACGCCCTGCCTCGCGACAGCGACCAGCAATGCGCAGCGGCGGGCGCGCCCATTCCTGACGGCGAAGCGCTCCGGCGGGGCGATCTCGTCTTTTTCCCCGGCCATGTGGGCATCATGGTTGACGGCGAACGCATCCTGCACGCGACGGCTTTCGCAATGTCGGTCATTGTCGAACCGCTCGCCGATCTTATCTCGCGCACTGCGGCGGAGCATGAGGTTTCAGTGCTCGCCCGCCGGAGGATTGCATGACTGTTTCGGTTTTCGTCGATGGCGGCGTGGGCACTACGGGCATCGAGATTCTCGACCGGCTTGGCGGCCGGAGCGAGATCGCGCTCAAGACCCTGCCCGAAGCGCTGCGCAAGGATCCGGCCGCGCGCGCCGATGCGCTGCGTAGCGCTGATTTCGTCATCCTCTGCCTGCCCGACGACGCCGCGCGCGAAGCAGTGACGCTTGTCGGCGACGCGCCGACGCGGATCATCGACGCATCCACGGCGCACCGGACCGCAGCCGGCTGGGACTATGGGTTCCCGGAACTTTCGCCCGGCCAGCGCGAACGGGTCGCCGCCTCCACGCGCGTGTCGAACCCAGGCTGCTACCCCACCGCTTTTCTGGCGCTTGTCGCGCCGCTGGTCCGCGCCGGGCTGATCGATCGCGAATGGCCGGTCACGGTCAACGCCGTCTCGGGCTATTCGGGCGGCGGCAAATCGATGATTGCCGCCTTCGAGGACAGCGCAGCGCCCGACGCGACCGATACCGCATTCCGCATCTATGGCCTGTCGCTGGCGCACAAGCATGTGCCCGAGATGCAGATTCATGCCGGCCTCGCCCATCCGCCGATCTTCGCCCCTGCCGTCACCCGCACCTATCGCGGCATGATCGTGGAGGTTCCGTTGCCCGCACAGGCGCTGTCCGCCGCGCCGGACAAGCTGCGCGATGCGCTGGCCGCCGCCTACGCCGCCTCGCCGCTGATCCGCGTCGCCGACAGGACGGAGAGCGCAAATCTGGGCGCATTGCCGATCGAACGCGTGGCGGGGACCGACCGGATCGAGCTTCACGTTTTCGGCAATGACGCGACCGGGCAGGCCCGGCTCGTCGCCGCCATCGACAATCTCGGCAAGGGCGCAGCCGGCGCGGCCGTCCAGAGCCTCAACCTGATGGCGGGGCTGCCCGAGACGTCGGGCCTGCGCCTCTAGAATTGCGGGCGAAACAGGCGCATCCTCCCCGTCAAAATGGGAGGATGGGATGAACGATACCGTCGAGAGGCGCGTTCCAGCTTGGTTTTGGATCGTCGCGGGACTGGCGCTGCTGTGGGAACTGAGCGGCGTCATCGCCTATATGATGCAGGTGACGATGACGGCCGATCAACTCGCCGCGCTGCCCGAAGGCCAGCGCCATCTGCAATCAATCACGCCCGGCTGGATCACCGCCTTGTTCGCGGTCGCCGTCTGGAGCGGACTGACGGCTGCGATCGGCCTGCTCATGCGGCGGCGCTGGGCGCAGCCGCTGTTCATCGCGTCGCTGGTCGCCGCCATCATCCAGTTCGGCTGGATCTTCGCCATCGGCCGCGCGCATCACGTGATCGGGCCGTCGGCAATTCCGCTGCCCGTCACGATCATCGTCATCGGGATCATGCTGGTCATTGTCGCCAATCGAGCCGCGAAGCGCGGCTGGCTGCGTTAGGCGGCGATCGCGGGGTCGATTGAGGCCGCAGACAGCGCGACACGGTTCCGGCCTTCGCGCTTGGCGTCGTAAAGCGCCAGGTCCGCCTCGACCATCAGCCTGTCGATCGCGCCGCACGGGCCGCAGGCGACGCCGATGCTGACCGTCGCGGAGAGCAGATCGTCGCTGCGCGCCTCGATCCCGCGCCTGATCCGCTCGGCGATGGTGCGCGCGCGCTTCTGGTCCAGCCCGACGAGCGCGACGACGAACTCCTCGCCGCCATAGCGCGCGACGATTGCGCCAGATCCCGCAGCACGCCCCACATGCGCGCCGACATCGACCAGCACCGCATCTGCGCGGACATGTCCGTAGCGGTCGTTGAGCGCCTTGAAATGATCGATATCGATCATCAGCAGTGCGATCGGATGCTCCCCGCCCCGCAGCCTGACGGCACGCTCGATCGCGCCGATGAAGCCGCGACGGTTGGACAGGCCCGTCAACGCATCGGTCGCGGCCTGGCGTTCCAGCACCTGCTGGCGCTCGCGAACACGCTCATGATCGAGACGCAGGCGCTTGACGCGCTCGATGACGGGGAGCGAGACGATCAGACATTCGATCGTGCACGCGGCCACCATCGCGCCGTCCGGCAGTATCGCGCTCGAAACCAGTCCGGCGAAGCGCAGCGGGAAGATCATGCCGATCGTGAACGGCACCGTCCAACCCGCAGCGAGCATCCACGCGGTCCTGCTGCGCCTGATGCAGCCCGTCGCAACGACCGCGGCGATGAGCAGCAAAGCGTGCAGACCCACGATGTTGCCGAAGATATAGGCCACAAGCGTCAGATCATCCGGCGCAAGAAGCAGCAATGTCGCCGACAAGATCGACAGGCCCGCGCCGACGAGCGCCCAGCGTCGCATCCAGCGCGGCAGGACATTGCCTTCGATGAAGTCGAGCGAGAAAAGCAGGCCCGTGGCGGTGGCGGCCGCCATGGATGTGCAGATCAGGCGCGATATCGCGTCCGCCGACAACGGCGCGGCCAACATGATCAGCCCCGAATAGGAGAGCGCGTAAAGCAGCAGCACCGAGGCATGCGCGCAGTAGAGAAGCTGGAAGCGGCGGCGGATCGCGAAGAACAGCGACAGATGGAACAGGATGGTCAGCGCCAGCATGCCAACCGCCATGCCGAACAGCGCGCTATCCTTGCGCTCCAGCGCAATGTAGCGCGTCACTTCCACCAGACGCGGCTCACGCGACATGGTTATCATCTTCACGCCGCCCAGCCGAACGACGAGCCGATTCACGGGGACGCCGTGCAACTGCACAGGGACGGTGAAATAGCCGCCCGATCGCCATTCGCGCGTTGGCGATGCCGGATCATATGCGACATGTTCGATCACGCCATCGACGCGGCGGAAATACAGGTCGACGCTATCGACTCGATGATTATCGAGCAGCAGGCGATAGCGCCCGACGCCTCCCCGGAGCAGCGCAGGCGCGCCGAAATCAAGCCAGACGGTGCCGCTCGCCGCGCGCGAGGCCTGCTCACACGGGCCAGACGGCCGCGCCATGATCTCAGCGGCTGTCGTCCGGGAATCGGTGGCGATCCGGCAGACGTCGTCGTCTGTCGCGGCGGCGGGAGACGCGAACAGCGCCGCCCCCGCCATGACGACCAACGTCGCCACAACGCAAAACCTGACGCATGATTTCACGATCCCGCTCATTCCGCGGGCGATGTTAGCGCCCGCTGGCTAAAGGATCGTTTATAAGGGAGAAAATCAGTGCCCGGGAAAATCGAACAGGGCATCGACGGCAAGCCCCGCCGTGCGCAGCCGATCAGCCCCGCCGAGATCAGGCAGATCGATGACGAACAATGCCGCCGGCACCTCCGCCCCCGAATCACGGAGCAACTGCGCGGTCGCCAGGGCCGTGCCGCCGGTCGCGATCAAATCGTCAACGATCAACACGCGATGCCCCGGCACCAGCGCGCCTTCGTGAATCTCCAGCCGATCGGTGCCATATTCGAGCGCATAATCGATGCCGACGCGCGGCCCCGGCAGCTTGCCCGCCTTGCGGACGGGCAGGATGCCAGCCCCGAGCGCGCGCGCGATCGGTGCGCCGAAAATGAAGCCGCGCGCCTCGATCCCGGCGACGAGATCGCAGCCATAGGGCCGCGCCAGTTCAACCAGCTCGTCGATCGCGGCGGCGAAGCCGGGGCCGTCGATCAGCAGCGTGGTGATGTCTCGAAAAAGAATCCCGGGCTTCGGAAAGTCCGGGATCGTGCGAATCAAAGCCTGAATGTCGGCGCGGGTCATCGCGCTTGGTCTCCCGCGTCGAAAAGGATCCTCCGGGTCAGTGTTTCTTGCCGGCCCAGATATTCTGGTAGGACATGTAGGTGAGGACGGTGAAGATGGCGAGGAAAATCAGAACCGTAATGCCCCAGGCATGACGCGTTTCGAGTTTCGGTTCGGCTGTCCAGACGAGGAAGGCCGAAACGTCCTTCGCCATCTGATCGACAGTAGCGCGCGTCCCGTCCTCATAAGTCACCTGCCCCTCGGCCGTCAGCGGCGGCGCCATGGCGAGATTGAGGTTCGCGAAATAGGGGTTGTAGTGCAGTCCCTTCGGCGTCCTGGCATCCGGGAAGTGCCTGAGCAGTTCCGCCGGCTGGTTCTCGTAACCGGTGAGGATGGAGTAGATATAGGCCGCGCCGTCATGCCGGGCCTTGGCGAGCAGCGACTGGTCGGGCGGCAGCGCATTATTGTTCGCCGCACGCGCCGCCGTCTCGTTGGCGAAGGGCGACGGAAAATGATCGGCGGGCAGCGACGGACGCGTCGTGGCGTCGCCGGTGTTCGGGTCGATCGCCGGCTGTGGAATCTTCCAGTTCTTGGCGATCGCCTTCACCTCGGCGTCGCTGTAGCCGAGATCCTTCAGGTCGCGGAACGCGACGAGGCGCAGCGAGTGGCAGGCCGAACAGACTTCCTGATAGACCTGAAAGCCGCGCTGAAGCTGACGCCGGTCAAACTTGCCGAGCGGGCCATCGCTGGCGAGGCGCAGATCCTTCGGCGCCTTGTGAAACTCATGCTCCACGGTCGGCGCGGGCGGCGACGCAATGCGATTATAAGCGCCGTTGCCGAAGGCGATGAGCAGGACAATGGCGAAGGCCGCGCCGATCGCCCCGAGTGCATAGCGAAGAAGCATCTCCCCGATCCCCCTTATTCAACCGGGACTTCGGCGGCGGCGCCGATGCCCGTGTCATCCTGGTGCCTGGCGAGCACTGCCTCGGTGATCGAAGCGGGCAGCGGGCGCGGCTGCTCGATCCGCGAGATGATCGGCAGGATGACGAGGAAATGGAGGAAATAATAAGCTGCGGCGATCTGGCTGATCATCACATAGGGTTCTTCGGCCGGTGCGCCGCCGCAATAGCCGAGCACCAGGACGTCGCCGACGAGGAT
>QFNN01000129.1 GCA_003240855.1 Sphingomonas sanxanigenens
TTTTCACGATCCGTCCCCTTCCGCCCGGGCCGGGGTGGCCACCCCGGCCCGGGCAATCCAGCATGGCCCAAACGGACCGCAATGTCATAAGACAAGCGTTTTTCTCAACTTCGGATCTCGGGCGAAGTCAAAGAGCCGGGCGCGGCGCCCGGCCGTCGGCATAGCATTGCTGCGCGACTGTAGGACAGGGTGAGCGCAGGAAGCGTCACCCCGGCGATTGGCCGGGGCGACGCCATTTTTCCCGATCAGACAGGCCGGACGTTAGTTCCGGAAACTGGGATCGATCCGGTCGAGCTTGCGCAGCAAGGCAGGCCAGGCGAGCGCCTGTGCGAGCATGCCCAGGCCCTTGGGATTGGCCTGCCCGGCGACCTTATCCTCCACGCCCTGCGGCGGATTGTTGAGATTTTTGCGGCCCGCAGAGAGCATCATCACCTGCGCTTCGCATGCGCGTTCGAGGAAATAGAGGCGGAGGAAGCAGGCGCCGACCGTCTCGCCGACCGCGAGCGTGCCATGGTTGCGCAGGATCATCGCATGCTTCGCGCCGAGATCGGCGACCAGACGTTCGCGTTCGTCGAGGTCGGTCGCGATGCCTTCATAGTCATGGTAGGCGACATCGTGCTGCGCGATCATCGCGGTCTGGGTATGCGGCAACAGGCCGAACTCCATCGCCGACACCGCCTGGCCGTGCGGCGTGTGGAGATGCATCACGGCCTGGGCGTCCTCGCGCGCCATGTGGATCGCCGAATGGATGGTGAATCCCGCCGGGTTAACGGGCGCCGTCGCCTCGCCCACCGGATTGCCGTCGACGTCGATCTTGACCAGCGACGAGGCGGTAATCTCCTCGAACATCCGATTATAGGGGTTGATGAGGAAATGATGCTCCGGCCCCGGCACGCGCGCCGAGAGGTGGGTGAAGATCAGATCATCCCAGCCGTAAAGCGCGACGAGCCGGTATGCGGCGGCGAGATCGACGCGCGCCTGCCATTCCTCGGCCGAATATTGGGTCTGATTATCCTTGATCGCCGTTGCCATCATCTCTCTCCTTTACGTGCACGATAGCATGTAGCGCGACGCAAGATTGTAAGCATCTTTACAATTGCGGCGCGGGATAGGAAGCTGACGGCATGGCCGATGTCGATCCAGCCGCCGTCCTTGATAGCGATCCCTGGTTCGCGTCGCTCGATCGCGCGATCGCCGAAGCAATGAAGGCGGCGGGGCGCGTGCGCCGACATGCAGCGGGCTCCGCCGTCTATCATCTGGGCGACGATCCCAACGGGTTGCACCTGGTGATCGCGGGGGAGGTGCGTCTGCTCAGCTATTCGGAAGCCGGGGCGCAGATGGTCGCGCTGGTGGCGCGCGCGGGCGACTGGTTCGGCGAACTGTCGACAATCGACGGGCGTGAACGTCCGCAGGACGCGATCGCGGCGGGTGAGGTCAGCCTCTTTTCGCTCGACCAGCCGGCGGTCGAGCGCATCGCGGCGAGCCATCCCGCTATCTGGCGCGCGATCGGCATGCTGTCCTGCCGGCATCAGCGGCAGGCGCTGGCCTATATCGATACGCTCGTCTCGTTGCCGCCGCGCGCGCGGATCGCGGCGATGCTCGCGGGCCGGCTGATGCGCGAAAGCGACGGCGCGGTTCTCGTTTCGCAGGACCAGATAGCGGCGGGGGTGGGGCTGTCGCGCCAGACAGTCAACGCGACGCTGCGCGATTTCGAGCGACGGGGGCTGGTCAGGCGCGGCTACGGCCGGATCGAGATCCTCGATCCGGCCGCGTTGCGGCGCATCAGGGCCGGTTCAATGAGCGCTCAGGCAGCCGCCTGACGACGCTCCTTGAGTTCCTGATTGAGCATTTCGGCGAGCAGGAAAGCGAGTTCGAGCGACTGGCCGGCATTGAGACGCGGGTCGCAATGCGTGTGATAGCGATCGGCCAGGCTCTGCTCGGTCACGTCCACCGCGCCGCCCGTGCATTCGGTGACGTTCTGGCCCGTCATCTCGGCGTGGATGCCGCCGGCGAACGTGCCTTCGGCGCGGTGGACGGCGAAGAAGCCGCGCACCTCGGCGAGGATGCGGTCGAAGGGGCGCGTCTTGTAGCCGTTCGCCGCCTTGATGACGTTGCCGTGCATCGGATCGCATGACCAGACCACCGGATGCCCCTCGCGCTTCACCGCGCGGACGAGGCGGGGAAGGCCTGCTTCGATCTTGTCATAGCCGTAGCGCGTGATGAGCGTCATGCGGCCCGGCTGGCGGCCGGGATTGAGCGTGTCGAGCATGCGCAGCAGCGCATCGGGCTCAAGGCTGGGCCCGCACTTCATGCCGATCGGATTGCCGATGCCGCGCAGATATTCGACATGGGCGCTGCCCTCGAACCGCGTGCGGTCGCCGATCCACAGGAAGTGAGCCGAGGTGTCGTACCAGTCGCCGGTCAGCGAATCCTGCCGCGTCATCGCCTGCTCATAGGGGAGCAGCAGCGCTTCGTGGCTGGTGTAGAAGCTGGTGGCCTTGAGCTGCGGCACCGTTTCTGGGTTGATTCCGCACGCCGCCATGAAGTCGAGCGCCTCGCTGATGCGATCGGCCATCTCGGCATATTTCCGGGCCCAGGGGCTGCGGCCCATGAAATCATGCGTCCAGCGATGCACCTGATGCAGATTGGCGTAGCCGCCCTGCGCGAAGGCGCGCAGCAGGTTGAGCGTCGCCGCCGATTGCGAATAGGCGCGGATCATCCGCTGGGGATCGGGGATGCGTCCCTCGGCCGTGAAGGCGATGTCGTTGACATTGTCGCCGCGGTAGGAGGGCAGGACGACGCCGTTCTGCTCTTCGGTATCGGCCGAGCGCGGCTTGGCGAACTGGCCCGCCATGCGGCCAACCTTCACCGTTGGCAGCTTTGACGCATAGGTCAGCACCACAGCCATCTGGAGGATGACGCGGAAGGTGTCGCGAATGTTGTTCGGATGGAACTCGGCGAAGCTCTCGGCGCAGTCGCCGCCCTGCAGCAGGAAGGCCTTGCCCTGGGCAACTTCCGCCAGCTCGTTCGTCAACGCACGCGCTTCGCCCGCAAAGACCAGCGGGGGAAATGAACCAAGCTCGGCCGTCGCCGCGTCGAGACGCGCCGCATCGGGGTAAGTCGGGAGCTGGCGCGCCTCATGGCGAGTCCAACTGTCGGGCGTCCACTTCGCCGCCATAATTCGTTCCTTTCGTCGCGCCGCATTGATGGAAATGGGCGCAAATTGCAACGAAGGCGTATTTGGGCGCGCGAAAGCGGACCTGAGAGCGGGAAATGCTGGTCCGAAAATGCGCCCATATGCGCTATTCGTGGTATGTCGCGCCCCGGGGGGCGGCGCGAGGCCGTGGCGACTCCTAACCCCGACGGATCACGAGGTTCCTGATCTCGGTCATGTCCTCCATCGCGAAGCGTATGCCTTCGCGGCCGAGGCCCGATTCCTTGACGCCGCCATAGGGCATGTTGTCGACGCGGTAGCTGGGCACGTCGTTGACCACCACGCCGCCGACGTCGAGCCGATCCCACGCATCCATGATCCTGAAGAAATCGCGGGTGAAGATGCCGGCCTGCAAGCCGAACTTGCTGTCGTTGACGATGGCCAGCGCCTCGTCCCATGTCGCGAACTTCTCGAAGAAGGCGACGGGGCCGAACGCTTCCTCGCGGTTGAGGTTGCTGTCGCGCGGGACATTTTCGAGCAGCGTGGCTTCGAGCAAAGTGCCCCGGCGGCTGCCGCCGCACAGCAGCGTGGCCCCGCCCGCGATCGCCTCCTGAATCCAGCGATCGCAGCGCGCGGCTTCCTTCTCGTCGATCATCGGGCCGACGAAGGTGTTGCGGTCCTTGGGGTCGCCGGCGACCAGCTTTTTCGTGGCGGCGACGAGGCGGTCGCGAAAATCGTCATAGACGTCGGCGTGGACGACGATGCGCTGGACGCCGATGCAGCTCTGGCCAGACTGGTAGAAGGCGCCGAAGATGGTGCGCTGGACGGCGTCGTCGAGATCGGCGTCGTGATCGATCACCACCGCCGCGTTGCCGCCCAGTTCCAGGACGACCTTCTTCTTGCCGGCGCGCGCCTTCAGATCCCAGCCGACGGCGGGCGAGCCGGTGAAACTGAGCAGCTTGAAGCGCTCGTCGGTGGTGAACAGGTCCGCGCCGTTGCGGTGGGCGGGGAGGATCGAGAAAGCGCCCTTCGGCAGATCGGTCTCGGCCAGGATCTCGCCCATGATGATCGCGCCCAGCGGCGTGCGGCTGGCGGGCTTCATCACGAAGGGGCAGCCCACCGCGATGGCGGGCGCGACCTTGTGCGCGGCAAGGTTGAGCGGGAAGTTGAAGGGCGCGATGAAGGAGCAGGGGCCGATCGGCACGCGCTTCCAGATGCCCTGATAGCCTCTGGCGCGTGGGGAAATGTCGAGCGGCTGGACCTCGCCGTAGAGGCGCACCGATTCCTCGGCGGCGATGCGGAAGGTGTCGATCAGGCGGCCTACCTCGCCTTCGCTGTCCTTGATCGGCTTGCCCGCCTCGACGCACAGCGCATAGGCGAGCTCGTCGAACCGTTCGGTGAAGCGCGCGATGCAGTGCTGGAGCACGGCCTGCCGCTGATAGGAGGCCATGCGCGCCATCGGCTCGGCGGCCTCGACTGCAGCGGCGATGCCGGCGTCGATCGTCGCGGCGTCGGCCTGCGCGACGCGAAAGGCGAGCTTGCCGGTGAACTTGTCAGTCACCTCCAGGTCGGCATTGGGCTGCTGCGCCTCGTTTGCGAGGTAGAGCGGATAGATGTCCTTGAGCTGGTTCGTCATAAAGCCTCGCTCAACTCCTTGATTTCGTGATTCAATATGCGGTCGTTCATCGAATAGTCGACCGGGCAGTCGATCAGGTGGACGCCCTTTGCGCCGAGGCAGCGGTGGAGCAGATCGGGCAGCATCTCGCTGCTCTCGACGCGGTGGCCGTGCGCGCCATAGCTTTCGGCATATTTGACGAAATCGGGATTGCCATAGGTCAGCCCGAAATCGCGGAAGCCCATATTGGCCTGTTTCCAGCGGATCATGCCATAGCTGCCATCGTTGAGGATCAGCACGGTAAGGTTGAGGCCGAGACGGACGGCGGTCTCCATTTCCTGGCTGTTCATCATGAAGCCGCCGTCGCCGCACACCGCCAGCACCTTGCGCCGGGGGTGGAGCATCGCCGCCATCATCGCGCTGGGCAGGCCCGCGCCCATCGAGGCGAGCGCATTGTCGAGCAGCACGGTATTGGGCCGGTGCGCCGGATAGTCGCGCGCGAACCAGATCTTGTAGACGCCGTTGTCGAGCGCGATGATCCCGTCGTCGGGCATCGCCGCCCGCACGTCGCGGACGAGGCGGCTGGGGGTGACGGGGAAGCGCGCGTCGGCGGCCAGCGCATTGCTGTGCTCGACCTGCGCAGCGCGGGCGCGGCGCATCAGCGGGCACCCCCAATCCTGCGGCGTGATCGCTTCCTTGATCTGCCAGATGGCGTTGGCGATGTCGCCGATCACCTCGATCTGCGGGAAATAGACGGGATCGACCTCGGCCGTCTTGGTCGAGACATGGATCACCTCGGCGCCGCCCGGCGTCATGAAGAAGGGCGGCTTCTCGATCACGTCATGGCCGACATTGATGATGAGATCCGCCGATCCGATCGCGCGGTGAACGAAATCGCCCGCCGACAGCGCGGCGCAGCCCACAAACTGTTCGCTGCCTTCGTCCACCACGCCCTTGCCGAGCTGGGTGGTGACGAAGGCGATGCCCGTCTTGTCGATGAACGCGCCGAGCATCTTGCCTGCCAGCCGGCGATTGGCGCCGCCGCCGAGCACGAGCAGCGGGCGCCTCGCCGCCTCGATACGGTCGACCGCAGCGCGCACCGATTTTTCATCGGCGGCCGGGCGGCGGACGAAGCTGGGCGTGAAGGGGGCGGAACGGGCGTCCTCGTCAGCGATGTCCTCCGGCAATTCGAGATGCGATGCGCCGGGCTTCTCCTCCTCGGCGACGCGAAACGCCTCGCGCACGCGGCTGGGGATATTGTCGGCGCTGGCGAGCTGGTGCGTGAACTTGGTGATCGGGCGCATCAGCTCGACCACGTCGATGATCTGGAAGCGGCCCTGCTTGGATCGCTTGATCGGCTTCTGCCCCGTGATCGCGACGATCGGCATCCCGCCAAGCGTGGCGTAAGCCGCCGCGGTGACGAGATTGGTCGCGCCCGGACCAAGCGTCGCAAGGCAGACGCCCGCCTTGCCCGTCAACCGGCCATAGGTCGCCGCCATGAAGCCCGCGCCCTGTTCGTGCCGCGTCAGGATCAGCCGGATCTGCGTCGAGCGCGACAGACTGTCGAGCAGATCGAGATTCTCCTCGCCCGGCACGCCGAAAACATGATCGACGCCCTCCGCTTCCAGGCACTGGACGAACAGATCGGAGGCCTTGGTCATGGCGTTCAATATCCCCGTTGCAGATCGACCTCGTTATGCAGCGCTTCGCCTTTCAGGTAGCGGCCGAGATTTTCGACGAAGAGCGCGGCCGAGCGCATGAACATCTTCGTTTGCGCGCGCCCCGACAGGTGCATGGTGAGATAGGTGTTGGGCAGCGACCAGAGCGGGCTGTCGGCAGGCAGAGGCTCGGGCGTCACCACATCGAGGAAGGCGCCGCCGACGCGGCGATTGCTGAGCGTGTCGATCAGCGCATCCTGATCCACGACGGTGCCGCGTGCGATATTGATCAGCCATGCGTCGCGCTTCATCGCCGCCAGCTCTTCCGCGCCGAACATCGCCCTGGTCTCGTCAGTCGACGGCATTGCGAGAATCACCCAGTCGAACGCGCCGACCTGCCCCCGCCACGCGTCCACGCCGATGATGCCCGGTTCGCCGTTCGGGCTGCGCTTCACGCCGGTGACGGAGACGCCGAACGCCTTCAGCCGGTCGGCGATAAGCCGACCGATCGTGCCATAGCCGATCACCAGCGCGCTGGTGCCTTCCAGCTCGGTCTTGCCCGGCGCATCGAGCAACCATTCGCGGCGGCCCTGCGCCTCGACGACCTCGGGATAGCGCTTGGCGGCGACGAGGACGCCCATCACCGCATATTCGGCGACCGCGACGCTGTTTACGCCCGCGCCGTTGGTGAGCTTTGCGCCGCGATCGACGAGCAGATCGAGCGGGAAGGCGTCGAGCCCGGCATAGATGGTCGAGACCCATTTGAGCTTTTCGCCGCGCCGGATCGCTTCGCCCGTCGCCCCCGGCTTCTGCATGTCGAGCCAGCCGATTTCCGCTTCGGGGGCAAGCGCATAGGCTTCCTCCTCGGTCATGAACCAGCGGGCGTCTATCCCTTCGGGCATATGCGGCTCGACGAGAGGACGGGCGAGGGCGGGGAGCACCGCGACGATCGACTGAGTCATGCGGGCGGTTGTAACCCTCTGAACGAAAGGGTCCAGACATCTCGGCATGGCGGTGCGACCGGCGCGGCGTTGGGTGGAAGCTGGGGCCCCGGACCGACCGCGAATGTCAGGCGCTAGAGTATCCGTGATGATCAAGCTGGAGATTGCGTCCAGCATCGATCGGCTTTGAGCAGGGCGTTCGCGGTGACGACGAGCTTTCGCATGACGGCGG
>QFNN01000130.1 GCA_003240855.1 Sphingomonas sanxanigenens
GCCGGTGGGCGCGCTGGCGGAGGCGACGCCCGCGCACATACTCGTCGACGCGCTGTTCGGGACGGGGTTGACGCGCCCGCTGGACGCAGCGGTGCAGGCCGATCTGGCGCGGCTGGCGGCAGGGGCGGCGCATCGCATCGCCGTCGACCTGCCGAGCGGCGTCGCGACCGATGACGGCGCGATGCTGGGTCGCGTGCCGGCCTTCCACCAGACGATCACGCTCGGCGCACTCAAACCCGCGCATCTGCTCCAGCCGTCGGCGGCGCATTGCGGGCTTGTCTTGGTCGGCGCGATCGGGGTGGAGGCCGCTTCCCCGATCAGGCTGATCGGCAAGCCGAGGCTCGCGCGGCCCCTGCCCGGCGATCATAAATATACGCGCGGGCTGGTCGCCATCGTCGGCGGCGCGATGCCGGGCGCGGGGCGGCTGGCGGCGGCGGCGGCGGCGCATGCCGGGGCCGGCTATGTGATGCTCGCCGGCGAAGGAGGCGGGCGGCTGCCCGATGCGGTGGTGGTGCGGGGGGGCGATGCGCTGCCCGCCATGCTGGGCGATGCACGGCTGGGCGCGCTGCTGATCGGGCCGGGGCTGGGGCGCGACGCGCGCGACGCGCTTGACGGCGCGCTTGCGATCGAAGCCCCGCTGGTGCTTGACGGCGACGCGCTGCGGCTGGTGACGCCCGAGGTCCTGGCCAAACGGCGCGCATCGACGATTCTGACGCCGCACGAAGGCGAGTTTCAGGCGCTGTTCGGGGCGCTTCCGGGCAGCAAGATCGATCGGGCGCTGGCGGCGGCCCGGAACAGTGGAGCAGTGGTGATTTACAAGGGCGTGGATACGGTGATTGCGACGCCGGGCGGCGAGGCGGCGGTTTCGGGCGGGGCGTCACCCTGGCTTTCGACGGCAGGGACGGGCGATGTGCTCGCCGGGATCGTCACGGCGATGGCGGTGCGCGGGCTCGATCCCTTCGCGGCGGCGCGCGCCGGCGTGTGGCTGCACGGAGAGGCGGCGCGGCGCGCAGGGCCGGCCTTCGTCGCCGACGATCTGGCGCAGCATCTGCCCGGGGCGATCGGATCCACGCTGTGAGCGACGCCGACCTGATTGTGCGCATCGCTGCGCGCGGCGACGGCGTGACCGCCGACGGACGGCACGCGGCCTTTGCGGCGCCGGGCGACAGGCTGGGGCCTGATGGCGGGGTGATCGCCGGGCCGCATCATGCGACGCCGGTCTGCCGCCATTTTCCAGGCTGCGGCGGGTGCCAGCTCCAGCATGTCGACGACGCGGCCTATGCGCGCTTCGTGGCCGACCGCGTGGCGGGGGCGCTGGCGGCGCAGGGCGTCGACCTTCCGCCATTTGCGCCGACGCATGTCTCGCCGCCGCGCACGCGCCGTCGCGCCAGCCTGCGCGCCGAGAAGAAGGGACGGCGCACGCTGATCGGCTTCAACGAGGCGGGAAGCCACCGCATCGTCGATCTCGCCGAATGTCATATCCTCGCACCCGAGATTTTCGCGCTGATCGATCCGCTGCGCGCGCTGTTGGGGCCGCTGCTCAGCGAGCGCAAGGGCGCGGACATCATGATGACGCTCGTCGATCAGGGTGTGGACCTGCAGATCGGCAAGGTCTTGTTCGACGGGCTGGCCGCAGCCGAAGCGCTGACTGATTTCGCGCGGGCGCAGGGGCTGGCGCGGCTCACCATCGACGACGGCTATGGCCCCCAGACGCGCTGGGAGCCGGAGCCGGTGACGGTCACGCTGGGCGGCGTCGCCGTCGCCTTTCCCTCGGGCAATTTCCTGCAGGCGACGGCGGATGGCGAGGCGGCGCTGGTTGCTGCGGTGCGCGAGGCCGTGGCGGGGGCGACGCGCGTCGCCGATCTGTTCGCGGGGCTGGGGACTTTTGCGCTTTCCGTGCCGGGCAAGGTCTATGCGGCCGAGGCGGGGCGCGATCCCGTGCTGGCGCTGAAGGCCGCCGCGCCGCGCGCCGGGCGGACCATGCTGGTGGAGCATCGCGACCTTTATCGCCGGCCTGTGACCGCCGCCGATCTCGATCGGTTCGAGGCGGTGATTCTCGATCCGCCGCGCGCGGGCGCGGCCGAGCAGGTGGCGCAGATCGCGCAATCGAACGTGCCGCGCATCGCCTATGTCTCGTGCAATCCCAGCAGCTTCGCGCGCGATGCGAAGCTGCTGTGCGAAGCGGGCTACCGGATTGCGCGGATCACGCCCGTCGGCCAGTTCCGCTGGTCGACGCATGTCGAGCTGTGCGCGGCCTTCGTGCGCTGAAAGCTGCTTTGTCCGTTATTGCGAGGCTGCGGGTCGAAGCAATCCAGTCCAATGCCTGGCATCCTTCAGGATTGCTTCGTCGGCCCGCCTCCTCGCAATGACGAAGGAAATCAGAACAACGCAAACAGCGCGTGGACGGTGAGCGCCAGCAGGCACAGCGTCGACAGCACGAACACCGAAAAGCGCAGCATAATGACGTTCACCGTCGCCTGAACGAGGCTGTGGATCACGCGCAGCGCGACATAGGCCCAGGCGATCCACGCATTGAGCCCGTCGCCCTGCCCGATGATCGCAAGCAGCAGCGCGATCGCGTAGAAGATCGTCGGCTGTTCCATCAGGTGATTGTAATTGTCCGCCTTCCAGCGGACGTGCGGGGGGAGGGCGGCGGTCAGTTCGCCCGGCGGAAGCGTGGGATCAAGCGTGACCTTGGCCTTCTGCATCGCGGGGATGCGCGTCCAGTACATCCACAGCCACATGACCAGCGACCATGCGACGAGAATCGCGACGGGCTTCAGAATCTCGGCGTGCATATGTTTATCCCTCCCTTGTCTGTTATTGGTGTTGTCCGTCTCCTGCGCCTGGCGCTGGGGTTGGCTTCTTCAACTTCGCGTCGATTTCTTCGATCATCGTCAGCGCCGCCTTGCTGGCTTCGGAAGCGTGTGGATCGTAAGCGACCGGCGCCAGCAGCGCGCGCGCCTCGTCCAGCTTGCCGTCGCGCACATATTGGTCAGCGGCGCGCATCCGTAGATCGTCATCCTGCGGCGCGAGCATCTGGGCGCGCAACAGTCCCTCGATCGCGAGCTTCGGCGGCGTGATTCCTGCCTGCCGGAAGGACTCATAATAGCCGCGCAGCGGGCGCGGATCGTCGGGATCGCTGCGGTTGGCGGCGGCGTAGGCCGCGCGTGCGGCCTTCCATGCCGCAGGGCCGTCGCTGTTTTTCCTCGCCCGCGCTTCCAGCACCTTCGCACGGTAAAGCAGCGCCTCCATCGATTTCGGATCGGTCATCAGCGCGCGGTTTGCCGCAGCGAGCGTCTCGTCGAGATTGCCCATGTCGAACTCGGCTTCGGCGAGCGTGGTCTGCGCGAAGGGATCGTTCGCGAAACTGGCGGCTGCGGCGCGTGCGAGGGGCAGGATTTCCGCAGCGCCCTTATCGTCGACGCCGTTGCGCGACCGGATGCGCAATTCCATCATCGCCTGTTCCGCCGGCCCCAGTTCACGGACTTCGATCGGGCCGGTGGTCAGCAGTTTCGCGGGGATGCTGTAATAGAGCATGGATCTGCGAAGATAGGTGTTCAGATTTGCATTAAGCTTGTCGAGATCGCCGAACGCGTCGCGCGCGGCCTGCACATTGGGCGTGCCTGCGTTGATCGCCGTCAGATATTTGCCGAGCTGGCCTTCGCGGTCCTTCGAGAGCGTGAGATAGTGAGTTAGCAGCCAGGCGCGGCCGTAGAAGATATCGCCGTCCCGCACATCCTTGAACTTGTCGGGCTGGAGCAGTTTCTCGATCGGCAGCGGCGAGGAATTGACGAGATTATAGGCGCGGAACTGCGGCGGCTTGCCGAGGCTGACAGAGCCGTCGGAACCGAAGCTCGCGGTCGAATTGAACTCCGCAAATCCCTCGACGAACCAGCGCGGCCATGCGCCGGCAAAGTTCGCGGCCATGAAGTGATGGGCATATTCGTGCAGCAGAACGACCTGCGCGGTCATATCCGAATAGCCAAGGCTGCGCGGGATGACCGCCAGCGACCGCCCTGCCTGTCCGCGATAATAGCCCGCGACTCCGCTGCCTTGCGATACGCCGCCCAGCCGGCGGACCTTGTCGAGGCTGGAGACGACATAGACGGTCACTCTGTTCGCCTTGCCAGGGTCGACGGGCGGCACGTCGCGCATCACACGCATCGCCGCGTCATAGCGCTCAAGCTTCTGGGCGAATTCGCGGAGCTGCTTCTCGCCATCCTCCGAATAGATCAGAAAATGCGTCGAACTCGCCTCGCGCCAGGTGGCGGCGGCGGGCGCAGAAAGCGTCAATATGGCGGCAACGGCCGCCTTCCCGAACAGCGACATCGGCCCCCCATTTATCCCCTACCCGTAACGATAGGGCGCAGCGATGCTGCGGGGAAGAGGGATCAGACGAAGCTGTAAGGATCGACGTCGACGCTGACGCGCACGCTGGACGGCCAGTCGAGCGCGCCCAGCCAGTCGCGGATGACATGCTGCACGTCGAGCGCGCGGCTGGCGTGGACCAGCAGGCGCTGGCGGTGGCGGCCGCGCAGCATGGCGAGCGGGGCGGGGGCCGGGCCATAGACCTGCATGCCATCGACCTTCGGCGCGCTGCGGCCGATGAGGCGTGCAATCTCCGCCGCCGCCTCGGCCTTTTCGGATGAGACGATGATGCCGGCGAACCGGCCGAAGGGCGGCGCGCCGGCATCGCGCCGCGCCGCCGTTTCGGCCGCATAGAAGCTGTCGGCGTCGCCCATGACCAGCGCCTGGATGACGGGGGCGAGCGGTTCATGCGTCTGGACGAAAACGCGCCCCGGCTTCTCGCCGCGCCCGGCGCGGCCCGAGACCTGCGCGATTTGCTGGAAGCTGCGTTCGGCCGCGCGCAGATCGCCCCCCTGCAGACCGAGATCGGCGTCGATCACCCCGACAAGCGTCAGGTTGGGGAAATGATAGCCCTTGGTGACAAGCTGGGTGCCGACGACGATGTCGATCTCGTTCGCCTCCATCCGCGCGACGAACTCGGCGGCCTTGGCGGGCGACCCTATAGTGTCGGAAGTGACGATCGCCGATCGCGCCTCAGGGAACAGCAGCTTCACTTCATCGGCAATGCGCTCGACGCCTGGGCCGCAGGCGACGAGGCTGTTCTCTTCCCCGCATTCGGGGCAGGCGCGCGGCGGCGGCATCACATGGCCGCAATGATGGCATTGCAGGCGGCGGATCAGCCGGTGCTCGACCATCCACGCCGTGCAATTGGGGCATTGGAAGCGATGCCCGCAGGAGCGGCACAAAGTGAGCGGGGCGTAGCCGCGACGGTTGAGGAAGAGCAGGCTCTGCTCGCCTTTCTCCAGCGTTTCCTCGATCGCGCGGACGAGCGTTGGGGCAAGCCAGCGGCCGCGCTCTGGCGGGTCGGCGATCAGATCGATCGCCGTAATCTCGGGCATTTCGGCGCAGCCATAGCGCGCGGGGAGCTTCAATTCGCGGTAGCGGCCGATCTCGACCTGATGGCGCGTCTCGATCGCGGGCGTGGCGGAGGCGAGGACGACGGGAATGCTTTCCAGCATCGCGCGCATCACCGCCACGTCGCGGGCGTGATATTGCACGCCTTCTTCCTGCTTGAAGCTCGTTTCATGCGCTTCGTCGACGACGATCAGGCCGAGATCGGGATAGGGCAGGAACAGCGCCGATCGCGCGCCGACGACCACGCGCGCTTCACCGCTGGCGATCGCCCGCCAGGCGCGCCGACGCTGCGACTGGCGCAGATCCGAATGCCAGGCGACGGGCGCGACGCCGAAACGCGCCTCGAAACGGCGGAGGAAAGGCTGGGTCAGCGCAATCTCGGGCAGGAGGACAAGCACCTGCCGCCCCGCCTTCACCGCCGCCGCCACGGCCTCGAAATAGACTTCGGTCTTGCCCGATCCGGTAACGCCGTCGAGCAGGAAGGGCTGGAAGGCCTTCGCATCGACCGCCTTGACCAGCGTCGCCGCGACGTCAGCCTGCGCGGGCGACAGATCAGGCGGGGCGTAATCGGGGTCGGGGGCGGGGAAGGGCGTATCGAGACTGACTTCGACCGCCTCGATCGCCCCGGCCTTGATCAGCCCGCGGATGATCGCGTCGGTGACGCCGCCGATCAGCGCGAGTTCGCGCACCAGCCCCTGCCGGTCTCCGATCCGCTCTAGCGCCTGCGCCCGCTGCGGGGTGAGGCGCGCGGGGATATGGCCGGTCGCGCGATATTCGGTGATCGTCCGCCCGCCGTCGAGCGCCGAGGCCGAGGCGAGCGCCATACGCAGCACGGCGGCGGGCGGCGCCAGATAATAGTCGGCTGTCCATTCGATCAGCCGGCGGAGCGGGGCGGGGACCGGGGGCGCATCGTGCACGCCGATCAGGTTGCGCAGCCGGTTGTCGCCGACCTCGCCGGCGGAGGGCATATGATCCTCCTCCCACACCACGCCCGAAAGCTGGCGCGGGCCGAGCGGGGCGAGCACGACCGAACCCGGTTCGACCGCCATGCCGTGCGGCACGCGATAATCGAGCGGGCCGAGCGCCGGGTTGAGGAGAAGGACGCGCGCGCGGGTCATCGGCCGCCGAGATAGGGGGGCGGGGCCGCGAAGGAAAGCTGTGTCATTTCGGGACGAAGTTGAGAAAGTTGAGAGGCTGGCGCATCGATCTCAACTTCCCGTCCCGTCCTTCCATGGCGACCCCGCTGACCGGGCCGCGCGCGCGTCCGAATCTAGCGTGCGGGGGCGCTGTAGGACAGGCAAAGAAAAGCCCGCCGGATCGGAACCCGGCGGGCTTTCCACAACGATTGGATTGATCGTCAGGCGATCGCGACGCGCTTCGTCCGACGGCGCATGGCGAAGCCGGTCAGGCCGAAGCCGGCGACCAGCATGGCCCATGTCGCGGGCTCAGGCACGCCGGCCGGGTCGCCGAAGAACATGATGTGCGACACATCGGCCGGGTTGCGGTTGTAGGGGATGTCGAACGTGTTCCAGGTGCCCGAGCTGGCGGGAGCCGCCAGCTTGTAGAGCACGAAATTGTTCGCAGCCTTCACCGCGATGTAGCTGACGTTGAAACCCGCGAGGTTCCAAGTGCCGGACGAGCCGCCGGCGCCGGTAAAGGCGCCGAAGCTCGAGAAATTGGCGTCGTCGGTGGACACCGCGAAGCCGAGCGCATCCAGGAAGATATCCGGATTGGCCGACGGATGCGTGTCATTGTAATTATTATAGGCGGTCTGCGCGGCGACATAGCCGTTGGGGCTGGCTGCGGTGGAGTTGATATTGCCGCTGAACAGGCAGCCATGAGCCGACGTGACCGAGGTGCAGCTACCGTCGACCACGGAAGCGGCGCTGGCCGGAGTCGCAAGGACGGCCGCAGCGGCGCCGAGCGCTGTTAAGGCGATGAACTTACGCATGAATCTACCCCTCAATATGATCTACGCGCCCGATTTATTCAGCGAACCTAGCCCGGCCTATTCATGAGACTGAGGTTCCGGGCTTGTTGGGTGGCGATGCGTTTTCGGTGATGTGATCCGGACGAGCGCCTCTGGCGGTGTTTTT
>QFNN01000007.1 GCA_003240855.1 Sphingomonas sanxanigenens
GGCTCCAGATGCCGACGTCGAAGCTCATCCGCTGTTCGCGGAGCAACTGCGCCATCGACTCGGACGGCGCGACGATCGCGTCGCAGCGGCGATAGAAACGGCGCAACAGCGCCTCAACCACCGGCTCCAGAAACGCGAGGCCGTAATAGCGCGGATAGGTCTCGAAACGGGTATGGACCGAGGCCACGACCGGTATGCCGTGCGCGCGGGCGAGCGAGATGGCCCGGTGGCCAAGAATCTCGGGGCTGGCGACGTGGACGATATTGGGCGCGAAGGCGGCGATGTCGCGCTTCACACGCGGCGGGATCATCATCGGCGCGCGATATTCGGTGCGGCCCGGCACCGATATGGCGGGGATGCCGACAAGGTCGCCCGTCGGCGGGAAAGCGGGCTGATCGACCACGGGCGCATAGACGCGCACCGCAGCGCCTTGCTTCAGGAGATAGCCGACAAGGCGGTTGAGCGCCTGGTTCGCGCCGTCGCGGACATAATTATAATTGCCGCTGAAAAGCGCGACGCGAAGTTGTGACACATCCATCGCCGCGTCGTTAGCCGTCCCGCAACGAAAAGAACAGCGGTCGAAGGATGGAGCGCGCCCTGTTGTGAAAAAGCTCCCGCCTGCCGCAGGGCAGGCGAGGGCCTTTCCATGATCGCTCGGCGATCAGGCGAAGGACGCGCTGCGCCGGCGCACGCGCATCGCGCCGCCGACCAGGCCGAAGCCGGAGATCAGCATCGCCCAGGTCGCCGGTTCCGGAACGCCGCCATTGCCCGGCGTCGCGGCGCCGAGAGTGACATTGTCGAACGCGATCTGGTTGGCGACGCCGCCGAAATCGACCGACTTGGCGACGCCGTCGAAGGTGACGCCGAAGGCGGTGAAATTGCAGAACGGGAAGCCGTTGGGATCGCCCGAGCACTGGCCGCCATTGGGCGTCAGGGCCAGCGTCGCGAGCACATTGCCCGTGCCGTTCAGCCCGTCATAAACCTTCACGCTGCCGGCGTTGGTCGAATTGCCGGCATAGTAGAACGAGAACCCGGTGGTGAAGCCGGCGGCCACATTCATGGTCGCCGCGCCGCCGCTGAGGAAGAACAGCACCGTGCTCGGCGAGGGTTCATTGGCGAAATTGCCCGAGCCGCCGGCATCGATATCGATGAGGGCGAGCGAAGTCCGCGAGAAATTGATGCCATAGTTGGCGCCGCTATTGCCGGCACCGTCCGTGCCGCCATTGTAGAAATCGTTGACGGCGACCTGATCGCCAACGCCCTCAAAGGTCAGCGTGACGACGTCGGCGCTGGCCGGTGCCGACGCGATCGCCGCAACGGCGGTCGCGAGCAATGTAAAGCTACGGATTTTCATGAGACTACCCCTGTCGCAAATTATACATCCCGGCTGACGGAACAGCCGGCTCCCAGTGCGACCCGGTTGCCTTTGTTAATATTTATTTAACGTTTTCAGCGCCGCCCGGCAAGAGCGGAAGCTGCCCCACATCGGGACAGCAAAAAGCCCCGCCGGATTGCGCCGGCGGGGCTTCTTATTTCACGTCGAGGCGCTTGCCGATCCTATTCCTCGGCGCCGTCCTCGCCGTTGGTTTCGGCGACCACCGCCGCCAGCGCGTCATTGCCCGTATCGTCCTCGACCGGACGACGCAGTTCGGCCGCATGCTCTTCCGCCGCCGAGTTGGGGGCGACGAGCGCGGTCTGCCAGGCGCGCTGCGAAGCGCGCAGGGCGGCGTCGCGGCTGCTGGCGGTGACGCGCAGGCGGTTCATGCCCGCACCGGTGCCCGCCGGGATGAGGCGGCCGACGATGACATTCTCCTTCAGGCCCATCAGCGTGTCGCGCTTGCCCTGGACAGCAGCCTCGGTGAGGACGCGGGTCGTCTCCTGGAAAGACGCGGCCGAGATGAAGCTGCGGGTCTGCAGCGACGCCTTGGTGATGCCGAGGAGCACCGGCTTGCCGAACGCCGGCTGCTGGCCGGGCTCGAGCTTGGCGTTGACCTCGTCCATCTCCTCGCGGTCGACCTGCTCGCCGGGGAGGAGCGTGGTGTCGCCCGCCTCGGTGATCTCGACCTTCTGCAGCATCTGGCGAACGATCGTCTCGATGTGCTTGTCGTTGATCTTCACGCCCTGCAGTCGATAGACTTCCTGGATTTCCGACACGAGATATTCGGCCAGAGCCTCGATGCCGAGGACTTCCAGAATGTCGTGCGGATCGGGCGAGCCGCCGATCAGGTTGTCGCCACGCTTCACGTAGTCGCCTTCCTGAACGTCGATCACCTTCGACTTGGGCACGAGATATTCGACCAGCTCGCCACCGTCGTCCGGACGGATGCCGATCTTGCGCTTGGCCTTATAGTCCTTGCCGAACTCGACGCGGCCGGAGACCTTCGCGATGATCGCGTTTTCCTTCGGCTTGCGCGCCTCGAACAGCTCGGCCACGCGCGGCAGACCGCCCGTGATGTCGCGGGTCTTGGCGGCTTCGCGGCTGACGCGGGCCAGCACGTCGCCGGCCTGCACCGATGCGCCGTCCTCGACCGACAGCATCGCACCGGGCGCCAGCATGTAGCGCGCGGTCTCGCCCGAGCCCTCGTCGAGCAGGGTGATGCGGGGACGGAGGTCCTCCTTGCTCTTCGACGGGGCGCGATATTCGATCACCACGCGCTGCGCGATGCCGGTCGCCTCGTCGGTCTGCTCGACCAGCGTCTTGCCCTCGATCAGGTCCTGATACTTCACGATGCCAGGGTTCTCGGTGATCACCGGCATGGTGAAGGGGTCCCACTCGGCCATGCGATCGCCCTTCGAGACGATGTGACCGTCGTCGAACATCAGATAGGCGCCATAGGGGATGCGGTGCACCGCCCGTTCGCGCCCGTCCATGTCGATGATCGCCAGTTCGCCCGAACGGCTCAGCACGACGCGGCGGCCGCGCTGATCTTCGATCACGCGCAGATCGCGGAACTCGACCTTGCCGTCGGCCGGCGCGTCGAGGTTCGACTGCTCGTTGAGCTGCGCCGCACCGCCGATGTGGAAGGTGCGCATGGTGAGCTGGGTGCCCGGCTCGCCGATCGACTGCGCCGCGATGACGCCGACCGCCTCGCCGATGTTCACCGGCGTGCCGCGGGCGAGGTCGCGCCCATAGCACTTGGCGCACACGCCCTGCTTGCTCTCGCAGATCAGCGGCGAGCGGATCTTGACCGACTGGGTGCCGATCGCTTCGATCAGCGCGACCATCGGCTCGTCGAGGAGCGTGCCCTCGGCGATCACGACTTCGCCCGTCTTGCTGTCGATGACGTCCTCGGCCGTGGTGCGGCCCAGGATGCGCTCGGCAAGGCTGGCGATGGTGGCGCCGCCCTGGACGATCGCCTTCATGTCCAGCGCGCGTTCGGTGCCGCAATCTTCCTCGATCACGACGCAATCCTGCGACACGTCGACCAGACGGCGGGTCAGGTAACCCGAGTTCGCCGTCTTGAGCGCGGTATCGGCCAGACCCTTACGGGCGCCGTGCGTCGAGTTGAAATACTCGAGAACGGTGAGGCCTTCCTTGAAGTTCGAGATGATCGGCGTTTCGATGATCTCGCCCGACGGCTTGGCCATCAGGCCGCGCATGCCGGCAAGCTGCTTCATCTGCGCCTGCGAACCACGCGCACCGGAGTGGGCCATCATGTAGATCGAGTTGATCGGGGCGAGGCGGCCGTCGGCCTGCTTCGGCATCGCCTTGATCTCATCCATCATCGCGTTGGCGACCTGATCGCCGCAACGCGACCAGGCGTCGATCACCTTGTTGTACTTTTCCTGCTGGGTGATCAGGCCGTCCTGATACTGCTGCTCATAATCCTTCACGAGCGCGCGGGTCTCGTCGACCAGCTTTTCCTTGCTGCCCGGAATGATCATGTCGTCCTTGCCGAACGAGATGCCGGCCTGGAACGCATGGCGGAAGCCCAGCGCCATGATGGCGTCGGCGAACAGCACGGTCTCCTTCTGGCCGGTGTGGCGATAGACCTCGTCGATCACGTCGCCCACGTCCTTCTTGGTGAGAAGGCGGTTGACGGTCTCGAACGGCACCTTGTGGCTCTTCGGCAGCGTCTCGCCGATCAGCATACGGCCCGGCGTGGTCTCCACGCGCTTCATGTAGCTGTTGCCGGCCTCGTCGGTCTGCGGGACGCGGCTGATGATCTTCGAGTGCAGCGTGACCGCCTTGGCGTTGAGCGCCTGGTGGACTTCCTGCATGTCGGACAGCAGCATGCCTTCGCCCGGCTCGCCTTCGCGCTCCATCGACAGATAGTAGATGCCCAGCACCATGTCCTGCGACGGCACGATGATCGGCTTGCCGTTGGCGGGCGACAGGATGTTGTTGGTCGACATCATCAGGACACGCGCCTCCAACTGGGCCTCGAGGCTCAGCGGAACGTGAACGGCCATCTGGTCGCCGTCGAAGTCGGCGTTGAAGGCCGAGCAGACCAGCGGGTGAAGCTGGATCGCCTTGCCTTCGATCAGCACGGGCTCGAACGCCTGGATGCCGAGGCGGTGAAGCGTCGGCGCGCGGTTGAGCATCACCGGATGTTCGCGGATCACCTCGTCAAGGATGTCCCAGACTTCCTTGCGCTCTTTCTCGACCCACTTCTTCGCCTGCTTCAGGGTCATGGACAGACCCTTGGCGTCGAGGCGGGCGTAGATGAACGGCTTGAACAGCTCGAGCGCCATCTTCTTGGGCAGGCCGCACTGGTGCAGCTTGAGCTCCGGGCCGGTCACGATGACCGAACGGCCCGAATAGTCGACGCGCTTGCCGAGCAGGTTCTGACGGAAGCGGCCCTGCTTGCCCTTCAACATGTCGGACAGCGACTTCAGCGGACGCTTGTTGGCGCCGGTGATCGTGCGGCCGCGACGGCCATTGTCGAACAGTGCGTCGACGGCTTCCTGCAGCATGCGCTTTTCGTTGCGCACGATGATGTCCGGTGCGCGCAGCTCCATCAGCCGCTTCAGACGATTGTTGCGGTTGATGACGCGGCGATACAGGTCGTTGAGGTCCGAAGTCGCGAAGCGGCCGCCGTCCAGCGGCACCAGCGGGCGCAGCTCGGGCGGGATGACCGGGATGACTTCGAGGATCATCCACTCGGGGCGGTTGCCCGAATCGATGAAGCTCTCGACGACCTTCAGGCGCTTGATGATCTTCTTGGGCTTCAGCTCCGACTTGGTCGTCGCCAGCTCTTCCAGAAGCTGCTTGCGCTCGCCCTCGAGATCGAGGCTCTCGAGCATGATGCGCACGGCCTCGGCGCCGATGCCGGCGGAGAAGGCGTCCTCGCCATATTCGTCCTGCGCCTCGAGCAGCTCGTCCTCGGTGAGGAGCTGATATTTCTCAAGCGGGGTCAGGCCCGGCTCGATCACGATATAGGCTTCGAAGTAGAGGACGCGCTCAAGCTGCTTGAGCTGCATGTCGAGCAGCAGGCCGATGCGCGAGGGCAGCGACTTCAGGAACCAGATGTGCGCGACCGGCGCGGCCAGCTCGATATGGCCCATGCGCTCGCGGCGGACCTTCGAGACGGTGACCTCGACCCCGCACTTCTCGCACACGATGCCCTTGTATTTCATGCGCTTGTACTTGCCGCACAGGCACTCGTAATCCTTGATCGGACCGAAGATGCGCGCGCAGAACAGGCCGTCACGCTCGGGCTTGAACGTGCGGTAGTTGATCGTCTCGGGCTTCTTGATCTCGCCGAAGCTCCACGACCGGATGCGCTCGGGCGAAGCGATGCCGATCTGGATCTGGTCGAAGGTCTCCGGCTTGGCCACCGGATTGGCGAAGTTGGTCAGTTCGTTCATTTCTTTATCCCTCTGGAGGGTAAATCTCTGCGCGGAAGGAAAGGGGAGCGCCGCCCGTCAGGACGGTGCCCAAACCCTTATTCCGCCGCCTCGGCCAGACCGTCGTCCTCTTCGTCGAGGCTCTTCAGCTCGACGTTGAGACCCAGCGAGCGCATTTCCTTGACGAGAACGTTGAAGCTCTCCGGAATGCCCGCCTCGAACGTGTCGTCGCCCTTGACGATCGCTTCATAGACCTTGGTGCGGCCGACCACGTCGTCGGACTTCACCGTCAGCATCTCCTGCAGCGTGTAGGCGGCGCCGTACGCCTGGAGCGCCCACACCTCCATTTCGCCGAAGCGCTGGCCGCCGAACTGCGCCTTGCCGCCCAGCGGCTGCTGGGTGACGAGCGAGTAGGGGCCGATCGAGCGCGCGTGGATCTTGTCGTCGACCAGGTGGTGCAGCTTGAGCATGTAGATGATGCCCACGGTCACCTTGCGGTCGAACTTGTCGCCCGTGCGCCCGTCGAACAGGTCCGACTGGCCCGAGGTGGCAAGCCCGGCAAGCTCCAGCATGTCCGAAACATCGGCTTCGCGCGCGCCGTCGAACACCGGAGTGCCCATCGGAATGCCCGAACGCAGATTCTCGGCCAGCTCGACGATCTGCTCGCCGTCGCGCGCCTCGATCTCGGCAACATAATGTTCGCCGTAGATCGTCTTGAGCCGGTCCTTGACTGCCTCGGGCATCGCGCCCGCGGTCGGGTTCGGATTGGCCTCGCGCCACTGGTCGAGCGCCTCGGAGACCTGCTTGCCCAGGCCGCGCGCGGCCCAGCCGAGGTGAGTCTCAAAGATCTGCCCGACGTTCATGCGCGAAGGCACGCCCAGCGGGTTGAGCACGAGGTCGACGGGGGTGCCGTCCTCAAGGAAAGGCATGTCCTCGACCGGCAGGATGCGGCTGATGACGCCCTTGTTGCCGTGGCGGCCGGCCATCTTGTCGCCCGGCTGCAGCTTGCGCTTCACCGCGACGAACACCTTGACCATCTTGAGCACGCCGGGGGGCAGCTCGTCGCCGCGCTCCAGCTTCTCGCGCCGATCCTCGAACTTCTCGTTGATCAGCTTCACCGCCTCGTCATACTGCGCCTTCACCGCCTCAAGGTCGGCCTGGCGCGCGTCATCGGCGACGGCGAACTTCCACCATTCGTGGCGCTCGACTTCGCCGAGAAGCTCCTCGGTGATGTCGCTGCCCTTCTTGATGCCCTTCGGCGCCGAGGCCGCGACCTGACCGATCAGCATGTCCTTAAGCCGCGACCAGGTGGCGCGGTTCAGGATGCCGCGTTCGTCCTCGCGGTCCTTCGCAAGACGGTCGATCTCCTCGCGCTCGATCGCCATCGCGCGCTCGTCCTTGTCGATGCCGTGGCGGTTGAACACGCGCACGTCGACGATGGTGCCGGCGACGCCCGGCGGCAGACGCAGCGAAGTGTCGCGCACGTCGCTCGCCTTTTCGCCGAAGATCGCACGAAGCAGCTTTTCTTCCGGGGTCATCGGCGATTCACCCTTGGGGGTGATCTTGCCGACCAGGATGTCGCCCGGCTCCACTTCGGCGCCGATATAGACGATGCCCGCCTCGTCGAGGTTGCGCAGCGCTTCTTCGCCGACGTTCGGGATGTCGCGGGTGATGTCCTCCGGCCCCAGCTTGGTGTCGCGGGCCATCACCTCGAACTCGTCGATATGGATCGACGTGAACACGTCGTCCTTCACGATGCGTTCGGAAATGAGGATCGAGTCCTCATAATTGTAGCCGTTCCAGGGCATGAACGCGACGAGGCTGTTGCGGCCCAGCGCCAGTTCGCCCAGCTCGGTCGACGGGCCGTCGGCGATGACGTCGCCGACATTGATCACGTCGCCCACCTTCACCAGCGGACGCTGGTTGATGCAGGTCGACTGGTTCGAGCGCTGGAACTTCATCAGCGTGTAGATGTCGACGCCCGACTTCCCGGCATCGACTTCACCAGTCGCGCGGATGACGATGCGCGAGGCATCGACCTGGTCGACGATGCCGGCGCGGCGGGCCGAGATGGCGGCACCCGAATCGCGCGCAACCGTCTCTTCCATGCCGGTGCCGACGAACGGCGCCTCGGCCTTGACCAGCGGCACCGCCTGACGCTGCATGTTCGAGCCCATCAGCGCGCGGTTGGCGTCGTCATTCTCCAGGAAGGGAATGAGCGAGGCTGCGACCGACACGAGCTGCTTGGGGCTGACGTCCATCAGCGTGATCTGATCGGGCAGCGCCATCAGAAACTCGCCCGCCTGACGCGCGGAGACCAGCTCCTCGGTGAAGCGGCCTTCGGCGTCCGTCTCGGCCGAAGCCTGCGCGACGGTGTGCTTCTGCTCCTCCATCGCCGACAGATAGACGACCTCGTTGGTCACCTTGCCGTCGATCACCTTGCGATACGGCGTCTCGATGAAGCCGTATTTGTTGACGCGCGCGAAGGTCGACAGCGAGTTGATGAGGCCGATGTTCGGGCCTTCCGGCGTTTCGATCGGGCAGATGCGGCCATAGTGGGTCGGATGGACGTCGCGGACCTCGAAGCCCGCGCGCTCGCGGGTGAGGCCGCCCGGCCCGAGCGCCGAAACACGACGCTTGTGCGTCACTTCGGAGAGCGGGTTGGTCTGGTCCATGAACTGCGACAACTGCGACGAGCCGAAGAACTCGCGCACCGCAGCGACCGCAGGCTTCGCGTTGATCAGATCGTTGGGCATGACGGTCGACACGTCGACCGAACTCATGCGCTCCTTCACCGCGCGCTCCATGCGGAGCAGGCCGACGCGATACTGGTTCTCGAGCAGCTCGCCAACCGAACGTACGCGGCGGTTGCCGAGATTGTCGATATCGTCAATCTCGCCCTTGCCGTCCTTCAGGTCGACGAGCGTCTTGACCACGGCGAGGATATCCTCCGTGCGCAGCGTCGTGACCGTATCCGGCGCGTCGAGATCGAGGCGCATGTTGAGCTTCACGCGGCCGACGGCCGAGAGGTCGTAGCGCTCGGGATCGAAGAACAGGCCGGCGAACAGCGCTTCCGCCGTCTCGCGCGTCGGCGGCTCGCCGGGGCGCATGACGCGGTAGATGTCCGACAGCGCGTGGTCGCGGTCCTCGGCCTTGTCGGCCTTCAGCGTGTTGCGAATCCACGGGCCGGTGTTGACATGGTCGATGTCGAGCAGTTCCAGACGGTCGATGCCCGCCTTGTCGAGCACCTCGAGATTGTCGGCCGAAACCTCGTCGCCCGCCTCGATATAGATCTCGCCGGTCTGCTCGTTGATGAGGTCGAGCGCCGAATAGCGGCCGAAGATTTCCTCGGTCGGGATCAGCAGCGTCTCAAGCCCGTCCTTGGCGGCCTTGTTGGCCGCGCGCGGGCTGACCTTCTGGCCGGCGGGGAAGATCACTTCGCCCGACTTGCCGTCGACCACGTCAAACAGCGGCTTCTGGCCGCGCCAGTTCTCGGCGATGTAGGGCACCTGCCAGCCGCCTTCGCCGCGGATCCAGGTGACCGTCTTGTAGAAGTGGTTGAGGATTCCCTCGCTGTTCAGGCCGAGGGCATAGAGCAGCGCCGTGACCGGCAGCTTGCGCTTGCGGTCGATGCGGACGTTGACGATGTCCTTGGCGTCGAACTCGAAGTCCAGCCACGAGCCGCGATAGGGGATGACGCGCGCGGCGAACAGATATTTGCCAGAAGCGTGAGTCTTGCCGCGGTCGTGGTCGAACAGCACGCCCGGCGAACGGTGCATCTGCGAGACGATGACGCGCTCGGTGCCGTTGATGAAGAAGGTGCCGTTCTCGGTCATGAGCGGCATGTCGCCCATGTAAACGTCCTGCTCCTTGATATCGAGGACCGAACGGGTTTCCGTATCGGGATCCACCTCGAACACGATCAGGCGCAGCGTGACGCGCATCGGGGCGGCGTAGGTGATGCCACGCTGGCGGCATTCCTCGACGTCGAACTTGGGCGATTCCAGCTCGTAATGGACGAAGTCCAGCTCGGCGGTGCCGGCGAAGTCGCGGATCGGAAAAACCGAGCGCAGGGTCTTTTCCAGCCCGGAAACATAGCCGATCGCGGGGTCGGAACGCAGGAACTGCTCATAGCTCTCGCGCTGGACCTCGATCAGGTTCGGCATCTGCACCACTTCGTGGATATTGCCGAAGACCTTGCGGATGCGCCGCTTCGCGGTGCCGCTGCTCTGGGGGGCGGAAACTGCCTTGGTCGCCATGGGTGTGATTCGCCTCGTGGTTCGAATATCGGGCACGCAGAAAGACGCAAAAAGCCGCAGGCTTTCCGATCAGGCGATCAAGGAAAACTGCAGCTCCTGGCGTCTTGAAACCCCAGCCAATCCATTCTTACGGGCCGCTGCGCGACGGCGCCCCATGTCCCGACAGGCTGTGGTGATGGACGGGATATAGGATCGGGGTTGCCGACTGTCAAATGGGCCGGCGCGTTTCTTACGCAGGCCCGGCCTGACACGGCAATGCGTGGATGATCCGTTCAATCTCGACCGGATCATAGGGAATCTGTCCATCGAGGATCAGCATCGAAAGTCCGTGGACCAGCGACCAGGCATGGAGCGCGGCGGCGCGGCGGTCGGCCTCGGGAAGGTTCGGGGGAAGGAGGCGCGCTATATCGTCGCGCAGGCCGCGCATCGTCGTGCTCATCTTGTCGGGCGCAAGGTCGATCAGTGATACCGTCGGGGCGGAGGTGAAAACGAGGCGGAACAACGCCGGATTCTCGACGGCGAAGCGGACATAGGTCGCCCCGCTTGCGGCAAAACCGGTTTCGCCGCCGCCCGCCGCGTCGCTCGCCGATCGTTGCGCGCGGCCGAGCGCTTCCATGCCTTCGCACGCCATGGCGTCGAGCAGCGCCTGCTTGTCCGGGAAATGGCGATAAACGGCTGTCGCGCTGACCCCCGCGCGGCGCGCGATTTCGCGCAGACTGATCTCTTCGGCCGGTTTTTCGGCCAGCATCGCCAACCCCGCGTCGATCAGGGCCGCGCGCAGATCGCCATGATGGTAAGTGGCGCGACGGCCAATGTTGACGCTGTTATCATCTTCGCTCATGTTGTCACCGTAAACATCGAGTCGCATCCTGACGCAAGGGGAGATGGAAGATGGCAAGCACGATCGAAACCGCGATCCGTTCGGTTGTCGGCAAGGGCATTGAGAAAGTCGCTGACTATAATCGCTCGCGGATGCGCGGCGACGCGCCCAACATTTTCCTCACCGGCATCCATCGACCGATGACGACGGAGGAGACGATCGCCGATCTCCGTGTCGATGGCGGCATCCCAGCGTCGCTCGATGGGCGCTATCTTCGCATCGGCCCCAATCCGGTGACGCCGCCCAATCCCGCCGCTTATCACTGGTTCACCGGCGACGGCATGGCGCACGGCGTGCGCATTCAGGGCGGCAAGGCGCTCTGGTATCGCAATCGCTGGATTCGCTCGAACGCAGTCAGCGACGCGCTGGGCGAGCCGCGCGCGCCGGGCAGGCGCAGCCCGTTTTCGGACAATGCCAACACCAATATTGTCGGGATCGCCGGCCGGACCTGGGCGATCGTCGAGGCGGGCGCCAATCCTGTCGAACTTTCCGAGGGGTTGGACACGGTCGCGCATAATCCGTTCGACGGCACGCTTGACGCGCCGTTCTCGGCGCACCCGCATCGCTGCCCGCTGACCGGCGAGATGCACGCGATAAGCTATGACGCAATGACGCGCGACCGCGTCTGGCACGTCGTCGTCGACAGCGCTGCGCGCGTGATCCGGCAGGAACCGGTTGCGGTATCGGACGGCCCCAGCATCCACGATTGCGCGATCACGGCCAGCCGTATCGTCATCCTCGATCTGCCGGTTACTTTCTCGATGAAGGCGGTGATCGCGGGGCATCGCTTCCCCTATGTATGGAACAAGGCGCATCGGGCGCGCGTCGGCCTGCTCGGGCGCGGCGACAGCGGCGGGGATGTCGTCTGGTGCGATGTCGATCCCTGCTATGTCTTTCACCCCGGCAACGCCCTCGACCTTCCCGACGGCCGGGTGGTGATGGATGTCGTCGCGCATGAGACGATGTTCGCCGAAAGCCGCAATGGGCCAGACTCGCCGGCCTCGCGGCTGGAGCGCTGGACGATCGATCCCGTCGCACGCCGCGTCGATCGTCAGGTGCTGTTCGATCATCCGCAGGAGTTTCCGCGCTATGACGAGCGCCGCACCGGCAGGCCCTGTCGCTGGCTCTACAGCATGGCCCTTCCCAAAGGCGTGGGCGGCGAACTGTCGATCGCTGACACCCGCCTGTTTCGCACGGATCTTGAGAGCGGCGCCGTCGCGATCCGCGATTTCGGTCCCGGCCGGCACCCGGGTGAGTTCGTGTTCGTCGAACGTCCGGGCGGCGAAGCGGAGGATGACGGCTGGCTGATCGGCCTCGTCATCGACATGAACCGCGAGACGACGGAGCTGCAGATCCTCAACGCCGATGATTTTCAGGGAGCGCCGCAGGCGGTCGTCCATATTCCCCACCGCGTGCCGCCGGGCTTTCACGGCAACTGGGTTGCGGACTGATCGCAGCGTCTCCGGATCATCGGCCGGGCAGGGCGGCGGCGCGGCCCGGCTGGACGCGCAACGGCCTGAAACGGAAAAGGGCGGCCCCCATACCGGGAGCCGCCCTTTCTTTCGTCCTGTCCCGGCGGGGCCGGGGCAGGGCCAAGCAGCAGAAGCTTACTTGAGTTCGACGGTCGCGCCGGCTTCCTCGAGCTGCTTCTTGATCTTCTCGGCTTCGTCCTTGTTGACGCCTTCCTTGATCGCCTTCGGAGCCGACTCGACCAGGGCCTTCGCCTCGGTCAGGCCCAGGCCGGTGATCGCGCGGACTTCCTTGATGACGTTGATCTTCTTGCCACCGTCGCCGGTGAGGATCACGTCGAAGTCGGTCTTTTCTTCGGCGGCCGGGGCGCCGGCGCCAGCACCGCCAGCCGGAGCGGCGACAGCGACGGCGGCGGCGGCCGAAACGCCCCACTTCTCTTCGAGAAGCTTGGCGAGGTCGGCGGCTTCGATGACGGTCAGCGACGACAGTTCGTCGACGAGCTTGTTGAGATCAGCCATTTTAATTCTCCAAAATCAAATCGGGTTTGTCAGATAGAAATCAGGCAGCGTCCTTGGCGGCATAAGCGCCAAAGATGCGTGCAAGCTGGCCAGCCGGCGCCTGCACGACCTGGACGACCTTGGTTGCGGGCGCCTGAACGAGGCCCACAATCTTGGCGCGCAGTTCGTCGAGCGACGGCAGCGAGGCGAGCGCCTTCACGCCGTTCACGTCGAGGACGGTATCCCCCATCGAGCCGCCGACGATCTCGAACTTGTCGGTCGTCTTGGCGAACTCGACCACCACCTTTGCAGCGGCCACCGGATCGGTGGACGCGGCGATGGCGGTCGGGCCGGTGAGCATGTCACCGATCCCGACATAGGGCGTGCCCTCAATCGCGATCTTGGCGAGTCGATTCTTGGCCACCTTGTAGCTGGCGCCGGCTTCGCGCATCTTCGTCCTCAGCGCCGTCGACTGAGCGACGGTGAGACCGAGGTTGCGGGTGACGACCACCACGCCGACCTCGGAGAAGGTGCTGTTCAGCTCGGAAACCAGCTCGGACTTTTGAGCTCGATCCATGCCATTCTCCACGTTGCCCCGGCGGGACATCCGCCGAGGGGTACTTTATGTCCGTGGGGAAGGCTCGACCGACGGCCCCGATGATCGGAGGCTTATCAGCCTGTCAGGAGGCGCGCGGCCATGCCGCCGCCTCAGGAAACTTTCCCCGTCTAGGCGGGAGATTAAGGAGGGCATATTCCCTCCACCCGCTGTCTCGGACGGAATGCCGGGCGGGCGGACCCATCCGGCAAGCGCGCGCTGATAGCGGGATATGCGCGGAAGTCAAGTTTGGGGAGGAGGTGGAGGAGCGGATAACCGGTCCATCCTCAAGCCGCCAGGGCGCTCATGCAGGAAAAAGGGGCCGGAGCTTTCGCTCCGACCCCTTCATTTCCTTGCGATCGCGGTGCCGATCAGGCGCCGGCGACCTCGGTCGTGTCGACCTTAATGCCCGGGCCCATCGACGAGCTGAGGGCGACCTTGCGGACATATTTGCCCTTCGCGCCCGACGGCTTGGCCTTGATCACGGCGTCGACCAGCGCGTCGAAGTTCGCGCGCAGGTCTTCCGCGGGGAACGACGCCTTGCCGATGCCCGAATGGATGATGCCGGCCTTCTCAACGCGATACTCGACCTGACCGCCCTTGGCGGCCTTGACAGCTTCGGCGACGTTCATCGTCACGGTGCCCAGCTTCGGGTTCGGCATCAGGCCCTTGGGGCCCAGCACCTTGCCGAGGCGGCCGACGAGGCCCATCATGTCCGGCGTCGCGATGCAGCGATCGAACTCGATCTTGCCGCCCTGGACGATCTCGAGCAGATCCTCGGCGCCCACGACGTCGGCGCCCGCCGCAGTCGCTTCCTCGGCCTTCGCGCCGCGGGCGAACACGCCGACGCGGACGGTCTTGCCGGTGCCCTTGGGCAAGGTGACGACGCCGCGGACCATCTGGTCGGCGTGGCGGGGATCGACGCCCAGGTTCAGCGCGACTTCGACGGTCTCGTCAAACTTCGACGTGGCGTTGGCCTTCACCAGCGCGATCGCCTCGTCGACGCCGTGCAGCTTTTCACGGTCGATAGTCGTGGCGAGCTTCTTCGCCTTCTTGCTCACGAATGCCATTGGTTCAGCCCTCCACCACTTCGAGGCCCATCGCGCGGGCGCTGCCTTCGATGATCTTCGTCGCGGCGTCGATGTCGTTCGCGTTCAGGTCCTTCATCTTGACCTGGGCGATCTCGGCGAGCTGCGAGCGCTTGATCTTGCCGGCAACCGTCTTGCCCGGCTCCTTCGAGCCCGACTTGAGGTTGATCGCCTTCTTGATGAGGAAGGTGGCGGGCGGGGTCTTGGTCTCGAACGAGAAGCTGCGGTCCGCATAGACGGTGATCACGGTCGGGATCGGCGCGCCCTTTTCAAGGTCGCCGGTCGCGGCGTTGAACGCCTTGCAGAACTCCATGATGTTGACGCCGCGCTGACCCAGGGCAGGGCCGATCGGCGGCGACGGGTTGGCGGCGCCGGCCGGCACCTGCAGCTTGATATAGCCGGTAATTTTCTTGGCCATCTACTCACTCTCTTTCAAGTTTAGCGGTTCTTGCGGCAGCAGGCTGCCTCCCGCGGGACATCCGGTTGCGAACCGGAATTGTTTTGCCGGCGTTACTTGGAACGCTCGACCTGCTCGAACTCCAGCTCGACCGGGGTGGCGCGACCGAAGATCGACACCGAAACTTTCACGCGGCTGCGGTCGAAATCCAGTTCCTCGACCACGCCGTTGAAGCTGGCGAACGGACCGTCCAGCACCTTGACCGAATCGCCGATCTCGTAATCGACCTTGATCTTGTGCTTCGGCGCGGCGGCGGCTTCTTCCTTGGTGTTCAGGATGCGCGCGGCCTCGGCCTCGGTGATCGGCTGCGGCTTGCCCGACGAACCGAGGAAGCCCGTCACCTTCGGCGTGTTCTTCACCAGGTGATAGACGTCGTCGTTCATCTCGAGCTTGGCGAGGACGTAGCCGGGGAAGAACTTCCGCTCCGACTGCACCTTCTTGCCGCGCCGCACTTCAGTGACGGTCTCGGTCGGCACTTCGACCGAATCGACCAGCGCATCGAGGCCAAGGCGCGTGGCTTCGGCCACGATCGAATCGCGAACCTTGTTCTCGAAGCCCGAATAGGCGTGGATGATGTACCAGCGGGACATTGGGTCCGGTTCTACCTTTCGATCGATCAGGCGGCGAGCGACAGCAGCGAGCGCACGATCAGGCTGTAGAAGTGATCGACGCCGAAGAAGAACAGCCCCAGCACGGTCGTCATGATGATCACCATCAGGGTGGTCATCATCGTCTCGCGGCTGGTGGGCCACACGACCTTCGCGGTCTCCGCTTTCACCTGATTGATGAATTGCGGGATGTTGCTGATGAAGTTCGCCTTCGCCACGACAGTCGTCCTTGCTCGTCAAACGCCGGAAATCGGGGTCAAAGCCACCCTGTCCGTTCCTTGGGACCGGTGCGACAGAGACCGATTTTCCGAATCCGCGCCCTATATGCTTTTCGATATAGGCGCGCAAGGGCCGGATATAAGCGGGCTGGCTGGCACCAGCGGCGATTATGACCCTCAGCCTATCTCTTGAAGCATGGCAGGAGTGGAGGGACTCGAACCCACGGCCCTCGGTTTTGGAGACCGATGCTCTACCAACTGAGCTACACTCCTCCGGTGCGGAGAGCCGGCGACTTAGCGGCAGCGAGGCGAAGGTGCAAGGCCTCCTCCGCGCCTGGCTGAAAATCAGGCGACTGCGGATCGTCCGGTGTTGAACAGCGCCCGCGCATCCTGGGCGGCCATCGGGCGGCCGAACAGATAGCCCTGTACCTTGCGGCAGCCGAGGCGGCGGATCATCGCCAGCTCTTCCTCCGTTTCCACGCCCTCGGCGGTCGTCGCCATCCCCAGGCTGTCGGCCAGCGCTACGACTGCGCGGATGATCGCGATATTCTCCGGCACATTGCGCGATGCGCCCTGAACGAAGCTGCGATCGACCTTGATCGTCGAGAATTTGGTCCGGCTGAGATAGCCGAGCGACGAATAGCCGGTGCCGAAATCGTCGAGCGACAGCCTGACGCCGAGATCGATCAGTTGCTGGAGCACCTGCACCGCCACCGTGCCTTCGCGCATGAACACGCTCTCCGTCACTTCGATCTCCAGCCTGTGGGCGGGGAGGCCGCTGTGCGATAGCGCGGAAATCACGCAGGAAGCGAAATTGGGATCGGCGAGCTGATCGGCAGAGACGTTGACCGCGATCCGCACCTGCGACGGCCAGCTTATCGCTTCCTGGCAGGCGGTGCGCAGCACCCATTCGCCGATCGGGGCGATCAGCCGCGCCTCCTCCGCCACGGGCACGAACTTGGCGGGGGAGACATTGCCCAGCTCGGGATTGTGCCAGCGCAGCAGCGCCTCGAAGCTCTCGACCGATCCGTCCTCGGCAGAGACGACGGGTTGATAGTTGAGATAAAGTTCGCCCCGCTCAAGCGCCTTGCGCAGCGCGATTTCCAGCACGCGGCGTTCCTCGGCGTGGACGTGGAGCTGCGGTTCATAGGCGTGATAGGTGCCCCCGCCCGCATCCTTCGAGCGATAGAGCGCAAGGTCCGCCGAGCGGATCAGCGTCTCGACCGAGCGTCCGTCGCGCGGGCCGATCGCGGTGCCGACGCTGGCGCCGATATAAAGCGTGTGCGTGTCCACCTCATAGGGGCGCGACAATTCCTCGATGATCCGCCGCGCCAGCCGTTCGAGCCGGCCGCTGTCCGATGCGTCGCGCACCACCACGCCGAACTCGTCGCCGCCCAGCCGCCCGCACAGCTCATTGTCCGACATCAGCGAGCGCAGGCGTTCGGACACGCGGCTCAGCAGCCGGTCGCCGACCGGGTGGCCCAGCGTATCGTTCACCGCCTTGAAGCGATCGAGGTCGATCATCATGAAAGCGCAGCGTGTGCGCCATTTGTCGGCATCCGCCATCGCCGAGCCAAGCGCTTCTGTCACCTGCAGGCGATTGGGCAGGCCGGTCAATGTGTCGAAGCGCGCCATGCGGTTGATCTTGTCGGCCGAATGACGCTCGGCGGTCACATCCGATCCGACGCCGCGGAAGCCCAGGAAGCTGCCGCGATCATCGTAGCGCGGGCTTGCTGACATTTCCCACCAGCGCGTTTCGCCGCTGATCGTCACGGGCAGGATGATGTCGCTGAAGGCTTCGCGCTTTTTCAGCTTTTCGGCGAAGCTGCGCAGTGGGGCGGAGAAATTGCCGGTTTCCCAACTGTCACCGGCAAGCATCTGGAGGAAAGGCCGGCCTTCCAGCGCCATGGCTTCCTCGCCCAGCGCGAAGGCGAGGCGCGGGGAGACGTGGGTCAGGCTCTTGGATGCGTCGATCTGCCACAGCCAGTCCGCGTCGCCATCCTCGAACTCGCGGAGCAACAGGCTGACGACCTCATCCTTTTCGGCCAGCGCGCGCTCGGCTGACCGGTGGGCGATGAAGGCGCGGCCGTTGGCGATCGTCGCGGCGATCAGCATGAAGGTCAGCGCCAGCCCGGCGATGCCCATGCTCGGCATCCCCATATTGAACATCGTCCAGGCGCTCGATCCGCCGACGAGCGACAGGAAGATGATCGTGCCCAACGGCAGCGGCGACAGCAGCAGTGCGGTGCCGGCCATCAGCGCGAAGGCGATGGTCCACAGGCCTAGCTGAGCCTCGATGCCGCCAAGCCCTGCGAAAAGCAGGGGCGGGGCCGCCCAGACCGCGCCAATCGCGAGGGCGTGGAGCGTCTCGCCATGCAGTTCGCGTGGCGTCGCCGTGCTCGCCGTCAGCTCGCCGCGACGCAGCCGCGTGACTGCGCCGAGCAGCGAGACGATCGTCGCGACGGTGAACCAGGCGCCCAAAGTCGCCAGCGGAACATGCTTGGCAAGGACGAGGACGAGGACTGCGGCGGCCAGCATCTCGCCGAACAATCTTGTCCGGCCATATTGCTGGACGGCGGCGAGCTGCGCCGCGCGCACATGGCCGTAATCGGTTCCGCCCTGGTCGGAGAAACCGAAAATGGCCCGCCACCCAATATGTTGGGCGGTGGAATCGACTGAGGGACGCTTACTCACGCCTTGCCTTCTAACCGAAGGAGGTTAGCGATCCGTAAGCGGCCGTCTCAAGCCGATTTGCAAACGGCGCCGGCCCTCAGGCGGCGAGGTCATATGGCTGGATTTCGCCCGACAGATACAGGTTGCGCGCCTTGGCCCGGCTGAGCTTGCCCGAGCTGGTGCGCGGCAGCGTGCGCGGCGGAACCAGTTCGACGACGCAGTTCATGCCGGTGATCGAACGCACCTTGTCGCGGATCAGGTCGCGCAGCCGCGCGCGTTCCTTGGGGTCGGACGTCCGGCACTGGACGAGCACGGCCGGCGTTTCCTCACCGCCCGGCGTGGTGATCGCGAAGGCGGCGATGTCGCCCGCCTTGAAGCCCGGGAGCTGCTCGACCGCCCATTCGATATCCTGCGGCCAGTGGTTGCGGCCGTTGATGATGATCATGTCCTTGGCGCGGCCGACAATGTACAAATAGCCGCCCGACATATAGCCCATGTCGCCGGTATCGAGCCAGCCGTCGACGAGGCAGGCGTCGGTCGCCTCCTGGTCGCGGAAATAGCCGACCATGACGGACGGCCCCTTGCACCACACCTTGCCGATCGCCTTTTCGGGGAGCGGCGTGCCGTCCTCCTCGCGGATTTCGACCAGCATGTCGCGCACCGGCACGCCGCAATTGACGATCGAGCGATAGCGCTGCGGGCGATCGGCGTCGGCGCCCGCACCCGAAAGCAGAGTCTCTTCGACCAGCTCGACGACGATGCCGTTGTCCGGCGGCATGATCGAGACGGCCAGCGTCGCCTCGGCCAGCCCGTAGCTCGGCAGGAAGGCCGTCGCCTTGAAGCCGGCATCTGCAAAGGCGTCGACAAAGGCCTGCATCACGTCCGGGCGGATCATATCCGCGCCATTGCCCGCCACGCGCCAGCGCGACAGATCGAAGCGATCCGACGCGCGCGTCTGGCTCGACATGCGCCGTGCGCAGATATCGTAGCCGAAGGTCGGCGAATAGGAGAGGCTGTTGCCGGGGTTGCGGCTGATCATGTCCAGCCAGGCGAGCGGGCGTCGCGCGAAATCCTCGGTTTTTAGATAATCTGTCGACACCTGGTTGGCGACGGGGGAGAGCATGCAGCCCACCAGTCCCATGTCATGATACCAGGGCAGCCATGATATGCAGCGGTCGCCATCGGCCACCGACATGCCATACGCATGCGCGGCGAGATTGTTGAGCAGCGCGCGATGCGTGACGGCGACGCCGTGCGGGAAGCGTGTCGATCCGCTGGAATATTGCAGATAGGCGATGCTGTCGGGATTTTGCGCGGGCAGCGGGGCCTCCGGGGCGTCGAGCGCGCCGAAATCCTCATAGGACACGCCGTCGATCCCGGCCTGCGCGGCAGCGTCGCTCGCCATCTGGGCAAGCTCCGCGGGATAAAGCAGCATCACCGGATCGCAGCTTGCGAGCTGGACCTTGAGCTGGTCGACATAAGCTGCGGCGCCGCCGAACGAGGTGGGCAGGGGCAGCGGCACGGGCCATGCGCCCGCATAAACCGCGCCGAAGAAAAAGGCGGCGAAATCGGTGCCCGTCTCGGCGATCAGCGCGATGCGGTCGCCGGGCTTTATCCCGCGCGCAATCAGGCGCTGCGCGTCGAGGATCGCGTCGGCGCGCAATTCGGAGAAGGGATAAGGCCGCGTCAGCGTTCCGCGCGCGTCGTGGAAGTTGAATCCGCGTTCGCCGCGCGCTGCATAGTCAAGCGCGTCGCCAAGCGTGTCGAAATCCGCGTAACGCCGCGGCAGGCCGTCGTCAGACGGCGTGGGCAACATGATCGTCATATCTTTTTGGTACGACCCCAGTGTCGATTTGGCTTCAAGCGCGTCCAGCACCGCTTGCCCTTCTTTACTCGTTGCGCGGCGCCTTGGATTTACCGGTGCGACGCGCGCCGACGTTTGTCCAGAAGATTAAACTAACGCGAGCGAGGCGTTCAAATAACGACGCGACTGTGGCACAATCGTGGCGCGTGCGCGGAACCTCTTCTCGAAAGCCCCGGCCGGCGCTTGATTCGGAGGCGTTGCAACGCCTCGCGCTTCACTATGTCGGCCGTTATGCGACCACGCGGGCGCGGCTGCATGCCTATCTCGATCGCAAGATCGCCGAGCGTGGCTGGGCGGAGGAGGGCGATCCGGATACGGGCGCAATCGTCGCGCGCTTCGCCGAGCTTGGCTATGTCGACGATCGCGGTTTCGCCCTTGCGCGCGCCGCATCGCTCCAGCGGCGCGGCTATGGCGAGCGGCGGATCGCGCCGTCGCTGCGCGCGGCGGGGCTCGCCGAATCGGCCATTGCCGAGGCGCGCGCGTCGACGGTTCCCGGCGCGTTGCGTGCGGCGCTCGATTTCGCGCGTCGCCGCCATATCGGGCCTTTCGCGCGCGAGATTATCGACCGCGCGGCGCGCGAACGTGCGCTCGCGGCCATGATCCGCGCAGGCCATGGTTTCGACCTGGCTCGCCAAATTGTTGATTCGGAACCCGGTTGTGTCCCCGAACAGGACGATTGGGACGGTGCCGAAATCAATGTTTCAAATTGAGTAAAAAGCCGTGCTATGCTGACACAATTGTGGCGTTGGGGGGCCAGCGTGAGTGACGATCGACCAGTTGCGTCTTTACTGCTCGATACGAGTGTCGATGACACCGTGCGACATGAACCGCGCGTCGCGCTCGATGAGGGCGAGGTGCTCGAACTTTATATCGGCACGGTCAAATGGTTCGACGCTACGCGCGGATTCGGCTTCATGGTGGCCGATGACGGATCGGGCGATATATTGATCCATTTCTCGGTGCTGCGCGATCATGGACGCCGCAGTCTGCCGGAGGGCACGCAGATCGAATGTCTCGCGGCCAAGCGCGAACGCGGGCTGCAGGCCCGGCGAATCGTGGCCTTCGATCTGTCGACCGCGACCGGACCCGATCTCGATCTCCTCACTCAGCCGCGCGACCGCATTGATCCGATTGCGCTGCTCGATTCGGCCGGCCCGCCCGAAGCGGTGACGGTTAAGTGGTTCAACCGGCTCAAGGGCTACGGCTTTCTCGTTCGCGTCGGCGGCGCGACGGACATCTTCGTCCATATGGAGACGCTGCGCCGCGCCGGGATCATTGAGGTAGAGCCTGATCAGCCGCTCGTCGCGCGCATTGCCGAGGGGAAAAAGGGGCCGCTGGCGGTCAGCGTCGAACGCCCGGCCTGAAAGCGGGACGGAGTTTTTCACATTGCTGCTGATCGCGGGTGACAGCGCCGTTCTGCGGCGCTAAACGGCCTCGCATGGGCATCTTGAAAACCATCTTCACCTGGTGGGACGGCGCCACCTTCGGCACCTCGCTGTTCACGTGGCGCAAGGGCGAGCGCGTGGGCGAGGATTCGCTCGGCAATGTCTATTATGAGGCGCGCAAGGCGCAGAACGGCTTCAAGCGCCGCTGGGTGATCTACAAGGGCTCGAACGACGCCAGCCGCGTGCCGCCCGAATGGCATGGCTGGCTCCACAACACGATTGAGGGTCTGCCCGACTCCACGCTGCCGCCGATCCGGCCGTGGGTAAAGGAACCCGAGCGGAATCTGACGGGCACGGTGCAGGCTTATCGCCCCGCCGGTGCGCTCGAACGGGGCGGCCACCGCGCCGCTGCGACCGGGGATTATGAGGCGTGGAGCCCCGACGCGGCATGAAGCGGGCGCTCGCCGCCGGCGGCGTTGCTCTGCTGGTCGGCCTGGCGGGATGGCAGGGCGCAAACGCGCTCCAGTCTGGCAATATTAGCGCGCCTGCGGGCGATCAGCCGGTCGCGCCCGAAGCCCAGCCGACTCCTGCCGAAGTCACTGAAGTGGGCGAGGACGCACCGGCAACGCGCGCCGCGCCCGGCCGCAGCGCGCAGCCCGAATTGTCGCGCGGCGCCACGCCGATGAACCAGCGCGTCGCGGTCATCGGCCTGCTCAACAAACGCAACGGCCTGTGGCGCGATCTGACCATGAAACCCGGTCAGGCGGTCCGCGTCGGCGACGCCATCGTTCGCCTGCGGGCCTGCGAGACGACCGCGCCATGGGAGCAGCAGAAGCTGACCGGCGCTTTCGTCCAGCTCGATGTCGAAGGCAGCGACAGCAAGTGGCGGCGGGTGTTCTCGGGCTGGCTCTACAAGGAATCGCCTTCGCTCAACGTCGTCGAGCATCAGATTTATGATGTCTGGCCCAAAAGCTGCGCGATGACGCATCCGGATATCGGCCCGGCCACCGTCAGCGTCGGATCGCTGTCGTCGGGCGGCGCAAAACGCGAGTCGAGCGCGCCGAAATCGACCGAAGGCGCGCCGGCGGCCAAGCCTTCGCCTGCGCCCAGCGCTTCGTCGAGCAAGGCCACATAGGCGTCGCGGCTGATCTCGATCGCGCCCAGCGAGGCGAGGTGGTCGGTGATGAACTGGCAGTCGAGCAGGCGGTATCCGCCAATCTTCAAGCGGGCGACGAGATGGGCGAGCGCGACCTTTGACGCGTCGGTCTCGCGGCTGAACATGCTTTCGCCGAAAAAGGCCCCGCCCAGACTGATGCCGTAAAGCCCGCCGACCAGCCGATCGCCGTTCCAGCATTCGACCGAATGGGCATGGCCGCTGAGGTGAAGCTGCGCGCAGGCCATTTCGATCTGGTGATTGATCCATGTTCCAGGCCGCTGCGCTGTCGCCTCGGCGCAGGCCGCGACCACCCGCCCGAAAGCGCGGTCGGCGGTTACGCTGAACCGCCCCGAGCGCAACGTCTTGGCCAGCGATCGCGAGAGGTGGAAGCCGTCCAGCGGCATCACGCCGCGCATCTTGGGTTCGACCCAATAGACGTCGTCGGCGTCGCGCGCGTCGGCCATCGGAAACACGCCGATCGCGTAGGCGCGGAGAAGCATGTTGGGATCGATCGGCTTCACGTCGCGCAGAATGGCCTGCGCGGCCCTTGCGCGCAATGGGCGCCTTCATATTGCCCTGACTACTCAACTGTGTTACTTTCATAATACAGATGGAGGGGCTGATGAGGGTGGAAGCGCAGGCTGCGCCGGGCATATTTTCTGATCGGGCCGCGCGGCTGGCGGGCCTGCTTTATCTTGGCACGATCGTGGGCGGCGTATTCGCTGAAGTCGTGGCGCGCGGCAGCCTGATCGTCGGCGCCGACGCCGGTGCGACCGCAACGGCCATTCTCGCGAACGAGGCGCTGTTTCGCGCCGGCCTCGTCGGCGATGTGGCTATGCTGGCCTGTTATGTCGGCGTGACCACGCTGCTGTACGGCATGTTCAGTCCGGCGCATCAGCGGGTCTCACAGATGGCGGCGGCGTTCAGCCTGACCGGCATCGCGGTGCTGGCTTCGGCCACTCTCCTCCTGCTCGCGCCGCTGCGCCTGCTTGCCGCTTCGCCCTATCTCGCCGCGATCGGGCAGGACCAGCGCGAGGCGGCGGCTTTGCTCGCGCTCAAGATCCATGGCGACGGATATGACGTCAGCCTGATCTTCTTCGGCATCTACTGCCTGATGCTTGGTTGGTTGATCTGGCGCAGCGGCTCCCTGCCGCGAATTATCGGCGCGCTGATGGGCGTCGCTGGCGCCTGTTACCTCATGAACAGCGTCGCCGGGCTGGCTGCGCCGGGATTCGCGCGCATATTGTCGCCCTACGTCATGCTCCCGACGCTGATCGGCGAAGGCGCCCTTGCTATATGGCTGATCGTTTTTGGGGCGGGCCGCCGGTCTCGACGTAGCGTTTTACCTCGCTGATCCCGGCGCCACAGCCTTTTGGGGTCAGGCTTTGGCCAGCCGCCGCTCGATGCCGCGCCACAGCGCCGCAAAGGCGTCCGCCGCCGGTGATCGGGCTGCGAAGTCGCCCAGCGGTGCTCGCAATACCGCCATCTGCTCGACCGCGCTCGCCATCGGAATCGTCGGCCAGTCCGGCTCGGCCTCCAACCCAGCGCGGTGGAGCGCGCGCCGGCGGTCGACCATCATGTGAACCGGCAGGATCGGCGCGTGCCGCCCCGGTTGCCGGTCGATGAAGCGCACCACCATGTCGAGCGCGCGCCGCGAAAGCGGGGAGGGGATGACGGGGACGAGGATGATGTCGGCGGCGGTCATCACCTGCTCGCTTGTCGCGGTCAGGCCTGGCGGACAGTCGAGGATGATGCGGTCATAGCTTTTGCCGAGCTGCTCGATCAGCCTGGTCAGCCGCTTGCGCTTGCCCAGATCGGTGAAAAAGCGGTCGAGGCCGCGCAGCGAGAAATCGGCGGCGAGCAGGTCCAGGCCGGGCCAGCGCGTCGCGCGGATCAGCTTCGCCGCATCGACATCCTTGGAAAAGACGGCCTGAGCGGCGTCGCGCGCCTCGCCCTCTGCGCCGAGGATGAAGCTTGCGCCGCCCTGCGCGTCGAGATCCCACAATAGCGTCCGCCGCGCCGAAAGCGTTGCTGACGACCAGGCGAGATTGACCGCCAGCGTCGTCTTTCCGACGCCCCCTTTGAGATTATAGACCGCGATTGTCGCCATGGCCCGGCTATGAATAGGCCGGATGACGGCTTCGGGACAATGCTGCGCAAATATGCGCCGCGTCAGCGCGTGGCGGTCATGCCTGCATGCGTGGGAAATTCGCCGCGGGCATGCGCCATGCCAAGCTGGAAGCTCTCGGCGATGCGGCCTGCGCGATCGACGAACATCGCCGCAGCCTCAGGCGTGCAAAGCCGTTTCACGGTGGCGGTGAACAAAGCGATCCACCGCGCGAAATGCGCGCTGCCGACGGGGAGCGTGAAATGCTTTTGCATAGGCCTGCCCTTGTAGCGCGCTGACATCAGCAGCACGCCGGACCAGAAATCGCACATTGTCGAAAGATGGGCGTCCCAATCCTCGATCCGCTCGGCAAAGACGGGGCCGATCAACGCGTCGCGCTGCACCTCGTCATAGAAGCTGTGGACGACCTGCCTGATCAACGCCTCGTCGATCCCGGCGGCGATTGCGGGGGCGATCGCGGCGCGACGCCGTTCCTCAAGATTGCTCGACTCGCTGTTCATGCGCGCCTCTTAGGCGCATTTGCAGCGCCGCGCATTTTACAAATGACCGAAACTTCACTGGCGCGTCCGCCATTCCTGCATAAGCTGGCCGCCGTCACCCAGGATGTAGGAGGGACTGATGCTTAAAGCTGCCGTTCTGGCCGTTTCGCTGCTTTCGCTGAGCGCGATGCCGGCCGCCGTCAACGCCGCGCCGTGCAAGGATGCGAAGGGCAAGTTCATCAAATGCCCGCAAAAGCCCAAGCCGGTGCAGAAGTGCAAGGACGCCAGGGGCAAGTTCGCCAAGTGCGGCACGCCGGGCGCAAAGCCGATCTGAAGTTCCTCGTCATTGCGAGCATCGCGAAGCAATCTGGAGGAAGCCCGGCATCGAGCGGCTGGATTGCGTCGCGATGCTCGCAATGACGGGAGAGTGGGCGACGTTTCTGTAACGCCTACAAAATCTCGCGGATCGCCTCGGGCGGGCGGCCGAGGCGGACTCCCTTTCCGGTTTCGACGAGCGGCCGTTCGATCAGGATCGGGTTGGCGGCCATCGCATCGAGGATCGCGTCGTCGGACGCATCCTTCAGGCCCATTTCCTTCGCCAGCGGCTCGCCCGCCCGCAGCCCCTGGCGCGGCGTGATGCCCGCCCGCGCATAGAGTGCGGCCAGTTCGGCGCGCGATGGCGGGTTCTTGAGATAGTCGACGATCTCCACGTCCACACCCGGCGTGGCTTCCAATATGGCCAGCGCCTCGCGCGATTTGGAGCAGCGCGGATTGTGGAGGATCGTCGCCTTCACGCGGCCGGATCCTGCTTCGCCAGCCAATCTTCCAGCCACTTGATCGTATAGTCGCCGGCCTGAAACTCGGGATCGTCGAGCAGCGCCTGATGCAGCGGGATCGTCGTCTTGATCCCCTCGATCGCGAACTCCTCCAGCGCGCGGCGCAGGCGGCGGAGCGCGCCCTGCCGCGTAGTGCCATAGACGATCAGCTTGGCGATCATGCTGTCGTAATAAGGCGGGATGCGATAGCCGGCATAGAGACCGCTATCGACGCGCACATGCATGCCGCCGGGCTGGTGGAAGCTTTTCACGAGGCCGGGCGAGGGTGCGAAGGTGCGCGGATCCTCGGCGTTGATCCGGCATTCGATCGCATGGCCGCGGAACTGCACGTCCTCCTGCCGCAGCGTCAGCCCGTGCCCGTCGGCGATGCGGATCTGCTCGCGGACGAGGTCCAGTCCCGTAATCGCCTCGGTCACCGGATGCTCCACCTGCAGGCGGGTGTTCATCTCGATGAAGTAGAATTCGCCATTTTCCCACAGGAACTCGATCGTCCCCGCACCGCGATAGCCCATGTCGGCCATCGCCTTGGCGACGATCCCGCCCATGCGCGCGCGCTCTTCGGGGGTGATGACCGGGGAGGGGGCTTCCTCCAGAACTTTCTGGTGGCGGCGCTGGAGCGAACAGTCGCGCTCGCCCAGGTGGATGGCGTTGCCTTTGCCGTCGCCGAAGATCTGGAACTCGATATGGCGCGGGTTGCCGAGATATTTTTCGAGATAGACGGTCGCGTCGCCGAAAGCCGCCTTGGCTTCGGATCGCGCCTGCCCGATCAGGCTCTCGAACTCGCCGGGGTCGTGGCACACTTTCATGCCGCGCCCGCCGCCGCCCGATGCGGCCTTGATGATGACCGGATAGCCGATCTGCGCGGCCAGCTCCTTGGCGCTTTCGATCCCTGCGATCGGTCCGTCGGATCCGGGGACGAGCGGCAGGCCCAGCTTGCCGGCGGTGCGCTTGGCTTCCACCTTGTCGCCCATCGTGCGGATATGTTCTGGCTTCGGACCGATCCAGACGAGGTTGTGCAGCTCGACGATCTCGGCGAAGCGCGCATTCTCGGACAGGAAGCCGTAGCCAGGGTGGATGGCGTCCGCGCCGGAAATCTCGGCGGCCGAGATGATGTTGGGGATGTTGAGATAGGATTCGCCGGCCGGCGGCGGCCCGATGCACACCGCCTGATCGGCCAGGCGCACATGCATCGCATCGGCGTCGGCGGTCGAATGGACCGCGACTGTCTTGATCCCCATCTCATGCGCCGCGCGGTGGATGCGCAGCGCGATCTCGCCGCGATTGGCGATCAGGATCTTTGAAATCGCCATGGCGCTCAGCCGACGATGACGAGCGGCTGGTCGAACTCGACCGGCTGGCCATTGTCGACCAGCAGCGCCTTGACCGTGCCGGCGGCGGGGGCGGTGATCGGGTTCATCACCTTCATCGCCTCGACGATCAGCAGCGTCTGGCCCGCGCTCACCGTGTCGCCGACCGAGACGAAGGGCTTCGCGCCCGGCTCGGCCGCCAGATAGACGGTGCCGACCATCGGCGACTTGACGGCGTTGCTCAGGTCCGGCCCGGGCGCCGGCGCCGCTTCGGCGGGCGTGGCGGGCGGGGCTGCTACCGGCGCCGCGACGGGGGCGGGCGCATAGACGGGCGCGGCGGCTGCGCTGATCTTGCGCGCCACGCGGATCTTGCGGTCGCCGTCCTCGACTTCGATTTCGGTCAGGTTGGTTGCGTCGAGCAGTTCGGCGAGCTGGCGCACCAGATCGGTATCAACGTGCATCGGGCCCCCGTTTTCAGTTTTATCGGTCATACGACCCTCTTGTTCATTGTTGCGGCGCTCCCTGTCAGAGACGCGCCGCCGCGTCCAGCGCGAGAAGATAGGAGAAAGCGCCGAAGCCTGCGATCGTGCCTTTGGCGGCGCGGCCGACATAGCTCAGATGCCTGAACTCCTCGCGCTTGTGCGGGTTGGAGAGGTGAACCTCGATCACCGGCACGCTGATCGCCTTGATCGCATCGTGAAGCGCGATCGACGTGTGCGTGAATGCGCCGGCGTTGAGGATGACGGCCTTGGCCTTGTCGGCATTGGCCTCGTGCAGCCAGTCGACGAGATGGCCTTCATGGTTGGATTGGCGAAACTCGATCTCGAAACCCAGTTCCCTCGCCCGGTCCTCGACCATCCCGGCAATGTCGTCGAGCGTGTCCGATCCATAGATCTCCGGCTCGCGCAGTCCCAGCAGGTTGAGATTGGGTCCGTTGAGCACGAACAGGGTCGCCATCGATTTTCGTGCCTTTCGGTTGCGGCGGTGCGAAGCTGCTTCCTATATGGCCCCTCTCTCCAACACGCAAAGGCGCGGGCCAATCTCATGCACAGCGATGGTACGATCAGCATCACGGTCAATGGCGAGCATCGCCGGGTTTCGGCCGGTTTGACGATCGCTGGCCTCGCGGCGGAGCTGGGTTTCGCGCCTGAAAAGGTCGCCGTCGAACGCAATATGGAGATCGTTCCGCGCTCGACGCTGGGCGATGTGGCCATCGATGACGGCGATTCGCTGGAGATCGTGCATTTCGTCGGCGGCGGCGATCAGCAGAAGAAGGCGGATGAGGATGGCTGGACGGTTGCGGGCCGCACCTTCCGGTCGCGTCTGATCGTCGGCACCGGCAAATATAAGGATTTCGCGCAGAATGCGGCGGCGGTCGAGGCGTCGGGCGCGGAGATCGTCACGGTCGCGGTGCGCCGCGTCAACATCGCCGATCCCAAGGGGCCGATGCTTACCGACTATATCGACCCGAAGAAGATCACCTATCTCCCCAACACCGCCGGCTGCTTCAATGCCGAGGATGCGATCCGCACGCTGCGGCTGGCCCGCGAGGCCGGGGGATGGGATCTGGTCAAGCTGGAAGTGCTGGGCGAAGCCAAAACGCTTTACCCCGACATGGTCGAAACGCTCCGTGCGACCGAGATCCTCGCGAGGGAAGGTTTCCTGCCCATGGTCTATTGCGTCGACGATCCCATCGCGGCCAAGCGGCTGGAGGATGCCGGCGCTGTCGCGGTCATGCCGCTGGGCGCGCCGATCGGGTCGGGGCTGGGCATCCAGAATCAGGTGACGATCCGCCTCATCGTCGAAGGCGCGAAGGTGCCGGTGATCGTCGACGCCGGCGTCGGCACGGCGTCGGACGCCGCGCTGGCGATGGAGCTGGGCTGCGACGGCGTGCTGATGAACACCGCGATCGCCGAGGCGAAGGATCCGATCCTCATGGCGTCGGCGATGCGATCGGCGGTCGAGGCGGGGCGCCTTGCCTATCGCGCCGGCCGCATGGGCAAGCGCCGCTATGCCGATCCGTCGAGCCCGCTTGCGGGCCTGATCTAGGGAACCGAACCCTGGCTCGCCCGTTCTTCCCCCACAGTTCAAGTGGTTGGGAGTAAGGCGAATGGGTGAGCTGGTCGACAAGATCAAAGGCAACGCCAACGAAGCCGTCGGCAAGGCCAAGCAGGCCATCGGCAAGGCGACCGAGAATGATCGCCTTCGGGCTGAGGGCAAGGGTCAGGAGATCCGCGGCAAGGCGCAGCAGACCATCGGCAAGGTCAAGGGCGCGCTCGGCGACGATATCTAGGGCGTCCGCCCTTTGGGTTTGCGGAGAGAGAGCCGAGAGCGACTGGGCCGTTCCGGGCAGCCGGAGCGGCCCTTTCTCTTGGTCCTATATCGTCATTGCGAGCGTAGCGAAGCAATCCAGAATGCCGAACATCGCCCTGGATTGCTTCGCTACGCTCGCAATGACAGAGATTTACTCCCGTAGCGCGCTGATCGTCGTCCCTGCGGAGATGATCTCCATGTCGGTCCGCAGATGGAGCAGGCGCACCCCGCGCTGCGCCATGGCGCGGTCGAGCGCCGGCGCGAAATCTTCGGTGCGTTCCACGGTCTCCGCCCATGCGCCGAACGCCCGCGCGAAGGCGGCGAAATCGGGATTGGCCAGCTCCGTCGCCGAGATGCGCCGCGGATAGCGCTTCTCCTGATGCATGCGGATCGTGCCATAGCCGCCATTGTCGACGACGATCACCACCATGTCGGCGTGCTGGCGCATCGCGGTCGCCAGTTCCTGCCCGTTCATCAGAAAGTCGCCGTCGCCCGCCAGCACCACCGTCTGGCGATCGGGCCGCCGCAGCGCCGCCGCCACGCCTGCGGGCAGGCCATAGCCCATCGCGCCGGCCGTCGGCGCCAGTTGCGTCGCGCCCGGCTTGTAACGCCAGTAGCGATGCCACCAGCCGGAGAAGTTGCCCGCGCCGTTGCACAATGTTGAATCGGCTGGCAGCCGACGGCGCATCGCCGCGACGCACTGGCCGAGGTCGAGCGTCGCGCCTTCGCGGGGGGCGGGGCTGTTCCATGCCTCCCATTCGGCATGCGCCTGCCCTGCCGCGTCGGCAGAGGGCAGGGGGCTCGCCGCCGACGCCAGCGCTCCGGCGAAGCGCGTCATGTCCGCGCACAGCGCCATGTCGGCGCGATACACGCGATTGAGCTCCTCGGGGTCGGGGTGGACGTGGATCAGATATTGCTGCGGATGATCCGGCGTGACGAGCGTATAGCCGTCGGTCGTCGCCTCGCCGAGCCGCGCACCGACGACGAGGAGCAGGTCCGCCGCCCTGATCCGGTCGAGCAGCCTGGGATTGGGGCCGTAGCCCAGATTGCCGGCGAAGGCCGGGCTGTCATTGTCGATCGCGTCCTGCCGGCGAAAGGCGGTCGCGACGGGAAGCCCCGCCGTCTCGGCAAAGCGCTGGAAGGCGTTCGCGGCCGCCTCGTCCCAGTCCGCGCCGCCGATGATCGCGACGGGCGCCTTCGCCGACGCCAGCTTCGCCGCCACCGCCGCGACTGCGCCGGCATCGGCCGCCTGCGCAGGGCGTTCGACGCGGGGGCGGTCGTCGGCCTCGACGATATCGGTCAGCATATCCTCGGGCAGCACGATCACCACCGGGCCGGGGCGTCCGCTCATCGCCGTCGCATAGGCGCGCGCGACATATTCGGGGATGCGCCGCGCGTCCTCGATCCGCGCCACCCATTTGGCGAGGGGGCCGAACATCTGGCCGAAATCGACTTCCTGAAAGGCCTCGCGATCGCGGTCTCCGCGCGCCACATCGCCGATGAACAGGATCATCGGCTGCGAATCCTGCATCGCGACATGGACGCCGATCGAGGCGTTGGTCGCGCCCGGCCCGCGCGTGACGAAGGCGATGCCCGGCCGCCGCGTGATCGTTCCGTCGGCGCAGGCCATGAAAGTCACGCCGCCTTCCTGCCGCGCGACCACCACGTCGATCGCCGGCACGTCGTGAAGCGCGTCCAGCACGGCGAGAAAGCTTTCGCCGGGCACGGTGAACAGCCGATCGCAGCCCTGCGCCACGAGGTTGTCGACCAATATCCGCCCGCCACTGCGCCCGCCCGCCATGCCTGCCTCTCTCGATCCTTGTTGCATGCGGGACTGGGCTTTGCTGTCCTTGCTGTCAACGACAAGAGGAGAGGCGAGAGGATGACCCGATTCACCGAAGTGGCGAGCGGATTGCGTTTCCCTGAAGGGCCGGTGGCGATGCCTGACGGCAGCGTCATATTGGTCGAGATTGCGGCGGGTCGGATCACTCGCGTGCGGCCCGATGGAAGCAAGGAGACGGTGGCCGAACCCGGCGGCGGCCCCAATGGCCTCGCAATGGGGCCGGAAGGCAAGCTCTATTGCTGCAATAATGGCGGCTTCAACTGGCATGAGGCGAACGGCTATCTCGCGCCGCACGGCGAGGCCGATGATTATTCGGGCGGTCGCATCGAGCGCATCGACCTCGCGACCAGCAAGGTCGAGACGCTCTACAAAAGCGGCGATTTCGACTGCATCCTGCGTGGGCCGAACGATATCGTGTTCGACGATCATGGCGGCTTCTGGTTCACCGATCACGGCAAGACCCGCCCGCGCGAACGCGACGTGACCGGCATCTTCTATGCGAAGGCCGACGGCAGCCATCTGGAGGAAGTGATCTTCCCCAGCGAGAACCCCAATGGCGTCGGCCTTTCGCCCGACGGGCGCACGCTTTACGCGGCCGAGACCTACACATGCCGGCTGATGAAGTTCAACGTCGTCGCGCCCGGCAAGGTCGACGGCGCGGGCGGCCCCGGCGGTCCGGGCACGCATGTCTATCGCCCCGCCGGCTTCAAATATTTCGACTCGCTGGGCGTCGAGGCGGGCGGCAACATCTGCGTCGCGACGATCGGCGAATGCGGGATCAGCGTCGTTTCGCCCGAAGGCGAGCTGGTCGAGTTCGTGGCCACCGACGACATCTTCACCACCAACATCTGCTGGGGCGGGGTGGATATGATGACGGCCTATATCACCCTGTCAGGCAGCGGCCGGCTGGTCAGCACGCGCTGGGCGCGGCCGGGGCTGAGGCTGCGCTACTGAGGCCGGCTCATTCGATCACCTTCCTGGCCATGCGTCCGGCGATATTGCGCCGCTGGACGCTGGCCGCACGGTCGGCCTGCGTTTCGTAGAGCGCCTCCAGATAGGCGCTGTCCCAGCGGCTGAGCGTCGGCGATCCGCCCGGCCCGTCGCGGAACATGCCGAGGATCGATGGGGCGTCGGGCGGCGCCATCCCCACCCTGATCCGCGACAGCGCGACGAAGGCGACATAGTCGGCGACCGAATCGAGCTTGTGTCCTTCCGCCTTGTTCACGTCGACGAGGATCACCGCCGTGTTGATGTTGACCTTCACGCTCGATTTGATGAGGCTGCTCGTATAGCGCGATACGGTGCGGTCGCGCCCGGCGGTCGATACGTCCATGCCCTGCAGCGCCAGCGCGGGATGCTCGCTGCCTATCGATCCGCCATCGGCCTCGTCGGTCAGCGTTGTGTACCACCAGCGCACCGGCGCTTCTGCCGACCGCAGCACCTCCCGCTCGGGCGCGGGAACGTCGGCCAGCAGCCCGCCGCGCCTGGCGCGCATCGCGTCGACCAGCGCCTTGGCGTCGCCTGTGAAGCTGACGAGGATGTTGGTCTTGCACTTGCCCGTGGCGACCGGCGCGCCCACCGATCTGGCGACGGCGCGGATGCGCGTCGCCACGATCGCGCCGATCTGCGCGTTCACGCCGCGGATTGTGGGGCAGATCGGGCTGTTCCAGCGCCCGACCTGGCCGTCGACGGGAGCCGCCTCGACCCCGCGCACGAAGGCGCGGGCCTGCTCCTTCAGCCTGGCTTCCTCCTCCGCGCGGCCGGTGACGACGATCGCCTCGTCCTCGGCCTGCGGCGCCGGGCCCTGCTGCTGGGCGGAGGCCGGTGCGTACGAAAAAAGCAGCGTCGCGAGCAGCGGCGCACAGCGCCGGAACGCGTTCACATCCATGGCGAAAAATCCTCCGCGGCGAAGCTTCGCCCGGTTGGGCTTTCCGGTCAACGGCTTGGAGTCGCCGTCAAGTTGAAAGTCCGTTCAACTTGCCTTGACCCTCCCGCCCGGCTGGGTCAAAGCGCAGGGCAAAGCTGGAAAGGATCGCCATGCAGAAGCTCTATCCTGACGCCGCCGCCGCCCTTGATGGCGTGCTGTTCGATGGCATGACGATCTGCGCGGGGGGCTTCGGCCTTTGCGGCATTCCCGAACGACTGATCGACGCCATTCAGGCCTCGGGCGTCAAGGATCTGACCTGTGTCTCGAACAATGCCGGCATCGACGGAGAGGGGCTGGGCAAGCTGCTCCGCACGCGTCAGATCAGGAAGATGATCAGCTCCTATGTCGGCGAGAATAAGGAGTTCGAGCGCCAGTATCTCAGCGGCGAGCTGGAGGTCGAGTTCTGCCCGCAGGGTACGCTGGCCGAGCGTTGCCGCGCGGGCGGCGCCGGCATTCCGGGTTTCTACACCAAGACGGGCGTCGGCACGCTCGTCGCCGAGGGCAAGGAGCTGAAGGAGTTCGACGGCGAAACCTATGTGCTCGAACGCGGCATCCGCGCCGACCTGTCGATCATCAAGGGCTGGAAGGCGGACGAGGCCGGCAATCTCATCTTCCACAAGACGGCGCGCAACTTCAACCAGCCCATGGGCGCCGCCAGCCACATGACCGTGGCCGAGGTGGAGGAGATCGTCCCCGTCGGCAGCCTCGATCCGGACTGTATCCATCTTCCGGGTATCTATGTGAAGCGCCTTGTCCTCGGCGCGCCTTACGACAAGAAGATCGAGTTCCGCACCGTCCGCGAGCGCGCGGCGGCCTGATCCGATGGTCGTCCAGTCGACCCGTTCGTCCCGAGCGCAGTCGAGGGACGTGAAAGCGCGCCGGCTGACTGCGGCGATGGTCGCGACGCTGCTCATGTCCGGCTGCGCCGCAGCGCCTGAGCCTGCGCCCATGCCCGCTGCCCCCGCCAATCCGCCGGCCGGCATGCAATATCTCTACGGATCGGGCGAGGCGGCCGCGCTGAGCATCCAGGCCTGGCATGCGCTGGTTGACTATGTGACGGAAAATCGCGGCGGCAATCCGGAGGAAGGCGTCGTCCTCGAAAAGGGCGCGACGCTCGCCGCGCCGGGCTTCGTGCGCTGCGGAGACAAGCCGCCCGCCGTTGTTTTCGATGTCGACGAGACGGTGCTGCTCAACCTCGGCTACGAATATCAGGACGCGAAAAGCGGCCAGCCCTATGATCAGGCGCGCTGGGAACGCTGGGAACAGACGGGGGCCGGCAAGGTCGCGCCCGCCCCCGGCGCGGTCGAGGGCGTGGCGGCGTTGCGCAAGGCCGGCGTCACTGTCGTGTTCAACAGCAACCGCGCGGCCGCCAACGCCGCATGGACCGCCGATGCGATCCGTCGCGCGGGCCTTGGCCCCGCGATCCACGGCGCGACCCTGTTCCTCGCCGGCGACGATGCCGGGGGGACGAGGAAGGATGGCCGCCGGGCGACGATCGCCGCGCGCTACTGCGTGATCGCCATGGCGGGCGATCAGCTCGGCGATTTCAGCGATCTGTTCGCGGCGATCCCTGGGGCGGCGTCGCGCCGCGCCGCCGCCATGGCCGGCCCGGTGGCGAAGCTGTGGGGCCATGGCTGGTTCGTGCTGCCCAATCCCGTTTACGGAAGCGGCCTCAAAGGCGGCTTCGACGACATATTCCCGCAGGACAAGCGCTGGACCGATCCCGCGCAGCCCGCCGATCAAGGAGCGAAGTGATGCCCTGGACCCGTGACGAGATGGCCGCCCGCGCCGCGAAGGAGCTGAAGGACGGCTATTATGTGAACCTCGGCATCGGCATTCCGACGCTCGTCGCCAACCATGTGCCCGAGGGCGTGGAAGTGACGCTGCAATCGGAGAACGGCATGCTCGGCATCGGCCCGTTTCCTTATGAGGACGAGGTCGATCCGGACCTCATCAACGCGGGCAAGCAGACGATCAGCGAGCTGCCTTCGTCGAGCTATTTCTCCTCGTCGGACAGCTTCGCGATGATCCGCGGCGGGCATATCGATCTGACGGTGCTGGGCGCGATGGAAGTCTCCGAAGGCGGCGACATCGCCAACTGGATGATCCCCGGCAAGATGGTGAAGGGCATGGGCGGCGCGATGGATCTGGTCGCGGGCGTCAAGAAGATCATCGTCGTGATGGAGCATATGTCCAAGAACGGCGACCCCAAGTTCATCCCGGCCTGCACATTGCCGCTGACCGGCAAGAATGTCGTCGACATGATCATCACCGATCTTGCCGTATTCCAGCGCCCCGATCACAAATCCCCCTTCCGCCTGATCGAGACCGCGCCGGGCGTTACGGCGGAGGATATAGCGGCGCACACCACGGCGCATTATCTGGCCTGACCGCGCGCCTGCCGCCCGTCGCTGCGCTCGCGATGACGGGGCGGCGGAAGGCCATGGCGCCTGATTTCCGCCATTCGTCGCTCAATAGCCGCCGGTCGGCGCGTCTTGTGACGGCATCTCTTGTCGTGCGTCCAATTCTCTGATTCAAAAGCATCAAATGAAGGTGAATGGGGTCGCAAGGGTCTTGGGGGATATGAAGGCGATTTTGCGCGGTCGGCGTCCTGCGTTTGCGATGGCCGTGGGGGCGGCGCTCGCGACGGGATTGGTGGCGGTGTTCGCGTCGCCGGGCGGTGCGGTTCAGGCCCAGCCGGAGCGGCCGCGCCTGGGTTACACGCGTGAAGCGATCGCCGATCCCTCGCTCTACCGCGCGCCCAGCCGTATCGACTATCAGCGCCTCGACGCCCGGCTCGATCAGCTCATGGCCAAGCCCGACATGGTCGGCATGGCCGTCGCCGTGATCGAAAATGGCGAGATCAGCTTCCTCAAGGGCTATGGCGTCACGCAGGCGAAGGATGGCGAACCCGTCGGCGTCCACACCGTTTTCCGTTGGGCCTCGCTGTCGAAGGGCGTCGCCGCCACGATGGTCGCCGAGCTCGCTGCCGAGGGGCGTCTGTCGCTCGACGATCCCATCGGCCGCTATTCGACGACGCTGCGCCTTCCCGGCGGCGGCGAGCAGGTCGCGACCGTTGCGGACGTGCTTTCGCACCGCGTCGGCCTCAGTCACAACGCCTTCGACGATCGGCTGGAGCAGGGGCAGGATCCGCGCCTGATCCGCGCCTCGCTGTCGGGCCTTCGTCAGCTTTGCCAGCCCGGCACCTGCCACAGCTACCAGAATGTCGCCTTCGATTCGGCGAGCGAGGTCGTCCAGAAAGTCACGGGCCGCCCCTATGCGGAGGAGGTGCGCGATCGTCTGTTCCGTCCGCTGGGCATGAAAGACGCCAGTCTGACGCGCATCGGCCTGATGTCGTCGAAAAGCTGGGCGCGCCCGCATGTCGGCCGCACCACCGTCGCGGTCGAGGAACCCTATTACCGCGTTCCGGCCGCCGGCGGCGTCAACAGCTCGATCATGGATCTCGCCTTGTGGATGAAGGCGCAGATGGGGCTCACGCCCGGCGTGCTCAGCCCCGGCGTCATCCAGACGGTCCATATGGGGCGCGTCGATACCGAGCGGCGCAACACAGAATTCGCCCGCGCTATGGGCGCGGCGCGCTACGGCCTCGGCTGGCGCGACTATAATTATGAAGGCCATGCGCTGATTGGTCATCAGGGGGCGGTGCGCGGCTATCGCTCGACGATCCTGTTCGATCCGCAGATGCGCGCTGGCGTCGCCCTGCTGTGGAACTCGCAGAGCGGCCGGCCCGGCGCGATCCAGCTTGAGCTGCTCGACATGCTCTACGGGTTGCAGGGCAAGGACTGGCTGAAGCTCGACGGGCCGGTCGCGGGGCGTTCGACGATCGCGACACGGTGAATCGCGCGCTTTCCCGCGCGCCGTTAACGATGTAGAGCGCGCCACATGGCTACGCACGGACCCCGCACGCTCTACCAGAAAATCTGGGACGCACATGTCGTCGACACGCGCCCCGATGGCACCAGCCTCATCTATATCGATCGCCACCTCGTGCATGAGGTGACGAGTCCGCAAGCCTTTGAGGGGCTTCGCGTCGCTGGTCGCAAGGTCCGCCGCCCCGATCTCACGCTCGCCGTGCCCGACCATAATCTGCCGACCACCGCGCGCGTCGACGCCAGTGGGAAGCGCCTGCCAATCGCCGACCCCGAAAGCGCCGGCCAGCTCGCCGCGCTCGAACGCAACACGGCGGAGTTCGGCATCCGCTATTTCGACGCCATCGCGCCCGAACAGGGCATCGTCCATGTCGTCGGGCCGGAACAGGGCTTCACGCTCCCGGGGGCCACGCTGGTCTGCGGCGACAGCCATACGGCCGCGCATGGCGCGCTGGGCGCGCTCGCTTTCGGCATCGGCACCAGCGAGGTCGAACATGTTCTCGCCACGCAGACTTTGCTGCTCAAGCAGTCGAAATCGATGGAAGTGCGCATCGACGGCGCGCTCGGCTTCGGCGTCACCCCCAAGGATGTGATCCTTGAGGTTATCGCGCGCATCGGCGCGGCGGGCGGCACGGGCTATGTCATCGAATATACCGGCTCGGCGATCCGCGACATGTCGATCGAGGGGCGGCTGACCATCTCGAACATGTCGATTGAGGGCGGCGCGCGCGCGGGCCTCGTCGCGCCCGACGAGACGACCTACGCCTATCTCAAGGGCCGCCCGATGGCCCCGACAGGCGAGGCGTGGGAAAAGGCGCTGGCCTGGTGGCGCACTTTGCCGGGCGATCCGGGTGCCGTCTATGATCGCACCGTCCTGATCGATGCGACCGCCATCGCGCCCAACGTCACCTGGGGCACCAGCCCGGAGGATGTCGTGCCGATCGCCGGCAGCGTCCCCGATCCCGACAGCTTCGCCGATCCCGCCAAGCGTGACGCGGCGCGCAAGTCGCTCGCCTATATGGGCCTCACCGCCGGTCAGCGAATGCAGGACGTCGCGGTCGAGAATATCTTCATCGGCAGTTGCACCAACAGCCGGATCGAGGATCTGCGCTCGGCGGCCGCGGTGGTGAAGGGGCGGCATGTCGCGGGCGGCGTGCGTCAGGCGATGGTCGTGCCGGGTTCGGGGCTGGTCAAGCGCCAGGCCGAGGCCGAGGGGCTGGATCGCATCTTCACTGAGGCGGGCTTTGAATGGCGTGAGCCGGGCTGCTCGGCCTGCCTCGCAATGAATCCGGACAAGGTGCCTGCGGGTGAGCGCTGCGCCTCGACGTCCAATCGCAATTTTGTTGGCCGCCAGGGGCCGGGCGCGCGGACCCACCTGCTGTCGCCCGCCATGGCCGCCGCCGCTGCGGTCACGGGCCGACTGACTGACGTTCGCGATCTGATGGGGAAGGGGAACTGATATGAAACGGGCGCTGATCCTGCTCATTGCGGGGGCCGCACTCAGCGGGCTGGCCGCCTATGCCGCCACCGCCAAGACCGATCGGCCGCGGGCCGAGACGGACGCCGCGCCGCAGCGATGAACCCCGTCGATCGCATTGAGGGCCGCGCCTATCCGTGGGGCGCGAAGAACGTCGATACCGACGTCATCATTCCCGCGCACTGGCTCAAGACGATCAGCCGCGCCGGTCTCGGTCGCGGCGCGTTCGAGACGGTGCGCGCCGATCCCGGCAATATTTTCGACGATCCTCGCTATGCCGGCGCGCCGATCCTGATCGCGGGCGACAATTTCGGTTGCGGATCGAGCCGCGAACATGCCGCATGGGCGCTGGCCGACATGGGCGTGAAGGCGGTGATCGCGCCCAGCTTCTCGGATATCTTCTCGGGCAACGCCTTCAAGAACGGCATTCTGACTGTCGTTCTGCCTCAGGAAGCGATCGACCGCCTCGTCGAAGTCGCCCGGACCGATCCGATCCATATCGACCTTGATCACCAGACGGTGACGACGCCCTTCCAGGATCGCTTCGCTTTCGACATCGATCCCTTCCGCAAGCATTGCCTGATGGAAGGCCTCGACGAAATCGGCCTCACGCTCGACCTCGGCGGCCGCATCGATGACTATGAAGCGAAGCAGGCCAGGGATTTCGCCTGGCTTTGAGGGCCTGCCCTTAACGCTTGCGTCAATTGGTAAACCGTTTCACATTTCGCGCGATGAACAGGGTCGCGGTCAACGGCGTAGAGCTGGCTTATGAGAGTTTCGGGGATGCGGCGCATCCCGCGATCCTGCTCGTCATGGGCCTTGGCACGCAGATGATCGCCTGGCCCGATGCGATGATCGAGGGGCTCGTCGCGCGCGGTTATCGCGTCATCCGGTTCGACAATCGCGACATCGGCCAGTCGACCTGGTTCAGGGGCGTGCGCGGCCCGCATCCGCTCTGGCTGCTTGCCGCGACGCGCTTCGGTTTCCGCCCGGCCGTGCCGTATCGGCTGACCGATATGGCGCAGGATGCGATCGGATTGCTCGATGCGCTCGGCGTCGATCGCGCGCATGTCGTCGGCGCGTCGATGGGCGGGATGATCGCGCAGAATGTCGCGGCGCTCGCGCCCGATCGCGTGCTCAGCCTCACGTCGATCATGTCGAGCAGCGGCGCGTCGGGCCTGCCGGGGCCGACGCCCGAGCTGCGCGCGCGGATGCTGCGCCGGCGCGCTGTCGACGCCTCGCGCGATACGGTGATCGGCGAGATTGTCGAGACGCAGCGCGGCATTTCCTATCCTGATCCGGCGCGCGATCCCGACGCGTTTCGCGATTATGCGGGCCGCGCTTACGATCGCGGCTATAATCCGGAAGGCGGGCGTCGCCATCTCCTTGCGGTCATTGCCGACGGCAGCCGCGTCGACCGGCTGAAGCGCATCGCCGCGCCGACGCTTGTCATCCACGGCGGAGCCGACCCGCTCGTCCCTGCCGCCTGCGGCGAGGATACGGCGCGCCACATTGCGAATGCGGAGTTCGTGCTGATCGATCAGATGGCGCATGATCTGCCGCCCTTGCAGGTCGGGCGGATGACCGGCCTCATCGCCGATCTTGCCGACCGGGCGGCAGCCGCGGCTTGAAGCAGCCTGTCAGCATAGGTTTCCATCGTCCGTGCGCGGTCTTTGCGGACCTCGTCACCTCCTATTATATCGTTACGGTCAGCGATCCCGCGATCGTGGCGGAGGATCTTCTTCACCCCGAATGGGCCAATATCCGCTTTTGCGTCGGCGGCCTCTGGTCGATGCCCGGTGGCGGCGGCGATTTCGCGCAGGCGCCGGACGCCTTGCTGTTCGGTCCGACGAGCAGGGCGCGGCCGGTTCGTTGCGGCAGCGGCAGGATTGTCGGAATCGGGCTCACGCCGATCGGCTGGGCGTGCATCGTCGGCGGCGTCGCCGCGCGGCTGGCCGATCAGATCGCCGATCCGCGGGTCGTGCATGGCCGTCATGTGGACGATCTGCTCGCCGGGCTCGCCGCCGCGCAGAGCGAAGCCGAAATGGCCCTGCTGCTCGACGCCTATATCGGCCGCGTCGTTCGTCCGCTGCCTGCCACTGTCGCGCTGACGCGCGCGGCGCACCGCGCCCTGCTCGATCCGACGATCGAGACCGTCGAGGGTTTCGCCGATGCGATCGGCGTCACCCAGCGTCAGCTCAGCACCTTGTGCCGGCGCGATTTCGGCTTCGCGCCCAAGCTGCTTCTCCGTCGTCAGCGCTTTCTTCGCACGCTCGGCACGCTGCGTGAGCGGCCCGATCAGCCCTGGGCCTCGCTGCTCGACGCCGCCTATGTCGATCAGTCGCATTTCATCCGCGAGTTCAGGCGTTTCATGGGTATGACGCCCAACGCCTATTTCGCGATGCCGCGCCTCATGCTGCGTCCGGCGCAGGCCGCGCGCGATCGCGCCCTCGGCGCGCCGCTCCAGGGGCTGCACAAGGGCTAGGACGCGGGGGGCTTGCGCCCGACCGGCCCAGCACCCGATCCAGCCAGGCCGGACCGGATGCTAGTGGGCGGCTCCGGGGGCGACGGGCCCCTTGGGCCTGGGGGCGACCCACACCGCCAGCGCGGCGACGAGGAAGATCACCGCCGACGTGCGATAGACGTCGGTCGCCCCGATCGTCGAGGCCTGTGATTCCACCAGCCGTTCAAGCGCCGCGCGCGCCTGCTCCATGCTCATGCCGAGGCTGCGATAGACGGAGATCGCCCCGTTCGGATCATTGAGCGTGGGCACGAGCTGTTCGCGCACGTCGCGCGTCTTGTCCTCCCACATCGTCGTCGCGATTGCGGTGCCGATCGCGCCGCTCAGCGTGCGCAGGAAGCTCATGATGCCGGCCGCCGATACGGTCTCCCTGGGCTCCACCGCGCCCAGCGCCAGCGTCGTCAGCCCGATGAAGAAGAAGGGCATGCCGATGCCTTGCAGGATATGGGGGAGGGCGAGCTGCCAATAATCCGAATCGGTCGACCAGTAGGTCCGGACCACGGTCATCGCCCCCAGCCACAGCAACCCGGCGCACACCATGACGCGCACGTCGAACCGGTTCACCAGCCGCGCCGCGAAAGGCGATCCCAGGACCGAGAACAGGCCGATCCACGCGACGACATAGCCTGAGTTAGTGGCGGTATAGCCCACCACCTGCTGCAGCCACAGCGGCGTCATCACGACGGTCGCGAAGAAGGCGCCGAAGCCCAGCGAAATCGCGATAACCCCCGCCGTGAAGCCGCGATGCCGCAATACCCGGATGTCGACGATCGGATGTTTGTCGGTCAGTTCCCAGATGACGAAGGCGATGAAGCCGACGCCGGCTACGATCGCCAGCGTCCAGATCCACGCCGATCCGAACCAGTCATTGTCGCGCCCGGTATCGAGCATGATCTGGAATGCGCCGATCCAGACCACCATCAGGATCAGTCCGATCACGTCGATCGGCTGCTTGGCCGTCTTGGTCTCGAACGGACTGATGATCCGCATCACGCCGAAGAAGCAGATCGCGACGACGGGCAGGTTGATGAAGAAGATCCACGGCCATGACCAGTTGTCGCTGATATAACCGCCGAGGATCGGCCCGGCGATCGGCGCGGCGGTCGTCGTCATCGCCCATATGCCGAGGCCCATCGCGGCCTGATCCTTGCGGAAGATTCGCAGCAGCATCGTCTGGGTGAGGGGCATCAGCGGTCCGCCCGCCAGCCCCTGCAGGATGCGGAAGGTCACCAGCATCCCCAGCGTGTGCGAAAGTCCGCACATCAGCGAGAAGAAGCCGAAGCCCACCAGCGAATAGAGGAACCAGCGGACGCTGCCGAAGCGCGCCGCTAGCCAGCCGGTCAGCGGAACGCTGATCGCGTCGGCGACGGCATAGGATGTGATCGCCCACGTCCCCTGCGTCGGCGAGACGGCGAGCCCGCCCGCGATATGCGGCACCGATACGTTGGCGATCGTCGTGTCGAGCACGACCACGAAGTTGGCCAGCGCCAGCGTGAAGGCGCCCACCAGCAGGCGCCACCCGCTTAGCGGCGGCGGCTCGGCCGCGCTCGCCACTTCACTTGCTCCGCGTGTCGATGGTGGCTTCCATGCTGAGGCCCACGCGCAGCGGGTGTTCCTCCAGTTGCTTGGGGTCGAGCGCGATGCGCACCGGCAGGCGCTGGACCACCTTGATCCAGTTGCCCGTGGCGTTCTGGGCGGGGATCAGCGCAAAGGCCGCGCCGGTGCCGCCGGCGAAGCCCATCACGCGCCCGTCATAGACCACGTCGCCGCCATAATAGTCAGACGTCAGCTTGACCGGCTGGCCCGGCCGCACCTTGGCGAGCTGGTTTTCCTTGTAATTGGCGTCGACATAGGCGGCGTTGATCGGAACGATCGTCATCACCGCCACGCCCGGCGCGACGCGCTGGCCGACCTGCACCTGCCGGCTGGTCACGACGCCGTCGATGGGCGCGCGGATCACGGTGCGGCTCAGGTCGAGCTTAGCCTGTTCCAGCCGCGCGCGCGCCGCCACCACGTCGGGCGCGGTGCGGATCGTCGTGCCGCGCACCAGCGCCTCGCTCGCGTCGAGGTCGCCGCCAGCCGATCCCTGCGTCGCCTTGGCTGCGTTGATCGCCGCCTGCGCCTGATCGCGCGCCGCGCGCGCCGATTCAAAGGCCGCGCGCGCCGTGGTCAGTTCCTCGCCTGAAACCGCGCCGCTCGATACGAGCGCCTGACGCCGCGAAAGATCGATCCGCGCTCGTTCAAAAGTCGCGTTGGCTTGCACCAACTGCGCCTGCGCCTGCCTGATGTCGGCGTCGCGCGCCGCGACGCGCGCCTTGGCCGCGTCGGCGTTGCCCTGCGCCTGATTATAGCGCTGCTCGGCCTGCGCCAACGCGCCCTGCGCCTGATCGAGCGCGATCTGCGCATCGGCGGGATCGATGATGACGAGGATCTGGCCCTTCTTCACCGCCTGCGTATTGCTCACCCGCACTTCGGCCACGGGGCCTGCGACCAGCGGCGTCACCTGCGCGGATTCGGCGCCAACATAGGCATTGTCGGTCGAAACCCGCCCGGCCCTGAAGATCAGGAACCACAGGCCGAAGCCGATGGCGACGATCGCCAGCACGGCGGCGAAGATGGTCAGCAGCCGCTTGCGCCTGGCGCCGCGCGCGGCGTCGGCCTCGTCGCTGTCGGGGACGATCGCGGCGGGGTTCTGGTCGGCCATCAGTTGTTTCCTGCAAGGCTGGGCGCGGGCGCGGCGAAGCCGCCGCCCAGGGCGCGAATAAGGATGATGTCGAGCGCGCGGCGGCGCCCCTCGAGATCGGCGACGGTGCGTCGGTTGGCGAGCATCGCGTCGTCGGTGGTCAGCACGGTCAACTGGTTGGCGAGGCCGCCCTTGTAGCGCAGCCGCGCGATCGCGCTCGCTTCTTCGGACCGGGTCAGCGCTTCGCGCTGCTCGGCCAGCCGCGTGTCGAGCGCGCGCAGGCTGGTGGCCGCGTCGGCCACTTCGTGCAGCGCGTTGACCAGCGTCCCGTCATAATGCGCGACCGCCTCGTCATAGGTCGCGCGCGCGCCGCGATATTCGCCTTTCAGCCGCCCGCCCTCGAAGATGGGCAGCGTGATTGCGGGGCCGAAGGTGGTGATGAGCGACCCCGCCTTGAACAGATCGCCCAGCCCGAGCGAATTGACCCCGACAAGGCCGGTCAGGTTGATATTGGGGTAGAAATTGGCCTTCGCGACCTTGATCCGGCTTGCTGCGGATTCGCTGCGCAGGCGCGCGGCGACGATGTCGGGCCGCCGCCCGATCAGGTCGAGAGCCAGCCGGTCGGGCAGGCCGACCGAGGGCAGGGTGAAGCGCGGCCGATCGATGCTCAGCCCCCGGTCGGGGCCTTTGCCGAGCAGCGCGGCGATGCGGTTGCGGGTCAGCGCGATCGATTCGTCGAGCGCGGCGATATCGGCCCGCGCAGCCGGGACGCGCGCCTCGGCCTGGCGCAGCTCGCCGCGCGTATCAAGGCCTTGCAGAACGCGCTGCGACGTCAGTTCGGCCGTCGTCTCGCGCACCTTCAGCGCATCGACCGCAACGTCGCGTTCCTCATAATAAAGCGCCAGATCGGCATAGGCCGCCGCGACCGAGGTCGCGATCGTCAGCCGCGCCTGCTCGGCGTCGACGCGCGCCGCATCCGCGTCCGATGTGGCGGCGGCGAGCGCGGCGCGATCGCGGCCCCATAGATCGAGGTCGAGCGAGACATTGCCGGTCAGCTTGCCGACATCGCGCACCCCGCCGGGGATGAACATCGGCGGGATGCCCAGATTCCTGCTCTGCCGGTTGCCCACGACGCTGCCCTCGACATCGGCGTGCGGCAGCAACTGCGCCCGGCTTTGCTGGACCAGCGCCTCTGCGGCTTTTACGCGCGCATCGGCCTGCTTCATGTCGGGCGATCCGGCCAGCGCCTCGCCGATCAGCGAATCGAGCTGCGCATCGCCGAAGCCGCGCCACCAGTCGGTCGCTGGCCAGTCGGCGCGCGGCGCGGCGAACGCCTGGTCGGCGGCCAGCGCGGCAGGCTGGATCGGCTGGGGTTTCGGCCCCAGTTCCGGCGCGCCGACGCATGCGCCGAGCGAGAGCGCGGCCCCGGTCATCAGAAGATAATTGATTGATCGCACGCGAGTCACCATACTGTGCAGTACGGTTCGGCGTCTCGCCCATCGGAGAACGGTTGTCAAATGAAATGATACTGCCCGGTACCCCCAAGGATGCGGAGGCGGAGGAGGGGCGCGTTTCGGCGAGCGACCGGCGGCGCGCGGCCTTCATCCAGGCGGCGCGCGAGGCTTTTTTTTCGCGCGGCTATGGCGATGCGTCGATGTCGGCGATTTCCGCCAAGGTGGGCGGCTCCAAGACGACGTTGTGGAGCTATTTTCCGTGCAAGCAGGATCTGTTCGTCGCCGTGCTCGACGATCTGTTCGATCGCTACAATACCGCGCTGTCGATCCAGCTCATTCCGGGCGAGGATATCGGCAATGCGCTGCGGCGGCTGGGCAGGGCGTTGCTCGATACCTGGCTGCTGCCTGCCGCGATCGATATGCAGCGGCTCGTCACCGGCGAGGCGGGGCGCTTCCCGGAGCTTGCGCGCATCTATTATGAACGTGGCCCCGTGCGCGGCAAGGCGCGGCTCGCCGCCTTCCTTGCCGACGCGATGGCGCAGGGCGTGCTGCGCGAGGGCGATCCCGTCCTCGCCGCGCATCATTTCGCCGGACTCTGCCATCACGGCTCGCCGCATCTCTGCCTGCTCGGCCTGATCGAGCCCCCCGACGCCGCCGCCCGCGCCCGCGAAGTCGATCTCGCGGTCGATCGATTTCTCACGGGCTGGGGGGCGGGTGGCGTCGGCTGACGCTTGGCTTTGTCGTTGGGGGCGCGATCCCTTATTCGAGAATATGAGTGTCGCTGAGCAGGGTGCAGACCAAGGTTCCGGCACATCTGGCGCGGTTCAGTGGCCTCATCTCGTCTGCGCGTAGTCGCATGTCGGCTAGCCGCTCCACTCCAGCCATGCGCTGACCCGCCCACAACGCTCGGCGCGGCCGCGCGGAAAAACTTCACGCTCCCCCCGCGAAACCCCTTTCGTCGTGCGACTTTAGGACTATCGTTCGCCGCCTTGTCCCGGAGGGGGATCGATGCGTTTTCTTTTCGTCCTGCTTGCGTTCGCCGCCGCCATGCCCGTTGACGCCGCGAGCATCCTGCTCAGGCCTGACCGCGTCTTTGACGGCGTTGATGCGCGCCCGCATGCGGGCTGGGCGGTCCTCGTCACCGATGGCCGCATCGCCGCCGCCGGGCCGGACGTGCAGGCGCCCGCCGATGCCGAGGTCGTCGATCTGCCCGGCATGACGCTCATCCCCGGCCTGATCGAGGGCCATTCGCACCTGCTGCTCCATCCTTATAACGAGACGAGCTGGGACGATCAGGTGCTCCATGAGCCGCTGGCGCTGCGTGTCGCGCGCGCGACCGTCGCCGCGCGGGCGACGCTGATGGCGGGCTTCACCACCACGCGCGATCTCGGCACCGAAGGCGCGGCCTATGCCGATGTCGGACTGAAGCAGGCGATTGATCAGGGGATCGTGCCGGGGCCGCACATGATCGTCGCCACCCGCGCCCTCGTTGCCACCGGATCCTATGGCCCCAAGGGTTTCGAGCCCGGCGTCGCCGTGCCGCTGGGCGCGGAGGAAGCCGACGGCCCCGGCCTCGTCGCCGCCGTTCGCCGTCAGATCGGCGGCGGGGCGGATGTCGTGAAGATCTACGCCGATTATCGCTGGCGGCCCGGCGAGGACAGCCGCCCGACCTTCTCGGAGGATGAGCTGCGCGCCGCCATCGCCGCCGCCCATTCGTCGGGGCGCAAGGTCGCGATCCACGCCTATACGGACGAGGCGGTCGCCCGTTCGGTCCGCGCGGGCGCCGACACGATCGAGCATGGCGCGGGCGCATCGGCGGCGACGCTGCGGCTGATGCGCGAACGCGGTGTGGGGCTGTGCCCGACGCTTGCGGCCTCCGACGCGGTCGCGCGCTATCGCGGCTGGAACGGCGTCGATCCCGCGCCCCCCGCCGTCGCCGATGCGCGCAAGGGCTTTGCGGCGATGCTCGCTTCAGGCGTTTCGCTGTGCGTCGGCGGCGATGTCGGCGTATTCGCGCATGGCGAGAATGCGCGTGAGATGGAATTGATGGTTGCTGGCGGCATGCCCGCGCCGCAGGTGCTGATCGCCGCCACTTCGGGCAATGCGAAGCTGTTCGGGATCGAAGGCAGGGCCGGTGCGATCCGCCCCGGCCTCGATGCCGATCTGGTCGCCGTCGCGGGCGATCCGACGCGGGATATCAGGGCGGTTCGCGCCGTCAGGCTGGTGATGAAGGATGGAAAGATCGTGAGGAACGAAAGATAATGAAGCGACTATTGGGTCTGATGCTGGCGGCGGCGGTCGTCGTCCAGCCGGTTGCGGCGCTCGCCGCCGATGCGCAGCCGGCGCGCACGCTTTACACCGGCGCGACGCTGATCGACGGCAATGGCGGCCCCGCGCGCCGCGACATGGCCGTGCTGGTCGAGGGTGAACGCATCGCCGCAGTGCTGCCCGCGAAGCAGCTTTCCGCCGCCCAGCGCGCGGGCGCGTCGGTCGTCGATCTTTCCGGCCGCTATCTGATCCCTGGCCTCATCGATACGCATATCCACACCGCGACGCCGCCCAATCGCCGCCGCGCCGAGGCGATCCTGCGCCGCGACCTCTATGGCGGCGTCACCGCCGTGCGCGACATGGCCGACGATCTCCGCTCGGTCGCCGAACTGACCCGCGCCGCGCTGGTCGGCGAGATTGCGTCGCCCGACATTTATTTCGCCGCGCTGATGGCCGGGCCGAGCTTTTTCGACGATCCGCGCACCCACGCCGTCAGCCGCGGGGTGACCGCCGGCAAGGTGCCGTGGATGCAGGCGATCACCGAGCAGACCGACATGCCGATCGCCGTCGCGATCGCGCGCGGAACGGGCGCTTCGGCGATCAAGATCTACGCCAACCTGCCGGGCGATCTCGTCGCGAAGATCGTCGCCGAGGCGCATCGCCAGGGCATCGCCGTGTGGACGCACAGCGCGATATTCCCCGCTACGCCTCAACAGGTAATCGACGCCGCGCCCGATGTGGTCAGCCATGTCTGCTACATGGCCTATCAGGTGGCCGATCAGGTGCCCGCTTCCTACCAGCAGCGCGTTCCGGTCCCCTATGATCGCCTGCAGGGCGAAAATCCGGTTATAACCGGGCTGTTCAAACAGATGGTCGCGAAGAACATCATCCTCGACGCCACCGGCCGGGTCTATCTGGAATATGACGCCGCCGCCGGCCGCCCCGGCGCGAAGCCGGCGCTGTGCAGCGCCGACGTGGCCGCGCGGATGATCGCGCAGGCGTGGAAGCTGGGCGTCCAGATCTCGACCGGGACCGACGGCAATGCCGACGCCGACAGCGTCTGGCCCGAACTGTTCGATGAACTCGATTTCCTCGCCAATCGCGTCCACATCCCCACTGCGCAGGTGATCCGCTCGGCGACGCTCGTCGGCGCGCGCGCGGCGGGGGCGGAGAAGGACATGGGCACGATCGAGCCGGGCAAGCTCGCCAATCTCGTCGTCCTCACGGCCGATCCGCTTGCCGATATCCACAATGTGAAAAGCGTCGAGACCGTGGTGAAGCGCGGCCACGCCTATCCGCGCGCCGATTTCAAGCCGCTCGACGCCGCCGAACTGAAGGAAGCCCAATGAACGCCGACCGCCGCACCTTCCTGGCCCTGTCGACCGCCGCCGCCGCAATGCCCGCGCGCGCGATCGCCCAGGCCGCCGATCCCATCCGCGACATGATCGTCATCAATGCGCTTGGCGGGATCGGCGATCCCAATGTGCGCGACGACGGCGGCGCGCTCAGCCCGCGCGTCCTGTCGGACATCCGCGCTTCCGGGGCGACCGCGGTCAACATCACCATCGGCTATGTTTTTGGAAAGGAAGAGCCGTTCGAGACCAGCGTCCGTGACGTCGCCGACACGCAGGCGCTGATCCGCCGCTATTCCGACCGGCTGGTCCATGCCCTCACCGCCGCTGACATTCGCCGCGCCAAGGCGGAAGGCAAGCTGGCGCTGATCCTCGGTTTCCAGAATGCGGCGATGATGGGTGCGGATGCGAAGCGCGTCGACATCTTCGCCGATCTCGGCGTCCGCGTGATCCAGCTTACCTATAATGGCCCCAACCAGATCGGCGACGGATCGACCGTGCCCGAAAATCGCGGCATTTCGCCTTTCGGCCGCGAAGTGATCGAACGCCTCAACGCGAAGCGCGTGATGGTCGATCTCTCGCACAGCGGCCAGCGCACCTGCCTGGAGGCGGCGCAGATCTCCAAGGCGCCGATCTCGATCAACCATACGGGCTGCCGCGCCGTCACCGATCTGCCGCGCAACAAGACGGACGAGGAATTGCGTCTGGTGGCGGAAAAGGGCGGCTTCGTCGGCATCTACTTCATGCCGTTCCTCAATCCGACCGGCCATGCCCGCGCGGCCGACGTCGTCGCGCATCTCGAACATGCCGTGAATGTCTGCGGCGAGGATCATGTCGGCATCGGCACCGATGGCGGGATCAGCCAGATCGACGATCTGAAGGCCTATGAGGCGGAGCTGGCGAAGGAGATCGCCGCACGCCGCGCCGCCGGCATCAGCGCGCCGGGCGAGCGGCCCGATACCTATCCCTTCGTCGTCGATCTTCGCGGCCCCGATCAGTTTCGCAAGCTTGCCGGCCTGCTTGCCGCAAAGGGCTGGTCGACGGCGCGGATCGAGAAGATCATGGGCGCCAATTTCATGCGCTACGCGACTGATATCTGGGGAAGCTGAATGATCGTCATCGGGCGCGAGGATGTTGCGCGCCATCTCGATTACGCAACCTGCATCGGCCTTGTCCGCGAAGCGATGATCGCTCTGGCGGGCGGGGAGACGCGGCAGTTGCTGCGCAGCATCCTCGATCTGGAGGGCGGCGACGCTTTCGGCGTCATGCCCGGCGCGATGGGCGATGCGGTGGGGGCGAAGCTTATCACCGTCTATCCCGGCAATTTCGCGAAAGGCGTCCCGTCGCATCAGGGCGCGATCCTGATCTTCGATCGCGCCAGCGGCGCGCCGACGGCGCTGATCGAGGCCGGCGAGGTGACGGCGATCCGCACCGCCGCCGCCTCGGCCGCCGCGACCGGGGCGATGGCCCGGCCCGACGCCCGGCGGCTCGCCATTCTCGGCTATGGCGAGCAGGCGTGGCGGCACGTGGCGGCGATCGGCGAAGTGCGCTCGCTCTCGCA